>JAKPVM010000212.1 GCA_029572555.1 Verrucomicrobiota bacterium | reverse complement strand
GTGTTATATAATATCATTGTGAGTCTCCCCAATACTGAGACAAACAATCAAGTTTATGCTCTTCCTCATCTTGCATTTGGACTTGAAACTTGTGATATTTGCGGGGAACTCGTAAATATGGGACATCTTGAAATTATCAATCCTCTTGAAAACCAGAGTATAAGCATTCCGTTCATTTCGCTTCACTATTTAGAACACGGTGGATTTAGTTATTCTGGTAGTGTTCACACTGGCAGGATAAATCCGCCTCTACTTAAGACTATATGCAATTCAATCGGATTTGCCCATTTCTTAAACCGTAGCAATTATACGGATAATGACCTTGACGGACTTGATGATTATGAAGAAGAACCATTTTCTTTAAATCCACAAAACCCGGATAGTAACAGTAATGGGATTGTTGACGGAATTGAACTTGCGAGAAATTTATTACAACAAGTAAAAAATCTTCCAAGAGCTGCAAGCATTGAAACCGGTCCAAAAGACCAACCGTTTGTGATTGAGCACCCGATGGATGGCTATGAGATCTGCCCTGTTTGTGGAGAGCCTGTAACAATGGACTATTGGCTTGTTCACAATCCGACAAATAAATTATCAATAACGATTCCATCAATGGCTTTACACTATTTGGAACACGGCGGTTTTTGCTGGGAGGGCGGAAATTTGTTTAACGGTTTAGGCCGTATATATCCACTCCAATTAAAGGCTGTCCTTGAAGGAATTGGTGATGGACATATCCTGCCTGCACCAAATGATAACGACTGTGATGGCATTTGCGATATTGAAGAATCACTCTTCGGATTTTTACCTACCACTGCAGATACGGACAATGATGGAATTAAAGATGGTTGTTCTTTAACAAAAACTTTTTTGAACATAATTAATAATCTTCCTCGCACAGAAACCAATGGCATTTATGTAATTGAACATCAATTGCGGGGCATTGTTTATTGTCCTGTCTGCGGAGAATCAATTAATATGGGTTATATCGAAATCATAAACAAACCAAGAAATTCAATATTGCAATTAGACTACCTTACTATTCATTTTCTTGAACATAGTAGCTTTGCAAATACGGTAAATAAATACATTTCCCCGATTGAACTTTCTTCAATTTTCAAAAGCGCAATAACTTATGTGTCAAACCCACAGGGTATAGTTTTAAAATGGCAAGGTGAATCCGGTAAACATTATACTGTCTTTATTTCAGACAATATAAATGGGGCATGGGAAAAATATCGTGAATTTATTGGTAATGACGAAGAGATTCAATTAAATATAAACGAAACAGGGACGACAAAGTTTTTCAAAATAACTATCCGATAAATATTTTAGATATGTCTCGATAACAAATGCTTTTATGAAAACATCTGTAATTTTTTTGAAAAAATTTTAAAAATTTTCTAAAAAATTAAATTTCTGATTGATGAAATTATAAAAATTGTTATTCTTTTCTTTGTTAAAGCCGTATTAGACTGATATATGTTTAATTTAATCAACATAACTGAATTGAAAAAATGAATAAGCATATCAATAATTTTCCTAAGCTTCATAATGCAATGTGGCCCGGTCTCGTTGGTAAAGGAACTCCGGGAGCTGAACCGTGTATTGACCTTGATACAATGTTAAACCTCACAGCCGCCGCTGAGGTAGATGGCATCAAGTTTGACGGCGTGGATATTTTTCTTTATGAACCTCATATAAATATCAACATCACCGATGATGACCTTAAAAAAACCGCCGACAAAATTGCTTCGAAAGGATTTGTTATCGGTTCAGTAGTGGCACCAATCTGGGAAGGGACCGGTGGCGGTTCGGCTATGGGGAGCAATGAAGAACGGAAAAAGTTCGTTGAACAGGTTCGTAAAGGTTGCAGAATTGCATCTAAATTAAGGGAATTTGGTATCAGAAAATACGGCGTCGTAAGAATTGACACCGCTTGTAGCGTTTCCGATTGGGCAAAAAACCCAGAAGAAAATACAAAGAAAATTGCGCAAACAATTCGTGAAGCCTGTAAAATTGCAGAAGATTTTGGAGAACGGCTTGCAGCGGAAGGCGAAATTTGCTGGGGTGGCATTCAAAGTTGGAGACAAACAATTCGGCTGTTAGAAGAGGCTGGCAATCCCAAAACATTGGGCTTCCAGGCAGATATGGCACATACCCTATTGTTTTTGCTCGGATATAATGCCCCAGAAGACGCGCTACTTCCGGAAAATTTTGACTGGAAAAACAGGGCTGTATTTGACGAGGCTTACAAAAAATTAACAAATGTGCTTCGTCCGTGGACAATTGATTTCCATATAGCCCAGAATGACGGCACAGTAAAGGGTTCTGGCACACACGAAAAAACTGGACATCATTGTCTTGCAAACGATCCTAATGGAAAATTAGATATACCCTATCACGCTGGATTTTGGTTAAGAGATGAAAAAGGTCATCTAACAAAGGCTTTTAAACATATATGCTGGGATGGTTGTATGTTTCCAAATGCTGTGATGATGAAACAACAGACTTGGAATGACATTTTAAAGGCAATGATAGATGTCAGAGATGCCCACGGTTGGCAAGATTAACGGTAGATAAACAAAAGTGGAAAGGATAACAAATGAAAACAACAAAAACATCGGCGAAAAAATGCAGTCCAAAAGCATGCTGCTCAAAAACAAAGAAAACAGTTTCAAAATCTACTAAGACACCTTCGAAAAAGAAATAAGTTTTAATTTTTAAAACAACAATAAGAAAATGGAGAAATGATTATGAAAAATCTTAATGTAGGACTATTGGGTTGCGGTTTTATGGGACGCACCCATTCAAACGCACATCGTAGGGTCAGCAACTTTTTTGACCTTGAGTTGAAGCCAGTACTTAAAGCTATATGCGATGTGAACGAAGAAAAAGCAAAGGCATTCGCGAATCAATGGGGATATGAATCAATAGAAACCGATTATAGAAAATTAATAGAGCGCAAAGATATTGACCTCATTGATATATGCCTTCCCAATAATGTGCACGCAGAGGTAGCAATTGCAGCTGCTAAAGCGGGCAAGATGATTATTTGTGAAAAACCGCTTGCTATGAATGGTAAAGAAGCCGAAAAAATAGTAAACGCAGTGGAAAAGGCAGGTGTTCCTAACCTTATCTCGTTCAATTATCGTCGGTTTCCTGCCATTACACTTGCCAAAAAACTTATTGATGACGGTAGACTTGGACGGATTTTCCATTATCGCGCAAAATTCCTTCAAGATTGGACAATTTCAAAATCTCTTCCACAGGGTGGCGATTCACTGTGGCGTCTGGATGCAAAAGTTGCCGGAAGTGGTGTTACTGGCGATTTGCTTGCCCATTGCATCGACACTGCAATCTGGTTAAACGGCAACATTGAAGAAGTTTGCGCAATGACAGAAATATTTGTAAAAGAACGTAAACATTTAATTACTGGAAAAGTCGAAAAAGTAGAAATCGATGATGCCAGCCTGTTCCTTGCAAGATTTTCAAATGGTTCTATTGCCACATTTGAAGCTACCCGCTATGCCCGTGGACATAAAGCGTTATATACATTTGAAATTAACGGTGAAGAGGCGTCCATCGCCTGGGATTTACACGATTCTCATCGTCTACAGTATTTTGACCATAGAGACGAAAGCATAGTCCGCGGCTGGCGTTCAATCCATGTTACTGATGGCGACCATCCATATATGAAACACTGGTGGGTGCCAGGACTAACGATTGGATACGAACATAGTTTTATCCATCAACTTGCTGATTTTCTTGAAGGCATTTCAAAAGGAAAACCAACAAGACCAACTTTCAAAGAAGGACTTATTACTCAGTACATTTGCGATGCTGTCTTAAATTCCGCTCAAACAGGCAAATGGGTAAAAGTCAAAAAGGTCAAATAAACTTAAATATTATGAAAAATAAAAAAAGTATTGAGCAAGGTTATAAAATCGCATCTGAACAGTATGCGCAATATGGCATAAATACACATAAAGTCCTGGAACAACTTGGTAATGTCTCAATTTCTGTCCACTGCTGGCAGGGAGACGATGTCGGGGGATTCGAAAATCTCGGAACTGAACTTGGTGGTGGACTTGCTGTAACGGGTAATTATCCCGGAAAAGCGCGAACACCAGACGAACTTCGCTCGGATTTTCTAAAGGCAATGTCTCTTGTCCCCGGAAAACATCGCCTCAACTTGCACGCTTGCTATGCAGAAATGACAGGCAAAAGAGTTGACCGAGATGAAATCAGTCCAGAACAATTCAAGAATTGGATCGCATGGGCAAAAGAAAACGGATTAGCCCTCGATTTCAACCAAACCTATTTTTCTCATCCAAAGGCAACCAGTGGAATGACATTGTCTCATCCGGATAAATCCATCAGAAAATTTTGGATTGAACACGGTATCCGATGCCGAGAAATTGGAGCGGCCTTTGGAAAAGCGCTGGGCAAATCTTGTTTAACAAATCTTTGGATACCAGACGGTATGAAAGATACCCCCGCTGATAGAAAAGCGCCACGAGAAAGATTGTTAGGGGCTCTGGACGAAGTATTTAAAAAGAAAATTGACCCAAAGTTGAACGTTGATTCAGTTGAACCAAAACTGTTTGGTATAGGTTCAGAAAGTTATGTAGTCGGTTCACACGAGTTTTATCTTAGTTATGCTATAACCAGAAAGAAACTCCTTTGCCTTGATGCCGGGCATTATCACCCCACCGAAGGCATAGCAGATAAAATCTCATCAGTCCTGCTATATCTTCCAGAAATAGCGCTTCACGTTAGCCGTGGCGTCCGATGGGATAGCGACCACGTAGTTACCCTGACGGATGAGTTGCAAGCCATAGCACAGGAACTTGTCTGGGGCAATTTCCTTTCAAGAACCCGCATCGGTCTTGATTATTTTGATGGCAGTATTAACAGAATCGCTGCCTGGGTAATCGGATCACGAAATATGTTAAGGGCGCTGCTAATGGCAATGCTTGCGCCAATAGATAAACTACGGGAGACTGAAAATGCAGGTGATTACACAACTCGCCTTGCCTTGATGGAAGAAATGAAAACATTCCCTTACAGCGCTGTATGGGATTACTATTGTTTAAAGAATAATGTTCCTGTATCAGATTGTTGGGTAAATGAAGTAAAACGATACGAAAAAGACGTCCTTTCAAAGCGACTATAAAATTTCTGTTATATGAATGAACCAGCATCTACAGTTGCAAATCCTGCGCTTGGAGTGATTATTTTCGTTCTCGGTGGTTTTGCAGGCGCTATTTTTTACCTTCCGTTTAAAAAGGTTAAAAATTGGGCGTGGGAGAGTTATTGGATGATATACGCAATTACGGGGCTTGTTGTCGTTCCGTTGCTTCTTGCTATGGCAACAAGCCCTAATTTTATTAAAGTAATCAACTCCGCTCCTTCCAAAGAAACCACATATTGTTTTATGTGCGGGGCGATGTGGGGCATTGGCGGACTTACCTGGGGACTAATGATAAGGTATCTCGGCGTAGGACTTGGTCTGGCTATTGGCTGTGGCCTTTGTTCTGCCGCAGGAACAATAATACCCACTATGATTAAAGGACAGTTTTTGCAGCTATTTCAATCCTCTGCTGGCATTGTCTCTTTAATTGGAGTTGTAGTTTCAATAGTAGGTATTGTCCTTGTTGGCACAGCCGGAATGTCAAAAGAAAAAGAACTCCCGGAAGAAGAAAAGAAAAAGGCGGTGGCTGAATTCAATTTCAAAAAAGGGATTATCGTTGCCATATTTTCTGGGCTTATGAGTTCGGCAATGAGCTTCGGTTTGCAGGGCGGTGCAAATATGGAAAAACTTGCCCTAACTATTGAACCACAAACATCAAACACCTGGCGTGGAATACCTGTGTTGGTTGTCGTGCTGGCAGGCGGTTTTGTGGTGAACGCCCTTTGGTGTCTGTTTTTGAATCTAAAAAATAAAACCATCGGTGATTACATCAAAACTGAATCTCCTAAAATTTCCAATTTATTCTTTGCCGCGATTGCAGGCGCAATCTGGTGTTCGCAGTTTATTTGCTTTAAAACAGGCGAACCAGCAATGGGAAAAATGGCTTATGTCGGCTGGGCTGTGTTGATGGCAAGTTCAATTATGTTCAGCGCTTTGCTCGGAATTCTATTAGGTGAATGGCGAGGAACAAGCAACCGAACGCGCATCTTCCTTGCATTTGGATTAATTTTATTGCTCATTTCTTCTATCATCGCGGCAATCAGTGGCTATATGGGACAACAAACAGTAGGTTAAAATCATTAATCAAATTATTTCTATTTGCTAAACATCTATCCTGGATATAAATATAATCCAATGGAACAATTTGGAATTGATACATTGCCAGATGATAAGGGTTATTTCGGCGAATATGGTGGAAGATTTGTCCCCGAGACCCTTATAAATCCTTTGAGAATACTTGAAGAGGAATATCTTAAAGCCCAAAGAGACCCTCAGTTTCAAAAAGAACTTTCCTATTATTTAAAGGAATTTTGCGGTAGACCTACCCCGCTTTACTATGCTGAACGGCTTTCTTCTGCTCTGGGCGGGGCTAAAATTTATTTAAAACGAGAAGACCTCCTCCATACAGGGGCGCATAAAATAAATAACTGCATAGGTCAAGCGCTCCTTGCAAAACGAATGGGCAAAACAAGAGTTATTGCCGAGACTGGCGCAGGACAACACGGCGTCGCTACTGCTACTGTTGCAGCAATGTTTGGATTAAAATGCGTTGTTTATATGGGTGCTGTTGATTGCGACAGGCAGGCTTTAAATGTCTATCGGATGAAAATGCTCGGCGCTGATGTCGTTCCTGTTAAAGCAGGACAGCAAACATTAAAAGAGGCTATAAACGAGGCAATGCGCGACTGGGTTACAAATATAAG
>JAKPVM010000186.1 GCA_029572555.1 Verrucomicrobiota bacterium | reverse complement strand
AAGGTACCGCTTTTAACCATCAAATCGCAAAGTTCTTTATACTCCTTTTCAGAACCATCGCACCAGTGGACTTTATCAGGCTGGCACAATTTTGCGGTTTCATTTACCCATTCTATTAACTTCTTATTATTAGTTGGTATTCTTGCCATCTTTTAACCTTTTACTTTATTTTTAACGATTATGTGTATCAAAGTTACAGAATATTTGATTGAGATAATTTACATTATTTTACAGGCGCTTCTATTGTTTACGCCAACTGTTATAATTAACATTTTTTTAAATATATTTAGACTGGCATTTGTAACTTCAATCTGTTACAAAACTTCGTTAAATTTATTCATAATTATTGGTATGTCAATATTAACTCCATTAAATATTTTAAATAAGATCTATTGCACACTTAAAAATATAGCCCATTGATTTTCACCAAGTCCTTAAATATATGAACTCTTTATCAGCCCGTTATTATTTCACTTCAAGAACAAAACTTTCGCTGTGGCTATTGAATTCAGGCGCATACATACCTTGAATAGACGCTATGCCTGTTTGATATTTGCCGCGATGTTGAACACGCGCCGGATACTCAAACACATAAGTCCCTTTTGGAAGGTAATGAATAAAGAAGTGGCTTGCTGTATCCCGTGTTGTTTCATAATAAATCAGCCCATCTTGATATTTACAGCCAGAAATAACATTCACCGGTTCAACACCACTGGCTCGCTGGTCTTTCAAATGAACATATTCCATATCGCGGTCAACTCTTAATTCTATTCTAACAATTAATTCATCGCCGACCTTCAATGCGCCTTTAACTGGCACAAGCACCTGACCGCTTTTTGTTGGCTCCTTGATATAAATCGTTTTCTTAAGTTTCAATGGCGTTCCTTCATAAGATTTCACCTTGCTCATATCTTCAAGATATTGCCAATGAACACTCCCCCAACTTACTCCGCTATCAGTTTTTTTAACAGTGATTACTCCTAATGAAGATTTGATTTGCTCCGGTGAAAAACGTTTCTCATAAAAACCAGTACCCGGTTCAACTGTGGTTTGGTTAGCGGTAGATTTTCCCGGTGTAATGTTAGTTCCACCAATTATCACCTCAACAAGTTTATCTGATGCTAACCAATTTGTTCCACGCAAGATAAGTGCATAAACTGCGTCTGCCGTTGCCTTTGTGGTCTTCCAATCTTGCGTCTGCTTCTGTTTTAATAGCCAGGTTCGGCACCCATCAACAGCCTTTGCGTCGGCAGCTACTTCATCAAATGTCTCAATCATCATTGACTGGGTTTCAATAGGTGCGTGATACCACCACCAGCTCAGTTCGGTATCTCTCCAGAACATCCCCATCTCTTCATCAAAAACAGCGTGTTCCTTTAATGACTTAACGATATCAATCGGCGTTGTATCAACGGCATTATTAGAAAACGCATTGATTCGTTTTAAGCCGATAGCGATATGGGCTTGCGATTGTCTCGGCAGCCTCAACCAGTATTCCCTTGCCTGCTTCAAGAAATAATCAAACGCCTCGTTATGTTCCTTTGCTATTCCTTTGTCTTTTATGAAAAAGCTTCGGCAATAAATATACATCGCGATTGTCTCGGTAATATTGCATTTGTCTTTTTGACCGTATTTTAAGATGCGCTCATAATTTTCATTTAACCAATTATCCAGACTATTCAGCGCCTTTATTGCAATCTGAACGTCCACGTCAACACCGAGATGTCTTAACCGTCCAAAACCAGTAGTAATATATAAAGTTATATAATCGCTCTTTGGACCGCCGGGAAACCATGGGAAAGAACCATCTGATAATTGCATCTCTTTTAGTTTTGACAATGCCCGTTTCATTTCCTCATTAAGACGATTATCATCGAACAAAATCCCGACATTTTTTCTTGCCTGACTTTCATTTTGAGCAGCGCGATACCAAGGTGTTTCTTCAAGCATAACAGATTTCAAATCCTGATTTTTCTCAAGCGGACTATCTAATGCCGACGTGCCTTTCCACAAATCAAAGATGCGACGAATCTTTGGGTCTGAATTTGCGATGTATCGGGCAAGGGTATTTGCATAATACCTATTGAATACTTGTTCCGAGCACTCATAAGGATATTCCATCAAATATGGTAAAGCCATAACCGCGTACCACACTGGTTGCGAAACCATCTGAACAACAAGCCCCTTGTGTTGAATTGTAGATGACGACTTTGATTTTATAAGGCTTTCAAACCTGAATTTTTTTTCACCTTCTCCGCGAATTGGGAGAGGCAGGGACTCGGTAACAAATATCCTCCTTGAAACCACAGGCAAATATCCCTCTTCGCCATCGGAGATTTTTCCAGTTGACCCAACCACCTTATATTGGAGATATGGCGCCCCATCAGGAATCTGGATTTGCCAAAAATAACTCTTTGATTCATTCGGCGGAATATCAAAATCAATCTCCATTGTCTTGTTCTTGAGAACATTATCAATGTTCTTACCACTCACAGCATCCATAAAGTTGAGACGCGCCTTTCCTTTTTGTCTCTCTGTTGTGCGGTTTGAAATTTTAACCGGGAATGAAATCAAATCGCCTTCGCGTAAAAATCGTGGCGGGTTTGGTTGCACCATAATGTCCTTTGAAGTCGTAGCGCTTGCAGTGATTATACCTGAACGTAATAATTTATCGTGAGCAAATCCGATAAACTTCCACTTCGTCAAAGCCTCCGGCATTTCAAATTGAATCTTAACGACGCCGTTTTCATCGGATATTAATTGCGGATAAAAGAAGGCAGTTTCGTTTAAATTTTTTCTTGCTGTAACGGATGAGAGGTCAATCTGCGGTGTCGGTTCAGATTCATTTCTTGTAGAAATTCCTTTGGCTGATTCTTGTTTGGCTGCTGCACCAGCGGGGGCGGCATCTGCCTTACCCAAAAATTCCATTTCGACTGATTTATTTGCAGCCATCGGAGCAGCCGCCATTGTAGCAGCTGGCGCTTCTAACATCCCTGATTTCTCTTTAAATTCAGTCCCGACAGCTAATCCCCTTCGTCTGTATAGCATTCTATTTTCCATAATATCCGCTGGAAAATCGCGATACCTAATATCAACGCCGATATAGGATTGTTCAAAACCATAATGAGCAACCTGGAAATAACTTTCCCGATTGCAAAAATAACTTGATATTGTTGGATAATCGCGTTTGAAAATGCTGAATCGATTTATCCAGACATTTTTTCGGAACAGGTCTAACGATTCATCATAAAGGGTTGCAACAAGTTCCGCAGCCGCTTTTTCTGCGACGCCTTTTGCGACGCCATCCTTTGGTTTAATCACTAATGACCAGGTCTCTTTTTGAGCAGGCTGGAGTTTTGAGGTAAAGTGTTCCCATAACAACTCAAGTTCCTTATTACTCCACGGGACTTCAACGTATCGGGTCTCAAAATATACCCGATTTTCTCTCACAAATGTTATATAAATAGTAAAACCGCCGCGCATCTCTTCGGTTATTGGTATCTTTATTAAATGCTGTGTCTTATCCTGTGGTGTCCAGTTTCGGCGAATTATCTTTTTTCTGTGTTCAATTTGAACATAAGCAATGCCGCTATCGTATCCCGTACCCCATAGAGCAATAAACTCATCGCCGGGTTCAACGCTCCAACGAGGGGCTGTTAGTATATTTGGAATTTTAACGCCAAACTTATCGGCTGATGTATCAACCACAGTGAATTGTTCCCTCGCTGTTACCTTTTTGCCGTATTTATCAACCGTCTCAAATACTGCCCTGTAGCAGCCAACCTTCAATTTAAAATCAAGTTCAGCAATTCCATCTTTTGTTGTGGTAATTCCCTTTTCTGATACTAATTCGCTTTCCTGCCAATTGAATGGATTTGACATATCCGGTTCAACCTCCGATGGATCTATCTCTTGAACCCACCATTGCATATTGTTCAAAGGCGATGGGTGAACCCGTTGCGGTTCTTTCAGTTTATAGACTTTGAAAGAACCTTCTGCAATCTGCGGTTCACCGTCCAGAGTTGTTGTCTTGACTTTTAAATGCGCTCCGACATCAACCGTTACCCATTGTGGGGCTTCAATACTGGCAGATAACGCAGTGAATCCGATAATCACAACCCTGTTTGCAGAACGCGTTTCACCGCTTGAATCAGTAACATCTGCATAAATAGTAAACATAAATGTAGCCTCGCTTTCAGGAGAAACTGCTGGGTCAGGTTTTGCTATGAAGTCAACATTGAACGTACCATCGGTACCAGTAGTTGCGGTGCCGAAACCAATCTCTTGCGAAGGTTGAGTTCGCGGTATATACCGCCCTCGCCACCCCCACCATCCCCACCATAAGGGATATCTTACCTCCCTGACCACGCGCCATTTAACCTGAGCGCTATCAACAGGTGCGCCTGTGAAAGCCTCTGCAATCCCTTTTACCGAAACCTTGTCATTAAGCCTCACGCCTTCCTTCGGTGGTTGAAGTGTAACATTGAATTTTGGTCTCTTATATTCTTCAACGCTCAAACTTGCCATCCCGCGCGGTCCACCAAGCAATCTTATTGAATAATTCCCCATTAATCTATCAGACGGCGTTGTAAAAACGCCATTTATACTTCCATAATCATTTGATTCAATCTCCTGTCGTGAAACCTCTTTGCCATTTGGATCATAAAATACCACTGTTACTCTTCGCTTTGGAATTATGCGATAGTCATCCTTTTCTGTATCACCATACACAAGAACCCCTTTGTAATATAGGTTTTGTCCCGGACGATAAATCGCCCTATCGGTAAAAAAGAACACCTGTTCATAAGAACGTGGAGGTTCGGATTTATATGAACTAATCATATCAAAGGTTGCGACTTTTTGTTCTCCCGAGACGGCATATAGGATTAACCCGCGATTACTATCAGCAGTGATGGTAAAAAATCCATTTTCGTCCGTCTCTTTTGGTTCACCTGAGCGAACCATTTTGCCATCTTGATTGAATGTATATGCCGTTACAGTTGCACTTTTAACTGGTGTGCCGCTACCAGCTTGAACAACCAAACCATCAATTATTCCATTATGCGAAAACTCGACTATTTCAATCTCGCTTACCCAGAATAATAAATGCGAAACCTGATTATCACCCTTCTTGAAATCCGAACTATAACTTGCAACGACACAATAAAAACCGGGTTTAAGATTTTCCATTGGTTGGACCTGCTGAAAATGTTCTTTATAATCCGTTTGAACTTTAAGTTTTGAACTCCATTCAACCAGCGGATTCTTGTTCAACATCTCCTTTATTTCATCACCGTTATAATATAATTGAAAATACCGT
>JAKPVM010000185.1 GCA_029572555.1 Verrucomicrobiota bacterium | reverse complement strand
ATCAGTAAAGGATGATTGGGTGCGGAATAAAACGCTAAGACGAATTATCAATACTAAGCATTTTCATCTTTTTTCTTTTGAATTCGACCCCGCCAGGGTCGGCTATGCTATTGTCTTTTACCCGGCCTGCGGCCGGGCTATTTCTATTTGACCTGCACCGCATGTCGGGTCATACATTTATCCATAACCCGGCCTTTAGGTGACACATGACAAACCGGACGGGCTATTTTTATTTGACCTGCGCTGCAGGTCGGGGTTATAAGTACATACACAATTAAAAATTTCATGTTTATAAGTCGATTGGATTTTGTGACCAAATTAAAAATCAAACAGATGAAAAACTTTCGTCCAATGCAGACTTCCAAAGGAAGTCGAATAATAATAGCGTCCGGCGCAAGCCGGATGTGAATAGATAAATAACAAACGGCCCTGCAGGGGCCGAATATAAAGAAAACGACAACAAATAATTACAAACGTTTATATCCGACAATAAACGTTTAATAACCGAATAATGCATTATGTGTATTATACATTTGTAACAAATTGAAATTATATGGACAGATTTTCTCAAATTCTCTACCAGGTTGTATTTGGACCCAGACGCAGAGAGCCAATAATGACGACTCCAAACCGGGAAATTTTTCACAAATATCTCGCAACGGTATTACGAAATAAAAAATGCTTTGTGTATGCAATCAACGGCACAGCAGACCACGTGCACATTGTATTTTCATTACACCCGACAGTTTCATTATCAGATTTGATAAAGGATATAAAGTTGTCAGCCTCGTCATTTATCCGCACAAAAAAATTGTTCCCTATGTTTGATGGATGGCAGGAAGGTTATGGAGCATTTACATATACTTATTCTGCAAAAGAAAATTTAATCAACTATGTTTCAAATCAACAGGAACATCATACGAAAATAAGCTATTATGAGGAGTTGAAAAATCTCCTGATTGACAATGAAATTGACTTCGATGATCGGTATTTGATTTAATTGGATTTCAATATACCTGGATTCGACCCCGCCGGGGTCGGTATTTACTCTCTTTTATACCCGGCCTTCAAGGCCGCGCTATTTTTGTTCGACCTGCGCTGCAGGTCGGGCTATACGTTATTCCTTCAAGCAACCTTTGAGTGTTTCGTGTAAAACCGTCCGGGCTATTCTTATTTGACCTGAGCAGCAGGTCGGGCCATACGTTTACCCTTTATGCGACATTGTCGGGTTACTTGTAAAACCAGTCCGGCTATTTCTAATTATCATTGACTGAAGTCCCGATTATACATTTATCCTTCACCTGTCCTTTACGTTATACGAACCAAACCGGTCGTGCTATTTCTTTCTGACTTGCGCTGCAGGACGTGATTATGATTCAACTTCACAGTTGGTAATTTTATGCATGCAGGTCGATTGGTTTTTTGTGGATAAGTTTAAAATCAAACAGGTGCTCACCCTGCACCCAAAGCGGACTTCCGGAGGAAGTCGAATAATAATAGCGTCCGCCGGCTGGCGGATGTGAACAACGAAAATGAAAAACGGCCCTGCAGGGGCCGAATACAACGAGATGTGTTTTTAATGCTTGCATTAATCCTTTGAAGATTCCGTTGGATTCGACGCCCGCCGGGGTCGATCTGGCTGTTGTCTCTAACCCGACCTGCCGGTCGGGCTATTGTTATTTGACCAGCTCCGCTGGTCGGGGTGATGGATTTTATAATAGCATTGATAACATACGCACATTACGGGACATGAACCCAATGCTGCGTTACAATATACTCACACCACCCGAAACCCATCCCAGTCCTGCGCGAAGGGAAAGGATTTGCGGTATTGAGACAGATTAGTTTTGCTGATTTCAACAATTATTACATCGTCGTCACAGCTTTCCGATTCAGGGAGCCACTTCCCATCGGGTGTTGCGAGTGTGGAGCCGCCGGCATATTGCCAGCCGTTGCCGTCTTTTCCGCGACGGTTGACACCCACCGCATAACATTG
>JAKPVM010000181.1 GCA_029572555.1 Verrucomicrobiota bacterium | reverse complement strand
GGTTTCGCTTTCCATTTGGGGGATGCAATCTTCAATTGAAACAAAACTTAAATTAGAAAATGGGCGATTCAGCTATCAGATGACAAATGCTGCCAGTGGTTATTATTTTGTAAATATCTCTGTAAAAGATAGCGCTGGCGCGCAGCACTCTGAATATATCTATTTTGAGGTGCAATAATTAAAGATAATCTCTAGAAAAAAGATATAGAACATTATTCCAGACTTTAAACCTAAAAATGCAATTTTTAGATGAATGCTAATGATTGAAGTTTTACAGGCGCAAAAGTTATCTCTGGTAAAGCGGTATGTAATGGTAAGGTATGGCAAGGACTGATACGAATATTGAGGTGCAATAGGTCGGCCCGACATCGCGTCCGCGGTCGCGTTTTGGTTCCCAGTAATATATATCTTTTTCAGCCTTTACATCTTCAAGCAATATCGCTTTTACTTTTTCATACCATTTCTTCCAGATTTCTCCTCCAATCATATATTGAGCCGGCGCCGCATAGAAATGCCCATAGGTGAACCATTCGCGTATTTCTCCTTTTTCAATCGATTTGATTAAATATTCCGAACCCTTTTGAACCATCAGGTCATCATAAAGCCCGCAGACCTGTAGCGAATAAATAGCCGCTGATGTCCTTGCAAATCCCGGACTCCCACCCGGTTGATAACTGAATCCGCCACTCCGTTGGTCATAACATTTTTTTACATACTTCACTGCATTATCAAGCGTCTGTTGTGGAATTGAAAGCCCGGCGTTTTTTGCTGAACGTAATGCCACAACCTGCAATACAGTCACTGAAATATCAGCGTCCTGTGATATCGGGCGATACCGCCAACCGCCTTCACGGCTTTGACTGCTTATGATTAACCTAACAAGCCGTTCTAATTTTGGTTTTATTACCTGAGATTTTGTCTGACCATAAATCTCCCCGAGTGCAATTGTGGCAAGCCCGTGGCTATACATATATTGTCCATCATTGCGGTTCCCAATTATTCCATCAGGTTGAATTTGATCTAATAGGTATTGAACACCTGCGGCAACTGTTTTTCCGTATTCTCCCTCGCCGGGCAGATGTCCGCAAGATAGAAATGCCATTATAGCATACGAACTCATCGCTACCTTATGCGCAGCCTCATCCCCCGACAATCCCCATGCGCCATTGGGAAGCTGTTTTGAAGCAAGCCACCTTAACGCGCCGCGAAGCACTTCATCTGTCTTTTTATCAACTACAACATTGTTTTGGCTTTTATCATCAGCCCCCTGAACCCCGCAATTTAACAAGCCGATTAATAATAGAAATACACTCAAAATTAGGTTGCGCCAATTAAAGATAAAAGTGTTCATTACCTTCATAATCATCTTTTTGGTGTGGCTTCATCTGAAAGATTTTTCATATATTGCTCAATGAATGACGCATAATCTTGTGGATATTTTTCGGCTTGCGACTCCACAATTGCATCTCTATCTCGCTGTGGCAATCCGATGAACCGACTGCTTCCTTCTGTGCCAATCTTTTTACCTTTATCTCCACCAGCGCCATACCAATTACCTGAATCCCCTTGACTTTTACCGGTTGTACCAGCCGCTCTTTGTTGAGATAGAGCCATTGCCTTCCCCTCTCCTTCCTGACCTTGTCCCGGCTGTCCATTCTTGTTCTGCGCAGCAGTGTTTCCCTGTTGATTTGCCGCCATAGATTGTTTTCCCATTGCGGCTTTAGCCACTGCAATTGCCGCAGATGCCTGCGCTAATTCAGATTGCGCTGCCGTTGCGCTCTTTTGCGCTGGCACCGCGTTATTAGCCATTGCCTGAGCATTTGCGTTCATCAAAGAACTGTCCGCCTTTTGAAGTGCCGACTCCGCCTTTTGCGGCAATCCTGTTGCAGTCGCCGCCAAATTTCCAATGACAGCCGAAGCAGAATTAAGATTTTCCATAGCGCGTGCCATTGTCTCGTTGATTGGGGTTTTCATCGTATCCATCAACTGCTGGGCAATTTGCCGAATCTCATTCTGTTCCTCTTTCAACTCGTTAAGCGATGGCGCCTCCGCTGGTTCGGATTCATCTGGCTGATTTTTCTGCAGTTCTCCTGTTTGTTGTTGAGGATTAGAATCTTCCTGCGAACCATTTTGTCCATTGTTTGGATTAGAACGAGCAGTGGAATTTGAAGGATTTTTACCTGAATCATTTTTTTCATTTCCACTGACGTCTGACTGGTTCGGTTGAGACCGGTTCTGTTGAGAAGATTGATTTGAACCGATTGCATTCTGGATTGATTCTTCTGCCTGCTTCATTGTACTAATAGCGTTTTTAAGGTCAGCCTGCGCAAGTTGTTTCGCAGCCTGGGTCGCTGTTTGACTCGCCTGTTCAATAGGGGTTTTTTTAGCAGCCTTTTGACTATGACGAGCAAGATTCTTTGCAACCTCTTGCTGTCGTTTAGTGAGATGATCTATTAAACCCGCAGGTGCAAGATTTGACAAAGCCTCATCTATTTGTTGTTGCGCATTTTCAATTTGTTCAGACGCTTCGGCTAAATCCGAAGGTGATTCTTCTGGAATACCTAAATCCTGTTTTAAGTTGTTTGCCTTGTTTTGCAGGGCATTTTTTGCTTTGTATAAATTATCAAGCGCATTAGCCTGCGGTGTTTGAGCCTCTTTCAATTTTGCCTGCGCAAGCTGGGTTTGAGCCTGATCCATCTCGCTTAATGCATTTTGCATCGGTTGAACCGCTTCTGGGACAATAGGTGAGACTTTTTGTTGTATCCCCTTTGTGTCATTTGCTGCGCTGGATTGTTTCTGTGCAATCGGTTTAACAACATCCGCCGATGGCTTTTGATTCTTTGCAGAAGCCATAGCAGTCTCTCTGTTAATTCCTTGTTGCTTTTTTATCACATCGGACAATTGTTTAAGTGATTCTTCAGCAGATGCAAGTTCTGAACTTTTCTTCTCCATATCGTTCAAAGTTTGTTTAAGTTCATTTGCGGCTTTTTTAAGGGCATCAACAGCCGCTTGCTGCGATGATGGTTCGTTCTTTCCCTTTGCCAGGGCAGTTTGAGATTTTTGCATTTGCTCAGCCGCAACGCCGAGTTCTTCTGCTGCTGGCGGCGATATCGGGGCAGCATCGGTTTGAACATTGCGCGTCTGCTGTTTTAATTCATCCTGTTTTTTTGCTGCTTCCCCGGATAATTTTGAAACCTGCCTCGTCTTTTCCAATTCGCTTGCCGAATTTGAGAGATTCTTTTGATTGTCCATTATGTCTTCCACCTTGCCCAATAAATCTTTCAACAGTGCTATATTATCACGAGGTTGTTGTGTTTCGTTAATTGCTACGGCAAGTTGTTTTTGAAGATTATCCTTTGCCATTTCAAGATTTTTTAACGACTCATTCTGTTTTGCAATGGCGTCCTTTGCGCGCCAGCGACCCTCATTTGAATTTAATACGGAATGTGCCTCCTGCATTTTATTGATTGATTCTTTTAGATTTGACGCGGCCTCCGGCACATTATTTTTCACCTGTTCTTTAAGCCAATCTGTACGGTCGCTCAATTCAAGCTGACGCCCCGCAATTTCTTTATTATTATCTTGCGTCTTGTTGTTTTGTTTTAATTCTTCGGTTTGTTTTACTATTGCCTTTTGTTCAGAAATCAAGTTCTCAAGTTCTCTCAATGCTCGTTGAATAGACTCTGCTGCATCCGCTGCCGGTATCAATGCGCTTGCAATTTCTCTCAATGTGTCTCTAATCTTTTTTTCATTACCAATTGCGCTGTAAAGTCGGGCAACCTTCAAATCCTCAATTGCCTCTTGAAGGAGGACTTTTAAATTTGAATTTGTAACAATTCCCGTAGCCCGCTTTGCGTTATCAGATGACCCCGCTGCTGGTTCTTTTAGCAAGGCATCGAGTTTTGAAAGCCCGAAAACCGTTTCTTCTTTTATAAACTCCTGGTCTGTGGTTTGAACCTGAAGCGGGATTTTTTGCGCCTCCGTAAGCTTATCATAAGTGCGTCCCTGTAAAAGCGGCTCCATAGCAATTGCTTCTTTCATATTCGCATTCTGTTTTTCTGCAATACGATTAAACATTATCGAAAGTTCATACAATGCCTGTTGCCGTTTGAATTCATCTAAAAGTTGTTTAAGTTTTACAATAATAGACTTTTGAGTTGAAAAGGCTTCAAGCATTCGCGTTTGCGATGCGGTGTAATCCGCGATTAACCGCGCCTGTTGCAGTAAATCAACGATCCTCGCCATCTCTTTATCGCCCAATTCATTAAGGACAGATTGCACAGATTTTAAAACCTGCACATCTTCGCCGCTTATTCCATTGCGTTCAAACTCCTCAATTATAAGCCTTAATTGTTCATTTACACGTTGAGTATTTGAACGAAGTTGTTGCTGTTTCAGTTCGCTTTGCAGAATAAGATCCAAAGGGAGTTGCGAATTTTGCGACAAACATTCTATTGCAAAAACAAATACCCCTACCATTAGCAACATCACTACACAGTTTAAATTGCGTCTTCCCATCATAATAACAACCGCTTACTAATATTAGACTAAAACCAATTTAAAATAATTCAATGTTATTAATGGGTTAGAATTAACAATGTGGCGTAGACATCATAACTGACAATCCGTGTGTTGAAACGGGAGCAAGAATACTCACATCGGGATTTTCTACGGCTTAAGTTTGCTTAATTTTTCTAATAATTTTTCCATTGGTAGACCGACTACATTTGAGTATGAACCGCGAATCTGTTTAATAATTAATTCGCCATTCTCTTGAATCCCATAAGCTCCGGCTTTGTCCATAGGACTTACTTTAGAAAGATATAGGTCAATCGTCTCATCATCGAGTTCGTAAAAATCAACTTCAGTGGTCTCTGAAAATAGTGCGTTCCACTTTTTTTTAAAACATTTTAAGCATACGCCAGTGATTACTTGATGCGTCTTGCCAGATAATTCCTTCAAGAACACTCGCGCTTCTTCCAGATTTTCTGGCTTGCCGTATAACTTTGCGCCGAGACAAACAACCGTGTCAGCCCCAATTATAAGGCAGTCTGGGAATTTTTTTGCTATTGCGCTTGCCTTTCGGAAAGCGTGGTAAATGGCTTGTTCTTTAGGCGTCAGATGCTTATGTTCCGGTTCGTTCAATGAAGATGGAACGACTCGGAATTTTACCCCTGCTTCTTTTAACAGCACCTCTCTTCTCGGCGAAGCGGAAGCAAGGATAATTGGCGGAAAGGCATCTAAATTGATTTTCTTATTATCCATTTTTCAGTCATTAATCATTTGAAAATCAATTTTGCGCTGGAACAATCCGATAAAACCGACGGTTATTATTTTGCGGCGGCGTCATATCAACAACTGTCGTTACAACGGCTGTTGCTGTAATTGTCTGCATTACATTCCAGTTCACAAGGTCTTCTGAAACAAGGACATTGTAGTTTCGTCCAATATCAGTATTGAATTGCAAAACTGTTCCGACAGATTTTATCAACGATGGCGGCTTTACAAAATCAGGCTTCTTCATCAATCCATTTTCAATAATGTTCGTGTTCACAAACACTCGCAACTGGTATCCAAGCGCGCCGCCTCCTGTATTTTTAACACCGATTATCCATCTGCCGGCTTTTAATCCAAACGGCGCTGAATTAGTTGTCAAAATTATCTGTTTATCGGCTGAACCAACGTCAGTAGACGAATAGACTAATTCTACTTTATCCGAACCCGGTTCTAAATATCCAACCGATATCGCAGCCATACCATTTATATTCAATAATTCTATCGAGGAGGAAATCGTAAATTCAGGTATATCTACCACATAATTAACATAACCACTTCCCGGTGGTAGTTCTGCTATAATAGGCAAAGTATTTGTTATCTGTTGTGGCGGAGGTATTTCATAATCAACCTGGATTGTATAATCATTGGTTAGCAACAATGAATTGATTAGCGCAAGATAATATCGTTGTCCTTCCGTTAATACAGGTATTGAATTTGAGTTAAGAATAAACACGCCATTGGTAACATCTGTTAAAATTGTAACATTGCCGGGTCGTCCGGGCATCGGAAGTTCGGTTTGATTAAATATAATCGTCACTGGATAATTAGCCTGAATTGAATTTGTAACATTTGTAACATTCAGCGGTATGTTGACTGCAAAATATTGGACTTGATTGCTCGTCAATGTGCTGGAATACGGCTGATGATTGGTCAGAATGACAATTCCATAGTTGGTGTTTACAAAACCAAGTTGCAACCGCCAGCTTATTAAATGGCCATTGGTTAACACCTGCCCCACCCGATTATCCCAAATTTCAAGCCGCCATAGACCAAATGAATTTTCTCCTTTCAAAACATCAAGCGTTTCTTCCGGTAGATAATAAACACTATCGCTCACATCAAATAAGTAGAATGAATCAAACAACAACCCTAATGTGCTGCCCCTGATTTCAATAACGGAATTATCATTTGTGGAGAAAAATGTAAGGAAGTTTGTTGTCCATCCTTGTCCATACAATATGTGATTTGTGGCGAGCGTTCCATCAACATATATTGACGCAGACGGCATACAGATAGTGCCAGAACATCTGCCATTACCAGCCAATCCCGTAGTATAAATTGATTGAATCTCTGAACCAGCAAGCGCCCGATTATATACAGCGATTTCATCAATCATTCCGTTGAACGGCATATTCATCATAGTTCCTGCTACATTCCCAATTGCAACTCCGGGTTCATTATTTACATCAAGCAGGGCAAACGGGCGAATAGGTGTATAACCAAAAGCCATCTGCACCCCATCAATGAAGAGCCGCATAGAACTATCGCTGTCGCATAAGACAGCTGCAAAGTGGTGCCACCCATTGCTAACCGATGCCGTTATTGAATAAGAACTGTCAGAAATGTCGGTTATCTGGAAATAAATCCCGTCTGCGCCGTCAGTTCCAATGATATACGGGTCTAATCCTACACGATTATCGCCGCGGTAGAAAATCACGCCGCCATCGTTTGTTCGGATATTAATCCAACCTTCAATTGTAAATGAATTAGTAAAGGCAAGAGACGGATTATCAGGGATTAAAATCCTATCCATATTTGTGCCGCCTCTGAAATCGAACGCCTCGCCCACCTGCCCGTTAGTTGACACGGAAGCACCGAATAACATTATGCCATTGTTAACACCGTAAGCATCTTTCACTTGCGTATTAGCAACTACATCCCCATTATACCAGCTTACAATTCCCGGGTCTCGCGCAAAATATAAAAGCCGATAAGTATGCCCGCCAATTGTTGGCAGTGTCCTTTTTATAACGCCGTCTGCCGTGGCAAGGAAGTTGTTTCCGGAAACCGAAACACCCGCATCGGTTATTACAGCCACTTCATTCGTCGCCACCTCCCAGCCGTCAAATGTAGCGCCGGTATCATAATCCACCCAGAAATTCATTGGCAAAGGCGGAACAACATTTGTTTCAAAACCGGACAGGAAACTCTGTTCCATTGTTACAAAATTAGTCTTTGTGTACGGTGTCGGCGCAAATTTAATAGGCACCTTTGCGTAGTTCGTGTTTTCTGTAAACGTAGCATAAACCATTTGGCCGCTGAGCACCGTTGCAACATACTCCCACAATGTCCATTGGTCGCTGTTATTTCCTTCGTTTACAACAATAACAACATTTGTGGAAAATCCCGGACCAAAACTCACAAGGACAGAATTATTTCCGCTTACAAGCCCGCTGTCATACAACAAGGCGCCATCATAATAGATTCTCAATGTATCTGGGATAGTATAAAAATCATAATCAACCCGCACAAATCCCATATTCGTAGCAGCGCCAATATTATTTATGTCTTCGGCTGGCCCGCCTGTTGAAGCCCTCGGAATAACATTTGTTGTGAATTGGCCTATGCCGTAATTTGCATTTGTTGGACCGCCACGATTTTCCGCAAGCAAAACGCGAGTGCCTTGTGGGCTTATCAAATGCAACACAAGGTCGGCTGTGCGCGGATGTTCAATAATGACACCAGCCTGAATATCGGCTATTTCACGCGAAACCGGAATATATATTGTGGAGTTAGTAGTAGCGTCGTCAAAGGTCGTCATTGAATCAAACGAAGCAAAGTCTTGTAATCTCGTGCTACAATTCGGGTCAAAGTCAAAAGTTATGGTCAAGTTAAAACTCGCCGCATTAACCAAATCCGGATTATAAACACCAATAATATATTGCCCCGGTGTTAATGGTGGACTATCAAAGATGCTTAAAGCAAGTTCGCCGCCGTTAGAATCTATTATAGCAAATAAATCATAAAGATTTGTTGAAGGAAAATCATTTTGTTTCAAGTAGACAAACAAAGGCAGACTATTATTGCCAACTATCACATGCATATTCGTTGCACAGACTGGGGAATTAGCAACATAATAACGGAAGTGTCCGGGTTGAACAAGTTGGTCAGTATAAATATTATCGTTCGTGTTAGACGGTTCAATCCTTATGGTTAAAGATTGAACAATCCCCGTATGAAAATATGCGCTATCAATGGCTGTAAGTTGCCATGTGCCAATGGCATCGTCGCCAACAAAATCTCGCAACGCCCCCGGTCCATCAGGGTGCTGACTACCGTCTATATCGCCTTCGTCGTTATCCTCGTAAATCCATTGAATTGTAAGCGGCGATGGCGGCGGTAACTGCGATTCAAAACTGTGATTGTTCAATACAACATAGTTATCGTTATGGCTTAAATTTACCAATATATCTCCCGGATTTTCATGCTCAACAATGTTTGTTACCACAAGCCTCCGAATAATTGCTGACTCTGGCATTACCGCAAATCCAAGTCCAGCACCGGGTTGGTCGGCTGTGCCATCAGGAATTGCGCAACTCGTTGTAAGAATATAATTTCCCTGGTCGTCAGTGTTATAAAATGGATTATTGCTTGAATTAACAAACAAACCAAATTCAGCAGCCTGTTGATCTTCGCTTTTAACACCGACATAATACACTTCACCTACCCCGACAACTGCGTTTGATACAAGGACAGCTTCTGTCCCGCCTCGTTTTAATGATTTAAATGTCTCATTGCGAATCACATTTTCATCAAGGTTAGTAAGCGCTGGATTCATTGAGACATATAAATCAATATCTGCTTCCCTGGCACGAGACCTCGAGAGGTTTGGCGGGATGAACGTAACAAACATAATATTTGAACCAACATTGTTTGTAACAAAACTGGTGTTTGTGCTAACCATCAGCGTTGTAATAACAGGGTTGTTTGTGAATACATAAAAGTTCCACTGATTTGTCATCCCGTTTGTATAAACAATCAATGGCGAGTTTGCGCCGACTCTTTCTTTTATCATTGCTACGCCGTTAGTGAGCGATTTTACAAAAGGAGAAGGGTCGGACGTTATTTGCGGAGGCGATTGCGGTGGCGGATTAACCGACAGGCTTGAACCTTCATCAACCGAAATTACAAGGGCATAGTCTTGCGCTATGCCATCGGGATGCACAGTTATTGCATTAACATTTACACGACGCCCAATCACAGATACAGAATAGCGAGCGCTGTTTGTTAGTTTAATAAAGACGTTCTCCACATTGTTCACATAATCAAATTCAATCGCGGTATTTGTTAAATTTGTTGCATAAGGAACGGTGAACAAACCCTGTTGTTCAAAATTATTTCCAGCATAAACCTCACCTGTATCAATATTAGTAACTACAAGGTCAAGGTCATTTACTAATTTTATCCCCGCAGCAGGGTTGCCCGGCGGGTCTGTCCAGACGAGTGTAATTCTTAACGCTGACCCATTAGTTGATGGGCTTGCAGTCACATTTCTTGTATGGGTTTGACCTGTCACAAGCGCATTAGTCGGGTCCTGGTCAAATAATTGGATAGACCAGGAAGATTCACTTCCAGCCGCCATTGAAGCCCTTGCCGAATTTGTCAAGTTTATCAGCCCCCAGCCTTGCTGGTTAAGGTAATTTTTCACAGAATAATCATAGCCCACACCAAGATTTCGCGCGCCATTTATGAGCAGCGCCTTCATCATCGCAGGACTGTTCGTATGTCCTAATTTCGTATAAAATTCTTCTAACAATGCAAGCACACCGGAGACCACACCCGCAGACATACTCGTCCCACTTTCAAATCTATACCACGGACCAATTTGAGAATTCAGGTTTGATACCACCTCAGTTAATGCAAGACTCTCATCTTGAAGAACCATTATAATCCTTAAATCATAACTAACTGTCATTTGGCTTCCGTTGATGATATCAACCGTCCAATTCCCTTCTGCCGGTTGTTGAATAGTAACGTGGTTATTGCCGTGGAAATTTGTCGCTACTGAACCCGGGTCGGATTCAATCGCAAGCGTCGGAAACGGATCAGGACTGCTCGGATTTGGAAGAACTTGAATTATCATATCCGCAGTGTCCTCCGGAACATACACCGAGTGTGTATTAGTTCCTACTGGCGAGACATAAACGTTTCGTATATAATAACCATAACTGCTTGCG
>JAKPVM010000337.1 GCA_029572555.1 Verrucomicrobiota bacterium | reverse complement strand
TTTCAATCACTTCCCGATGAACATTGCTTTTAGTATGTCCTTTAAGTCCGTATAGATTTCTTAAGGAACAAAATGCACCATAATAAGTTCTACTTACAGAGGTTCTAAAAGATTCTTCTATATTTTGTTGGTGGAGTGTTTCGGCAACTTGAATAAATTTTTTCCAATCAAAACTCATAATGGTTCTTCTGTGAAATTTAATCTGGTTCCTACCTTATTAATTATTTTACAGAACCATTTATCAAATAATTCTTTTTCATATTTAATTGATTCTTCCGCAGAAAGATTAGTCTTTATAATTATAAAGAGTTCATCCCAGTCTTCTTCAGGGTCAGAATGTAATTCGAGGTAAATAGGAACTCTACCAAAAACTTGATAAATATAACTCGGGGCTTCTATTAATATTGGAAGTAAGTCAGCATTTGAAAATAAAAATGGTTTAATTTCTTGGGCGTTTTCAAAATTGTAATTTTTCTCAAGTAGATTGATTAATTCGTGTATCCCCCAATAGATAGACGTTTCTAAATATTCATTTTCCTGTTGTGGTTTTAATAAATGCGTATTAGGAATATCAGGATTTTCTCTCGTCAAAGAAAAATCAGGTTCTTCTAAAAACGATGTTGAATTTTCATTAATAAATATTGATGTTTGCATTATTTTTCCTCCTGGAAAAGTTCTCTCGAGTTATCTGTAATGCATAATTCAAAAGCATCTTCGACTTTGTTATGCGCTTTATCAAGCCATTCTGAAATATTGTTAAATGCAATCTTACCGGGTGTTGAAATTGCGTACTCAATATCTAATGTAATTGAAAATGGATTTATTTTTTTTGCAACTATTGTGCCCAAAGTTAACATCAACCGTTCATCATCAAAAGGAATTTCAACTTTACTTAAAAATGAACCAGGTTTTTGGGGTAAGCCATTAGGAATAACAGGATAGTAATAAAAATAATCTTCTAAATTTATATCCGTTGTATCAAACTCTATAACATTTATATACCTTAACCCTGCCTTTTTAATCCCCTTTGGATTACCAACCTCTTTATATACTTCTAAATATTTTAGGATTAAAGGCTTAAATCCTTCCCACGATGGATAGTGTTTAAGACAATTAACTACTAAAAGATCTGGTGCCAATTGAACCAATGGAGTTCCGCCGGGTTTAGAAAATTGAATTTTGGGTAAAATAGGAACTTCAACATCTCCCTTAATCATTTGCAATAAGTTAAAACTTAAACCAGATTGTTCCTGTCTTATCGGGAATTCCTCTTTTATTTTATCATAAAATAATCCCGGAATAGTTAAATTATATGGCTCCTGCGGAATAAATTGAAACTCGCATAAGGCTTCAACTATGGGTGGTTTTTTATATTTTCTTTTCATAATTTTTCCCAATCCTTATTTTCTTACTTTATTTACATTTTCCCTGATTACCACGAATATACCAGACAGGAGAGATTTGCATATTGTATCTCATCTCCCGTCTGCTGTCTGTTGCCTACCTTATTCCACATTCTATCTCCTATTTTACTATCTAAATTTCGCCTTTAATTTATCAAAGTAAAATGATAGTTGTTTTTTTCTGTGCTAACAATTGCTTATCTGCATTATACATATAGAGGAATTTATCTCAACAATTATTATTTCGCTGGTCGGAATTCTTAAGGAATGAATTTTAAAAACCATACAGTTTATTTTCCCCTTTTAAAAATTCAACCAGCAATCTTTTCAATTTTTATGCCCTCGATAATTTCATTTACGGGGGGAGAGGGTTTTGTAAAAAGCCCTTTTATAAAGCCCAGACCATAGCATAGATTTGTTAGGATTAATAACGGCATTGCAAAAAGGCTTTTTTTAAATCCGAAAGTTGGAATTAAGGAAGCGGTTTGCCCAATAACTAATACCAGATATAACAGTAATGGGATGGAGAAAAATAGGGTATAACTCGGCTGCAAAATTATCAGGGCTATTAGAATCATTAAATACACACATAATAGAGATGGGATAAGGTTCAGGAATGAACCTGCTGTCGGATGTAGTCTGAATTGTTCAGCCCTTCCGCGTCCGTAATTTAAAAGCATTTTTATGAATGATTTTAAATCTTTGCGCGGGCGTCGGAAGATATAAAATTCAGGGTCATAAATCAGTTTATATCCGTTAGCCAAAATCTCGTCCATCAGGGCGTTTTCTTCATTTGGATAAAGGTTCGTATCAAATCCTCCGAACTTCAATAACAGGTCTTTGTGAATAAGAAGATTGCAAAGAATAAGTTCTTTTTCCGTAGTTTCTCTGACACCATCGACCTTTGAATATCTTGCGCGGCTTGGTCCAAATGCTAAAAAACTGCTTAAAATAACTGCAAATACCTGTTCGATAAAAGGTGCATCTGGCGGGCAAAGATTTGGACCGCCGACAACAGCAATATTTTTATTTTCAAAATGTTTTATGGCGGTGAGTAGCGATTTTGGATGTGGAACTGAATCGTCGTCCAGAAAATAAATAATCTCGCCTTTCGCTTCTTTAATAGCTAAATTTCGTTGAACAGAAGGGTGACATCCGCGCGCCACAATTATTTCCAGTTTGTCTTGTGGATAATCAAGTTCGCGAGCTGCTATGACGGCTTTTATTTCCTGTTGTTCAGGACGCGCCGCTATAATAATGCTAACAATTGGTAGCTCGTTTTTCACTAACGGGAATTGTACAAAAAGCCACTGATTAATCAAATGTGAAAAGGTTGTGTGGTATTTAGTCTAACTAAAAACGGCTATTGTTGAACAGGTAAGACCCGATAAAATCGTCGTTTATAATCAGGCGAATCCGTATCAACATAGTTTATAAATCCTTCGGTCGCTGTATTTGTAATGACTGGTGTCCAATGGATTAAGTCTGAGCTCACTTCAAGTATATAGACCATATTAGTTGGTGCTGGTTTGTAGAAATGAAATTGACCGTCAGGAAGTCTTATTGGCGTTATCGGCAAGTCATTATCCACAATAACAGCGCTTGCTTTTTCATAAGGTCCTATTAAATACGGTGGTTTATCAATATTGCCATCCAAAGATGGTTCATTTGTCGTAGTTGAAACAGATGGAACAAGAATTAGGACAACTGTTTCTGGTCCCTCAGGGATTTTATCTTCAATAGGAACGATTGTAATAGTTGCCGACCTTGAACCTTCGGGAATGACAACAATTCCGGGCAACGCAAGATAGTCAACGCTGTTTGAAGCAGTTCCTGAAATTGCATAATGAACAGTTAATTCAGAGTTTGTTGGTCCTTCCCTTTTTACCAAAAATGTAGCCGTATTAATATTTGGCACTCTATTTGTTATAATTTGCGGGCTACCGAAGCCTGCGGAATTAAAGTTCGTATAAATCACAATCGGTGTGAACGGACCTTCACATGCAAGACCGTCAATTGTCTTAATGTTTACGACGGGAATTGTGTTGGTGATTGGTTCAATGACTTTTATTCTGACTGGTTCGCTTTTTGTTGATTGGCCGCAATCATCTGTTGCGATAGCCGTCAAAACATAATCCCCAGCGCCAACATTCTTCCACATAAAATAATATGGATAAAGCACTGAACTGATATTCGTTGGACTTAATGCATCACCAAGTTTATTTGTTCCTTCGTAAATTTCAACTGTTGCAATTTTCCCGTCGCGATCAAATGCTTCGGCGCAAATTCCTATATCGGCTGGTGCGGTAAATGTCATTCCGTTTCGTGGTTTTGTTATTCTCACGAGAGGCGGAATATTTGTTGGGTAAGTTTCATTGCCATAAATATAAACGGTTGCTTGATTAGGTTCACCAACAATATAAGGAGGCGGCGGCGGAGGATAAATTGTAATTATTATTTGTGGAACTATCAAAGTAGCGATGACCGTTTCAATGCCTTCTGCAACATTTTCATCAAAGGGTATAACTTCGATATCCGCAAAAGCCTTTCCTGCGGGGATTTGAACTGTTCCGGATAACTCTTTATAGTCTATTCCGTTGCGTGCTGTTCCGCTAATTGTATAATAGACTGTCAATGGAGAATCAATTGGTCCTGTTCTTCTTACAGTAAAGATACCAGAATTAAAAGCATACACAATCGGTGGTAATTCAGAAGCCTCTGAATCTGTCGCGACTATGGTAACAATAGGCATTTGATTTGTAGGTTCAAATACTTGAATTCTAACAGGTGAAGAAACTCCGCAATCCCCTTCATTATCGGTAGCGACTGCCTTTAACACATATTTGCCCGATGGAACATTTGTCCATACAAAGAAAAATGGCGAAACTGGACGAGCGCTTTCAGGGATATTTGTTATTGTGCATAATTTTATATCATTTGCCCAGAATTCTACTGTGTTAACATAACCGTCTTGATCCAAAGCCTTTGCATTTAAGATTATATTTGCTGGTGCAGTGAATATTGCGCCGTCCTGGGGACTTGTTATCGCAACCTCAGGAGGAATATTTGTTGTGGATTGTGAATCAAGTATTTTCACGAGAGCCTCAGCTGGTTCACCAACTATATAACAATCCGGCGGTGGTGGATAAATTGCTATGCAAATTGGGGGTTCTACCCGGACTATGACCGTTTCTGTGCCTTCAATTAAGTTGTCATAGATAGGGATAATTTCAAGATGAGCAGTCCTGCTGCCATCTGGAATAGTTGCAACTCCACTTAATTGCACATAATCTACCCCATTACTTGCTGTTCCCGTGAGAGAGTAATTGACATATAGCGGAAAGTTTGTCGGACCCGTTCTGTGAAGTCTAACAATGCCAATATTTATTCTTTGTGGCATTTCGATTCCGGTAGGAACTTGTGGAATTTCTTGTGCTTCTCCATCAACGACTTCAATTGTTACCACATCTCGTTCAGGGACTTGCGATTTAATTGAAATTGATATTGGTTCAGATTCTTTCTCACCGCCTGAATTATCATAAGCCTTTGCGGTCAAAACATAATCTCCTGCTGATAGATTTTGCCATACAAATGTAAATGCCCTACCTGTATTGTTAGTATTGTAAAAATAACCAAGCAATGAACCATTGGCAAAAAAGGCTACTTTTTGGACAAATCCATCTTCATCTGCGGCTTCGGCTTTTATAATAATATTTGTTGGGAGTTGAAATATGTCGCCGTTTGATGGTTGAGTGATTGCGATTTTTGGAAGCGCATTTGTCTCATTGTCAATAATACGAATATAAGCGCGGTTTGCCATTATCCCGCTACCACCAACGTCAAAACTGTAATCTGTGTTTTGTTTAAGTGTGATAATCACTGTTTCTACGGGTTCGGGTAAGTTGTCGTCCATTGGTGTAATGGTGATCATCGCCGAATTAGAACCTGCAGGGATTGTGATTGAATCAGGAATTTGAACATAATCCACACCGTTGCTTGCACTACCAGAAATTGAATAAGGAACCATCAGGGAGGTTGAAACATCGCCAAATCTATAAATCTGAAATGATGCGGTATCATTTCCTTGTTCGGCTGCAGTTTGGTCTAATGCTCTTATACTGACAACGATTGGACCCGGCGGATAGTTTGTACCACTTTGCGGGTTACCGGGAGTACCGCCAGCATTTTGGGAGAATAAAAGATACGGACTAATTAGAGCAAAAAATAAACCAGCATTTACTCTTATAGTTTTCATATAATTAACAATTTGTTATTCTGTATATGAGCAAAACGTATACCATAAACTTAAAATAATCAAATTTTATTTTAATGATTATAACATCCTTATAATTAGGTAGATGTATATTTGCTTTTTCAAAATGAACAGTATTTAAAATGATTTTAATTTTGTATGTTGGGTGAATTAAATCAATTTTGAGAATTGTTGGGTATTTTTACCCAAAAAGGCTAATCAGTCTGGTCCAATTGCCTGAATTTAAACAGTTTTATAGACCCATAAGTTTCATCCTTAATTTGCATATTTAAAAATATTTTAATATTGATAACAATGAGCCTGTTGCACAAATACTAACAATTAACAAAGATAGACAGGATAGAAAAAAGAACAAAGGAATTAACAAGGATATACAATTTACAGGATAATCATAAGCCATCCAAAGGCTTATTTTATGATGTGGAAGGGGCATCCTTGCTCCCAATTACTAAAATTGTCAGTAAAGATGCTGACACCACATTTAGACACATCAGCAGGGATGCCGACGTCATATTAAAACTCCGACAGGAGTGGCAGATTTGTGGCAAAGAAATTAACACAAAAAAGAACCTAATAGAGGTGACAGAGCCACAATTTAATACCAACCATCGATAATAGAAATTCAACAGTTCTGCTGCCCACTGCTGTGGGTTTTATAATGTATTTGTATCGTTTTTTCTACAATCCTATCACCCGCGATTGCGGGTTTTTATACGTTTCCTTACTGATTTTATCAACTGGCAACTGCCAACTGTTAACCGCCAACCGTCTATCCTGTCTATTCTTTTTAAATTAAAAATGCTATAAATCCTTTGTTTATTTATAGTTGAATTTATTTATGCAACATGCTCTAATATTCTTTTAAAATAAAATTGAATTAGTGATAAAGGAGTAGAAGATATTATGTAAGAAAATAGGGATTGAGCCTTTGTGAAAGTTACATTTTTAACAGGACCGCCGGGTAGTGGAAAGACATTTAAGTGCCTTGAAGAAATCAGAGCGCAACTTAAGGCTTCGCCAGATGGTTTGCCACTTATTTTTATTGCTCCTAAACAATTTACATATCAGATTGAACGACAAATCCTTTCTGACTATGAAATCAAGGGTTATACCCGACTGTTGGTATTTTCATTTGAACGGTTTGCGGATTTTATTATTTCAAACTTCTCCCCTTCAAAATACAACATTTTAAGCGAGGAAGGTAAGATAATGGTTTTGCGTTCAATTCTTTCAAGGATTGAACCGTTGTTAAAGGCTTATGGCAAAAGTATCAGACACCCCGGTTTTTCTAATCAGTTGGCTCAGGTTTTGCAAGAACTTCAATCTTTTGGCATCTCTGTTGGCAAATTGAAAGAAGGTGCTCAAAATCCTCAATTGCCTCTAATATTGCGTAATAAGTTGGAGGATTTAGCCATAATCCTTGAAAATTATCAGAACTGGTTGGAACAAAATGGGCTTCTGGATTCTTCACGATTACTTGAAGTGGCGATAGATGTTGTTTCAAAGGGAATAGACTTAAAAATTGATGCCCTTTGGTTGGACGGCTTTGCAATGCTTTCTGAACTGCAGATTGAATTTTTGGCAAAGATATTATTGCACTGCAATAAAGCCACGGTTGCGTTTTGTATTGATGCTGATGCCTATCAAACAAACGAATGGTTTTCTCGTGGTCTTGTGGTAGGGACATTTTTTTCTAAATGTAAAAAGAGGATAGAGGCAGAAAAAGAATGCGAGGTATTCACGCAATTTTTAGAACCAGTAGAAACCAGATTTAAAGGACAACCAGCGCTTGAATATATCCAGAAGCATTGGGGCGATTTTTCTATTGAAGGATTTAGTGGCAATCTGCCTTCCGATGACTCGAAATGGTGGAATGAAGGCGGTGTAAAAATTATCTCTTGTTCAAATCCACTTGCCGAAGTAGTTTCAGCCGCAAGGACTATAAGAAAATATGTGAGGATGGGCGGGCGTTACCGTGATGTCGCTGTCTTAATGCGACGGTTGGATAATTATCATGATTTAATCAGGCGTATTTTTTACAACTATGATATACCGTTCTTTTTAGACCGCAGAGAATCAATAAGTCATCATCCGCTTGCTGAATTAATCAGGTATGCGCTCAGGCTAATTTGTTATGGATGGCAGCAGGAAGATTTATTTGGGGCGCTGAAACTTGGGTTTGCTCCGGTCTCGGATTCTGACATTGATTGGTTTGAAAATCAAGCACTTGCCAATGGTTGGTCGGGCAAGGCATGGCAAATGCCGCTATCCATCACAGGAGAAAAGGAAATTTCACAAAGGCTTGAGGAAATTCGAAAACGAGTTATTCAGCCCCTGATTAATTTTGAAAAGAATTTGATGTGCAGTCAGGATAGTGCAAAGCCTGAACCAGTTGGAATACAGGTAGCAAATGCAATTCGGGAACTATTTATAGACTGGAATATTGAAAAGCGATTAGAGCGCTGGCGAGACGAACTTATTTCCTCAAATTTCCGTTCTTATCTTCCACCATCAATGCATCAGACTGCACTGGAAGAGATTAAAAACTTGCTTGAAAATTTTGAACTGGCTTTTGGGAAGGAAAAGAAAGAATTGACAGAATGGATTCAAATTATCGAGACGGGATTGAGCGGGCTTACAGTAGGCGTTATACCGCCGTCGCTTGACCAGGTTTTAATCGGTGCAATAGACAGATCACGCAATCCTGAACTTAAACTTGTAATCGTGATTGGGCTTAATGAGGAGGTTTTTCCGGAGACACCAAAGTTTTCGCCATTGTTAAATGAATCCGAACGAGAAATTCTTGCTGATAAAAATATATATAATGGATTTTCATTGCAAATGCTCCTTGCCCTTGAATGGTATTACGGATATATCGCCTGCACACGAGCATCAAAGTATTTGTATCTTACTTATCCGACGGCGGATTGGTCTGATAAACCTTTGAATTCATCGCCATTTATAACGCATATCCAAAAGTTGTTTCCGGACATTAAAGTGGAAGCATTTTCGGGTATTACGCACTGGGGCATATCCGAACATCCAAAAGAACTCGCTGGTTTTATTGCCGGTAAAAAATCTGCAGGAATATTTGCAAGGCTAAAATCTATTGAACCGATGATTAGCAGACTTTCTCAACAATGGTGTGATGAGGATTCAGAGGTGGTGCCACAGTCGGTGCTAAAAATTTTGATTGGAAACTTGTTAAAAATATCCGTAAGTGGTCTTGAAGATTATGCAGCCTGTCCGTTTAAATATTTTGTAAGATATATAATAAGGGCTGAAGAACGGATTGTTTATGAAGTTGACCCGAGGCATATCGGGACATTGCAACATTTGATACTCGAGGAATTTCATAAGTCATTAAAAAGAGAAAATAAAGAATGGAGAGATTTGACGCTTGATGAAGCTGTTAAACGGATAGATAGTATTGCTGACAGGGTGATTAATGACTATAACAACAAATTGTTTATTTCAAATCCATCGAATCTTTTTCAGGCCAATATAATTGTAGAGAGATTGAAGGAGTTTGTTGCCGTAAATACTGAATGGTTGAATCAGAGTTATAAGTTTGACCCTGCATTTGTGGAGTTAAGTTTTGGTTTAGAGGGTTCTGTTTTTCCATCACTCGAGATTCAGATTGACGAGGCACATAAAATACAAGTCTCAGGCAGGATTGATAGGCTTGATTTGTTTTTCGGAGGTAAAGATGCTTATCCTTGTGTTGTGATTGATTATAAGTCAGGTCCACGACAAACTGACGCTGTATTACTGTCAAATGGAATTGAATTACAATTGCCTATTTATCTTCTGCTTTTAGATAAGACTAAAAAGATATCGGGAACGGACTTTGATATTAAACCTGTTGGTGTGTTTTATGCAAATTTGCGTGGAAATTATCAGCCAGTTAAAAATAGAACGGAGTTGCTGGAAAATTATGACAGCGCAAGAAGAGAAGCATATCAATATCATGGGCGTTTCAATGAAGATTATTTAAAATTACTTGATAGCCGTCCAGATGGCGAAAATAGCGGGCAATTTAATTATATTTTAAAAAATGATGGTCAATTAAGGGCAAGTAGTGTTGAAGGAATGAGCAGTGGTTCTTTTAATGCTTTGATTCAAAAGACCGAGGAGTTTTTGAAAAAATATGGAGAATCAATTTTCAAAGGCAATTTTAAAATTGACCCGTGGAGGAAGAAGAACGGCGAGACTGCCTGTCAGGAATGCTATTATATGTCTATTTGTCGTATAGACATCCTGAACCATAAATGGAGGATTGTAAAATGAGCCGCAACAAGCCGATTTCATTAACAGATGAACAACTTGCTGCCATTAATGCCAACGGAGATCTCCTTGTTGTGGCAAGCGCCGGAACAGGCAAGACCTCAACATTAATAAGCCGTTGTGAGAGGTTTATTTTTGACGAGGTAAATCCAATTCCGCTTGACCGAATTTTAATGGTAACCTTTACTGAGGCTGCCGCCGCTGAGATGCGCCTTAGAATTAGGAAAAAACTTGAGGATGCGTTGTTCAAATCCAAGTATAACGAAAACGTTGTTAAACAATTAGCGCTATTGACAGTTGCAAATATTTCGACACTACATAGTTTTTGCCTTCAATTGATAAGAACTTATTTTTATTTGCTTGAACTTGACCCTCAAATTTATGTGTTTGATGAAGGACAGGCAAGAATCCTTGCTTTGAAAACATTAGATGTAATTTTTAGACAACATTACGAGGGCAACGATGAATATAGTCAACGTGTAAAACAATTAATTATAGACCGAGCCAGAGGTTATGATCCTTTTGTTAAGGACGATGTTTTAAGATTGTATTATTTTGCGCAGTCTTTACCAAAGGCACAATTGTGGCTTAAATCTCAATATGATATTTATAACAACCCGCAACCGGTAAAGTGGGAAGAGGCTCTGAATTCCGAATTTGCAGATTGGGTAAATCATTGGAAAGGAAAACTTCCACGCTGGCAAAACATTGAAAATGTTGCAAATTGTATATCAGAGTTAGAAAAAATTCTTCCAAATACCCCGCTTAATCAGGCATTTAAACACCTTCAACAAATTAAAAATTATCTTGATGCAGATTGGAAACCCGGCACTGCCAAAATCAAAAACAACTTTTTAGGTGAATTTGTTAGAGACGTTGATTTCTTTGTTTCGCTTCAACCCATCAAAAATCCAGATGGCACTATAGAAAACCCAATCCTTAATGACTGGGAATTGACAAGGCATCAAATCAAGACATTGATTGAACTTGCAATTGAGTTCGATACAAAATTCTCCGCAGCAAAACGAGAAAGCGGCGGCGTTGATTTTAACGACCTTGAACAGATGACAATAAAATTGCTTGTCGATGACAATGACAAACCAACGCTTGTTGCTGAAGAATTACGTTCCCGATTCGACTTAATCTTCGTAGATGAGTATCAGGATATAAACTCCGCCCAACATACTATAATATCTTCAATATGTAGAACTGGTAAGCAATCTAATCGATTTATTGTTGGTGATGTTAAACAAAGTATTTACAGATTTCGCCGCGCAAATCCATATATATTTCAAAAGCTGCGCACTGATTGGAGTAATAATCAGGAACACAAATCCGTAGTCCAATTATCGAAAAATTTTCGTTCTGATAAAAAAATACTCTCTTTTGTGAACGAGTTATTTTCAAAGTTAATGAGACTTGAAACTGGGCGAGTGGGATATAACAAAGACGCATTTTTAGTCTCCGGTCTTGAAGATAGCAATGATGATAGTGATTCAAGAAACCGCGTGGAACTGCATCTGTTTTTAAAAGGCGGGGAAAATGAAGAAGATGCAATCGATGATAAAAATGGCGATGAATCCGAGCCTACCGCTATTCAAAAAGAAGCAGCAATGATTGCAGAAAGGTTAAAATCACTAAAAGAATCAAAATTTAAGATTAAAGACAAAGAATCAGGCGAGATGCGTGAATTAGAATGGAGGGATATGGTAGTCCTGCTTCGCTCCCCGGCAACTCGTTCTGAAATTTATGTGCGAGAATTTAATGACCGCAATGTTCCGTTAATTATGCCTTGCGGAAATGTCTTTAATGCAATTGAAGTGCAAGACATCATAAATCTTTTAAGGCTGATTGATAATCCGCTTCAAGATTTGCCACTTGCGGCAGTGTTGCGTTCACCTCTTGTAGGTTTTACTAATAAAGAATTAACTTTGATAAGGGTTGCAGCGAAAGGTGGGAGACTTTGGACAGCATTGAATATATTTATTAACTCAACTCAGAATATCAAAAATAAAATAGGTGAATCAATTAGTATAGATACCGAAGAATATCAAGAGATTTTGGAAATTCTTGATTCAGCGCGTAGAAAAGGGATTGGGTTTATTGAATTGTTCAACAAATGGCGCGGGTTATCGCGCCAGGTTTCTCTTTCGCATTGTATAGAAACAATCCTTGATGATACGCAATATTGTATATGGTGTCAGGCGCAAGTTGGTGGCGCGCAAAAACATTCAAATATTCAATTATTACTCGGAATAACAAGGCAATTCGACCCGCTTCAACGTCAAGGACTTGCCCGATTTTTACGGTATATTGATGCCAACAAAGAGGCTGAAATAGAGATTGAACCCGCTTCGGTTGAAGGCGAAAACGCAGTGCGGATGATGAGTATTCATCAGTCTAAGGGCCTTGAATTTCCAGTGGTTTGCATTGCCGATACAGCTAAAAAATTCAATTTGATGGATGTATATTCCGATATAATCCTTGATGATAGTCTTGGTATATGTCCAAAGGTTCACCTGAGTAGTTTTGCTCAAATCTATCCGAGTCCTATTCATTGGGTTGCAAGGAGAAGAAACCTTCAAGAATCAATAGGCGAAGAAATACGTTTGCTATATGTGGCAATGACTCGCGCTCGCGATATGCTCATTATTTCGGGAAGCGCTTCTTTATCAATGATTGAAAAATTGAAGGATGTATCCACTGCTGGAGATATTTCACCCAATGCAATTTTGAAATCTCAAAATTACCTTCAATGGATATGCCTCTGGTTATGGTCTCATTATAATGATGATAAATGGTATGATTCGGGAGGTGGAATTGTAAGTTCGTTAGTGTGGAGAATAAATAAATTTGACTATTCTGCGGCATCAGCACAGAAACAATCAGCGGAAAAATACAATGATGAAACCGCAACGGAGGATTCAGACAAATTAGAAGAATTGGAAAAACGGTTCTCCTGGGTTTATCCATTTATAAATGCAACAAAAGAACCGGCAAAAACTTCGGTTTCGGAAATTAGAAGAAGGATTGTTGATGAAGATGATAGCGTAAAGATTTTTACTCCACCAATAAGAAGGATAATAGTGAAGCCGACTAGTGGACAAAAAAAATTACCTGCGGTTGTTAGAGGCGAGGCGTATCATAAGTTTTTAGAGTTAATTGATTTCAATAAATGCGCAACTATTGATGGCGTGGTGAACGAATTAAACCGACTTGTTGCAGAAGGCTCAATATCATTGGATTATGCTGCGGCAATTGTTCCCGAGAAAATATTTAATTTTTGGAGTTCAGAAACAGGAAAAATGTTGCTTTCAAATGCTAAAAATCTTCATCGTGAACTCCCTTTTACAATCCGAATGAACCCAAAGGAATCGGGATTAAAAATTATGCTTTCGGATGGAACAGAAGACGAGTTTGTGGTCGTTCAAGGTGTAATTGATTTATGTATGATTTCTGAAAATGAAATCTGGCTCCTTGATTATAAGACAGACGAAATGAAACCTGATGAAATAGAAATTAAAAATAAGGAATATATCCCGCAAATTGAATTGTATTCTTATGCGTTGAGGATTATTTATAATCGCCCCGTAACTAAAAAATGGCTGCATTATTTTTCGATTGATAAAACGATTGGAATATAAAAATTTTGTAGCAATGTTGTTTCCGAATGTCTTAATATAGCCTCTATAAATCCTTAACAAGTTTTTGTTATGAAAAATATTCTGGTTGAAAAGGAAAACTCAGGTATTAGCCGCAGGGCTTTTGTGCAAAGAGTAAGTGCTGTTGGAACATTTACTTTGCTACCATCATCAGTTATTTTCGGTGCCGGTTCATCTCCAAATGAAAAGTTGAACCTCGCATTTATTGGTGTCAGTGGCAGAGGAGGGGCTAACCTTGACGGTTTAGCCAATCAAAATGTAGTGGCTTTGTGCGATGTTGATATCCAACGTTCAGAAGGCGCTCGGAAAAAGTTCCCCCAGGCAAAGTTTTATAAAGACTTCCGTAAGATGTTTGATGAAATGGAAAAATCCATTGACGGCGTGGTTGTTTCAACACCCGACCATACTCATACTGTCGCAGCAATGGCTGCAATAAAAAGGAGAAAACATGTTTATTGTGAAAAGCCACTCGCTCATAATATTAATGAGGTGCGGACATTGATGGACGCGGCAAAGAAATACAATGTTATAACTCAGCTTGGAAATCAGGGGCATTCCTCTGACAGTATAAGAACTTTTTGCGAGTGGATTAATGATGGCGCGATAGGAAAGGTTCATACAATTTATGCTTTTGCCAGCGCTAAATATTCAAGGATTGACCAACTCTCTGTCCTAAACGAACAACATCCTGTGCCAGATTGGCTTGATTGGGATTTGTGGCTCGGTCCTGTTAGTTATCGTCCATATAATCCTGCTTATTTGCCTGGCAAATGGCGCGGATGGAGCGCATTTGGTACCGGGATGATTGGCGACTGGATATGCCACGTTGTTGATCCCTCGTTTTGGGCTTTTAATTTAGGTTCTCCTGTTTCTATCCAGGCCGAGGCAAAGAATTATGACCCTCAAAAACATTTCGAGACCTTCCCTTACGGTTCAAAAATAACGTATGAATTCCCGGCGATAAACACGCAAGGCGCAATTAAATTAATCTGGTATGATGGGACAGAAAAACCACCACGACCAACAGACCTTGAACCTGACGACCGTTTGCCCGACACCGGCGCTGTGATTATAGGGGATAAGGGCACGATTATTCACGGTTCTCACGGGGCTGGCGGCGTTAGGATTATACCGGATTCTAAAATGCAGGCTTATCAAAAGCCTCAAAAAACTTTGCCGCGAGTTAAAAACCATTATGTAGATTGGATTGACGCAATTAAGAACAAAAAACAGGCTGGCTCACATTTTGGCTATGGTGGATATTTGACAGAACTCGCCTTATTAGGGGTAATCGCCATAAGGCTTCTCGGGGTAAAACTGCAATGGGACGGTGTTAAATGCCAGTTTGTGAATAATTCACAAGCCAATAAATATTTGAGTATTCCATATAGAAACGGCTGGGAGATATAAAAAGTTTTTGACCATTCTGTAGGTTTGCAACTCTATCCTGCAACTGTTTTTATGTGGGGTCTACGCATTAGTTTGTTTTATCTGGAATTAAATTAAAATTCTGTTAATTTTATCTGGATTAAATATTTGTTTTAATCTTTTATATTTGAAATTTTGTATGCCAAAAAGAACGGATATACATTCAATCTTGATAATAGGTTCAGGTCCGATAGTAATCGGACAGGCTTGTGAATTTGATTATTCCGGTACCCAGGCTTGTAAAGCCTTAAAAGAAGAGGATTACAGAGTTATACTGGTAAATTCTAATCCTGCAACAATAATGACTGACCCTGAATTTTCTGATAGGACTTATATTGAGCCAATTACCCCGGAGTGCATAGAAAAAATTATCGTAAGAGAAATTGATGAAATGAAGCACATTGGCGCAAAGGGTAGACTCGTGCTACTTCCGACTTTAGGTGGACAAACAGCCCTAAATACTTCAATGGCTCTATATCGTTCGGGCGCCCTTGAAAAATATGGGGTTGAGATGATTGGCGCAAAGGCTAATGCAATTGAACGAGGCGAGGACAGGCAAGTATTTAAAGATTTAATGATTTCAATAGATTTGGAAGTGCCTGTGAGCGGAACCGCGCATAATATGGAAGATGCTCGTAATGTCGTAGAAAAGATTGGCACATTTCCTGTCATTATTAGGCCTGCTTACACGCTCGGCGGCACAGGCGGCGGAATAGCCTACAACAGCGAAGAATTTGAGGCTCTTGCAAAGCGCGGTCTTGAACTCTCACCAGTCTCAGAAATTTTAATAGAAGAATCATTAATAGGCTGGAAAGAATTGGAGATGGAGGTTATGCGTGATAAAGCGGATAACTGCGTTGTCATCTGCTCAATTGAAAACTTTGATCCTATGGGCGTCCACACTGGCGACTCTATAACTGTTGCGCCTATTCAGACGCTTACCGACAAAGAATATCAAATAATGCGGGACGCTTCATTTGCAATTATCAGAGCAGTTGGCGTTGAGACCGGCGGTTCAAATATTCAGTTTGCGGTTAATCCTGAAAATGGTCGGATGGTAGTTATTGAAATGAACCCGCGCGTCTCAAGAAGTTCAGCCCTTGCAAGTAAAGCCACCGGTTTTCCCATCGCAAAGATTGCCGCCAAACTCGCTGTGGGTTATTTACTTGATGAAATCAAAAACGATATTACAAGGGAAACACCGGCAAGCTTTGAACCTACGATTGATTATGTCGTTGTCAAGGTCCCGCGATTTGCATTTGAAAAGTTCCCGCAGGCTGACCCGACATTAACAACCCAGATGAAAAGCGTGGGCGAGGCTATGGCCATCGGACGCACTTTTAAGGAGAGTCTACAAAAATGTTTAAGGTCTCTTGAAATTAGCAGGTATGGCATTGGTGGAGATGGCAGACACTGGAGAATCGGAAATGAAGTTTTTGAAGATAGAGATATCTTAGACAAAGAATTGATTAAAAGAAAACTTACGACACCAAACGCCGAGAGGATTTTCTTTATTCGCCACGCACTCAGGTCAGGCTTTACCATTGATGATATTTTTAACTTAACAAAAATCGACAGATGGTTTCTTGCCCAGATTAAAGAAATTGTTGATGAAGAAGAGAAAATTGTCAATGAAGTCAGTTCTCCTAATTCCTAAGGAGATTGAAGTTTTACTAAAATATTCCAGAGGCTCTGAGGCAATCATCTAAATATTATTCATCAATTTATAAATTATCGTTTTGCCCAATCTCATCTCTTCGATGGTTTTGATTTTGTTTTAATATATTTGCTATTATTGAGCCTGTTGCACAAATACTAAAAATTAACAAGGATAGACAGGATAGGAAAATGAATTAACAAGGATATACAGGATAAAAAACAGGATTTTATACAATGTTTTTTTCCTAAATCCTGTCTATCCTGTCCATCCCTGTTAAATAAAAATATCCTGGAAATCCTTTGTTTATTTATAATTGAATTTATTTGCGCAACAGACTCCTATATAAAGGAATATCGTTGTAATTTTATTTTTAACGAGAGGTGTAACTATTGCACAAATTGTTTCTGAATCTCACGGGCTATATTAATAAAGGCTTGTGCCGGTGGCTTGTCCGGGTCTGAAATAACAACCGGGATGCCATTATCGCCTGAGATTCTTATTTCGGTAAATATTGGAACTTCTCCAAGAAATGAAATTCCTCTACGGTTAGCTTCATTGCGTCCGCCACCGTTGCCAAAGATTTCCACCCGTTCGCCTGATGGAGTGATAAAGTAACTCATATTTTCAATTATCCCAAGAATTTTGACATTGACTTTTTCGAACATACCAATGCCTTTTCTGACTACACCAAGCGACACCTCTTGTGGTGTTGTTACGATTATGCCGCCATCAAGCGGGACATTTTGACAGAGAGAAAGTTGCGCATCACCGGTACCCGGTGGTAAATCTATAATTAAATAATCAAGCTTTCCCCAATCAACCTCGTGAAGGAATTGCTGAATTACTTTCGTAATTAGTGGACCGCGCCAGATTATGGGGGCATCGTCTTCAATTAAGAAGCCTATACTCATTAGTTTTACACCGTGCGATAGTATTGGTTGTAGTTTATCGTTTTCAATAAATGGCTGTTGTTTTGTGCCCATCATCAGAGGGATTGTTGGTCCATAAATATCGCAGTCAAGCAAGCCAACCTCTAATCCGAGGTGTTTTAATGCGCAGGCAATATTTACCGAACAAGTTGATTTTCCCACACCGCCTTTGCCGCTTGCCACAGCGATAATGTGTTTAACATCTTTTATTCGGGTTTGTCCTGCCCATGGATTTTGTTGTGAATGTTGGTGATCAGGACGTGAAATTTCAACAACAACCTCTTTTACTTCCGGTATATTAAGAACTGCTGTCTCGCAATCTTTTCTCAACTGATTGATAATCTCGGGATTGTTTGTTGTAAGACTGATGGTTATTTCAACTTTTCCATTTTCGGCTTTAATTCCTTTTAATAAGCCGAAGGAAATAATATCGCGGTTGTATCCCGGGTATTTAACATTTCTTAAAGCATTTAATATATTTTCTTTATCCATAAAATAAAAATTACTCTTAAATTTAATCTTTATTTCTTTAAAGGCAAAAATAAAAATCCCCGCGCTTTTGTGGCGTCGGGGATTTTCTTTTTTAGAATGTATTACACTTTTTCAGGAACAATAAATGGATCCCTATAATTTCTTGTCAACAATGCACTTGCCTCATTGTTTCCAATGAACTTCTCTGATTTTGGATTCATTTTTAATGGTATGCCGAGGATCAATTTATCTATTTTTATATCAACCTCATTTTTTGCAAGGTGTTCTGCCATCCTACCGAATGTCTCATTTAATAATGAATCCGATTTTATCTCCTCTCGGATTTCATTCGGGTCTTTCTTTTTGCCAAGCATATAAGATATGTTGCCGGTATGACAAAGAGCGCTTGAAAGGTGTCCTTCAAGGATATTGGCGTTAAGGTCTTCAACCTTTCGGCTGCGTACGGCTTTTATCCAATTCACATAGTGGTCTTCTGCGCCTTTGAATTCTTTTATAACTTTACCATCTTTGTCATAGACAATAGCGGAGGAATAACTTGGGACAGTTATATAACCATTTTCGCAATCAATTACGATTCCGATTTGCGCTCCTTTATATTTGTCCATATTTTTAGAGCCTTTTTTCTCTGGCAATCCGCGAACTTCAAAGATAAGAGGCGCCTCCGGATAATCATGATAGACTATTAATGTGTTTGGTGTTTCGCCGTCATCAATATATCCGAGCCGACCACCGATACTGAGGACTCGCGGGGATAATTCCATAACGCCGAGGAACCAACGCGCAACGTCCATTTCATGTATTCCTTGATTTCCAAGGTCGCCGTTACCCGTATTCCAAACCCAGTGCCAATCGTAGTGGAGCCGTTTGCGCATTAATGGCAATTTTTGCGCCGGACCGCACCACAAATCGTAATCAATGCTTGATGGAATAGGTTGCGGACCATCAACTTTGCCAATACTATCGCGTCTCTTATAGCAAAGCCCGCGCGAGACAAGAATCTTTCCGAGATTTCCTTTTCTGACGAATTCAACAGCGGCTTTGATGCCTGTTAAAGAAGAACGGCTTTGGGTACCAGTTTGGACAATTTTATTGTATTTTTTTGCTGCTTCAACAATTTTTCGCCCTTCCCATACGTTATGTGAAACTGGTTTTTCAAGATAAACATCTTTGCCTGCTTGAATTGCCCAGATTGCCCCGAGCGCATGCCAGTGGTTTGGAGTAGCGATGCTGACAGCATCAACATTTTTGCTTTCCAACATTTTTCTAATGTCGGTATATGTCTCAACGTCCTGAATTTTTTGTTTGCCTGCTTCAAGCACTTCTTTATCAACATCACACAGGGCGGTGATTCTAACACCGGCAATTTTTTTCAACCCGCTTATGTGGTCGCCGCCTCTGCCTTTAAAACCAACTACTGCAATTCTGATTGTTTCATTGGCGCCTGCAACTTGCGACCAGGATCTCGCAGTCCAGCTTATTGTGGCTGCTGATATTGCCGCCGATTTTATGAAGTTTCTTCGTGTTATTGTTTTCATAAATATTTTTAATGTTTTGAGATGTATTCCTTATATTTTTCAGCAACTTTTCCTTCTATTTCATTTCCTTCGTGGATATAGAACCGATATTTAAATGTAACCGTTTTCCCAGCTGGTATAGTTAAGTCACCTGTTCTAGCTGGTTTTTTTTCAAAGTCATGGATGCCAAATGGGTTAGCTGCAAAAAGCCCGTAATCTCTAACATGCCAGTAGGTTGGATGTCGTGGATTATCAGGATTATCAAAAATTGCAATACCGACTATCTTTCCATCTACTGGTCCATAATAGTCACACCATTCGGCTCGTTTTCCCCATGTTTGAGTGTCTTTGAGACCTGTGCTTTGCACAATGTGTCCTTGTCCGGGTTTGTTTTTTCCACGAGTCACCCGCATACTTTCAGCCACTCTTACTGCCATAGAACCTTCTTTTGTATCTCCGAGGATTACATCTTCATTTTGAGGCGCTTTTAATGTAATCTCAAGATCAAATAAACGTTCGTTATCCGGTCGGTTATAAACTTTGAATACACGTTCATCTGTTAATACAACTTTTCCATCAGGGGCAATCCATTTGCAGGTTGAACGTATGAGACCAAATTCTTTTCCCGACGCTGTTTGGAGAAAGTCGTCGTGTATAATTTTACCAGCCTTGTCCGTCTCAGACCAAAAATCAATTCCATTCACTGAACCGTGTGAGAACCAGAGCGAGCGGTGATGTGGGTGGTCATATTCTTCATCGGGGGCGTTAGGTATCATAGGCCAGTTTCTTGTCATTTTAACTCCGCCGGGTCCTATAATCGGATAATAGTACACGTGTTTTGTAGGGATTGTTTTCTTTGACACTTTTCCATCGGAAGTTTTTGATTCAGTTATTGCAGGGTGTAAGTTGCCTTTGAACCAGTATTCGGTGAATAATTTTCCATTTATTTCTATCCTTACACAGTCATCTAATTTGGTAACCTGAACGGTTTGAGAAAAAATCAGCTGTGTACAAGAAATAAAAATTAAAACTGCAATAGCAAATAAAACTGTTTTTTTCATTTTTTTATTAAAGACGAATTAAAATTAAGGTCAATTCAATTTTTCGTATTGATATTATACGCAGTTGGTTAGATAATTCACGAACTAAGCGTTCTTGACTATATAGATTTAAAAATTATAAGATTTTGCTATGGTTGTAATACCTACTAAAATGGGTTTGATTAATAAACAGACCCTTATTTATAGACTTCAAAGAATGGGAATGGCTTCTCGCGCCGAGATAGCTAAGGAACTTGGCTTGAGCCAGCCAACTGTGGGAAAAATTGCCAATCAATTATTAAAACAGGGCGTAATTGAAGTAGTAAGAACAAAAAAATCTAAAGACAAAGGCGACGATGAAGAGGATGCAATAAAAATTGGTCGCCCCGGAATTTCATTGAGGCTAAATAGAAAAGATCCAAGATTTTTATGTATTCAACTTGGTGTCGATAAGACTTGTTTTACAGCCTCGCCAGTAGGGGTAGATGCGGTAGACCATTGGCAGGTAAAAGTTCCAACTACTGATTCCGCAGAAGGTTGGTTGAAACAACTGCAAATTGCTGCTGAACAAATTCCGCATAAAGATTTTTGGGGAGTTCTTATTAGTGTTCCAGGAATTGTTGAAGAGGAAAGTCGGGAAGTGATTTTTTCTCCAAATTTGCATTGGACTGAAAAGGTTGATTTAGCAGAGTTAGTTAAAAAAGTGTGGAATGCCCCTGTTGAACTCGTTCAAGAGAATAGAGCGCTTGCATTAGGACATCAAACATTTGAATTAGAACACGAAGATTTCACGCTTATTGAGTTTTGTGAGGGTGTTGGTAGTGCAGCGATAGTTAAAGGCAAACTATATCGCAATTCTCTTCCTATTAGTGGTGAAATTGGACACGCCCCTATTTACGGAAATACAAGAAAATGCGGTTGCGGTGCTATAGGGTGTCTTGAAACTCTCGTTTCAAATAAGGCATTGCTCTTGAGTTTTTCTGAGGTTACAGGAAAAGCAAATCCATGTTGGGAGGAATTAGTTAATCATATAAATGAAAATGGTATAGAACCGTGGTTTGATTCTATACTTAACCACACAGCGGATGTAATCGCAACGGCTATGAATGTGTTGGGAATCCGAAAAGTGGTTGTGGTCGGTTCGCTTGTTGAACTCGGGGAATTTGTAATTAAGACTCTGGAAAGAAAAATTACTCACGGTGCAATGTGGGCACGATTTGGTACAGTTGAGTGTGTTTCGGCGCCAAGGCGAAGAATAGCAGGTCTTGTTTATGCAGGAATAGAACGATTAATAGCGCCTGTTCCGGTTGCTAAATCTGATAACACAGACCTGATGTAAAAAAAAATAAAAATTTTCAAAAAACTGTTGACAGAATTAATTAATTTGTTTAGTTAATTAATTTGTAAGCGGAAAATTTTATGAATACATTAGGAATTATTGTAGGCAATCGAGGGTTCTTTCCTGACCATCTCTGTGATTCAGGCAGAAAAGAAATATTATCAACTCTTGAAAAATTAGGCATTGGGGCTGTAATTTTACCGGCAAACGAGACAAAGTTCGGTTCAGTTGAATCTCTCGCCGATGCAGAAAAATGCGCTAATTTGTTCAGGCAAAATGCGGATAAAATCGATGGGATTTTAGTAACCCTTCCTAATTTTGGCGATGAGAGGGCGGTGTCAAACACAATTAGGTGGTCGGGGCTAAATGTACCGGTTTTAGTTCAGGCATATAAAGATAACCCATCTGCTATGTCCATACGCGACCGTCGCGATAGTTTTTGCGGCAAGATGTCGGTTTGTAATAGTTTAAGGCAATACAATATTCCATTTACACTGACTACATTGCACACTGTTAATCCGAACGAAAAATCTTTTATAAATGACCTGCAGAATTTCATTGTAACCTGCCGAGCAGTAAAGGCGCTTAAGGGATTGCGCGTTGGCGCTTTGGGTGCCAGACCCGCTGCATTTAATACTGTGCGATTCAGTGAAAAATTATTTGAGAAGTATGGAATATCAGTAGAAACACTTGATTTATATGAATTGTTTGGCTGGGTCTCAAAGATGAAAGATGATGCCTCTGAAGTGCAGGCAAAACTTTCACAGATAAAAGATTATGTAAAAGTCGGAACAACGCCGCCGACAGTTCTCATAAAGATGGCGAAGTTCGGTGTTGCATTGGATAAATGGATTAAGGAAGCCAGATTGAACGCAACAGCGATTCAATGCTGGACTGCGATGGAGCAATTTTTTGGTGTCGTTCCTTGCGCTATGATGAGTATGCTCAGCAATATGGGAATGAGCAGCGCTTGCGAAGTTGATGTTACTGGCGCAGTAGCAATGCACGTTATGGCAAAGGCAAGTGAGAAGCCCAGCGCAATTGTCGATTGGAACAATAATTTTGGTGATGACCCGGATAAAGGTGTGATTTTCCATTGCAGCAATCTTCCTAAGGATATTTTTGAAAAAGCCCCTGTGATGGATTACCAGGCGATAATCGCTGGCACAGTGGGGAAAGATAACACTTATGGCACTGTTGTTGGCAGATTAAAACCGACGGCTATCACTTATTTCCGTATCAGCACAGATGATATAAATGGCAAGATTAGAGCTTATATTGGAGAAGGTGAATTGACAAAAGACCCATTAAAAACATTTGGCGGCTACGGCGTTGTAAAGATAAAAGATTTTCAAAAATTGCTCAGGTATATTTGTGAAAACGGATTTGAACATCACGTGGCAGTAAATCCGTCGAATGTGGCACAAGGAATAAACGAAGCGCTTTCGAAGTATCTCAGATGGGATGTTTATTTGCATCAATAATATAACGAAATAATTGGATGGAATCGGGAAAAAACACGATGCTTGCTGCGAGAATACATAAGCCTCGGGATATGCGGCTTGAGCAAGTCAGTTTTCCTCCCCATCCAAAACGAGGCGAAGTCTTGATTAAGGTCGTTGCAAGCGGGATATGCGGCAGCGACCTTCATATCTTTAAATATGCACGTATCGGGGACACTGTTGTTGAATCGCCATTGATTATCGGGCACGAGTTTGTTGGGATAGTAGAAGATTTGGGAGAAGAACCGTTTGATGGGAATCACGACCTGTTAAAACGCGGCGCCCGAGTTGCGGTTGATCCTGCAAGACCGTGTGGTTGGTGCGAAATGTGTCAAAAAGGTAATCCGAATCTTTGTCTGAATTTACAGTTTTGTGGCAACTATCCTTGCGATGGTTGTTTTTGCGAATATATGATAGTCCCGTCCCGATGTTGTTTTCCTGTCCCGCCAGAAATTACAGACGAAGAGGCAGTATTGCTTGAACCACTCGGCGTTGCTATTCACGCCATTGACCTTGCTAATATAAAGATTGGGGATTCGGTAGCAATTCTTGGCGCCGGACCGATTGGTTTGTTGATTCTTCAAATAGCGAAGCTTTCAGGGGCAGACCCGATATTTATTTCAGACAAATTTAACTGGCGGTTGTCTGCCGCGGCTGAATTTGGCGCAGTGCCAATTAATTGTGATAGTGAAGATGTTAAAAAGGTTATAATGCGAGAGACCAAAGGAGTTGATGTGTCTATTGAGGCGGCGTGGGGAGAAGAATCAACAAATCAAGCCGTCGATGTGGTTTGCAATGGAGGACAGGTAGTTCTCGTTGGAATTCCTGATGATGATAAGTTGCTGATGAGACATTCCACAGCTCGGAGAAAAGGGCTGACAATTTTAATGTGCAGGCGGATGAAACATACTTATCCGCGCGCTATAAATCTGACAAAAAAATCACTGGTAAATTTAAAGAAATTGATAACGCATAAATTGCCATTATCTAAAATAAATGAGGCATTTAGTCTTAACCTTAATTATGGGGATAATGTGATAAAAGTGATTGTTCAAAATCAGACGGAGAATAATAAAAACTGAAAGTGTCTGAAAATGAAAGCAAGCCCAAAATATACAATCGGTCTGGATTACGGAACCAATTCGGTACGAACCATTATAGTGAACACTGCCAATGGCAAAGAAATTGCGACGGCTGTTTGGGAATATGAACATGGTGAACATGGCGTCATACTTTCTCGAGATCCGAATTTAGCCCGCCAGCATCCCGGTGATTATGTCAAAGGGGCAGAAATAACGATTAAAGAGGCTCTTTCAAATGCAAGAAAATCGGTGCGCGGATTTAAGCCTGAACAGATAGTAGGTATTGGTGTCGACACTACAGGCAGCACACCAATGCCTGTGGACGCAAATGGCAAGCCATTGGCATTTGATAAAAGATTTAAGAACAATCCAGCAGCGATGGCGTGGCTATGGAAAGACCATACAAGTGTTGCTGAGGCAGAAGAAATTACTGAACTTGCAAGAAAAATTCGACCACACTATCTTGCAAAGTGCGGAGGAAAATATTCAAGCGAATGGTTTTTTAGCAAAATTTTGCATTGTTTAAGGACAAGTCCGGAGGTGTTTAATGCAGCATATCTTTGGGTTGAATGCGCAGACTGGATACCCGCAGCCTTAACCGGCACTGAACACCCCGATAAACTTTCTGTCGGCGTATGCGCAGCCGGACATAAGGCAATGTATAACGATGACTGGGGTGGTTATCCTGATGCAGAGTTTTTAGGTCAACTTTCACCTGAACTTGGAAAATTGCGTGAGAGATTAAGGCAAAAGGCTTTAACAGTAGATAAACCAGCAGGAAAATTAACCCGAGAATGGGCAAAGCGCACAAGTTTGCAGGAAGGAATTCCAGTTGCAATAGGTGCGTTTGACGCTCATCTTGGCGGGGTAGGGGCGGGGATTAAGCCGGGGACTCTTGTTAAAATAATTGGCACAAGCACCTGTGATATGATGGTGATGCCTGAAAGCGAAAAACTTCCGGATATACCCGGTTTGTGCGGAATTGTCCGAGGAAGTATTTTGCCCGGATACTATGGATTGAAGGCAGGACAATCAGCGGTTGGTGATATTTTCAACTGGTTCATAAATTATATTCAACCCGGTGGACCTAAGGTATGTTCGCATTCAGCATTGGAAAAGGCTGGCGCAAAGTTAAAACCCGGTGAATCCGGATTACTTGCGCTTGATTGGAATAACGGCAATAGAACAATCCTTGTTGACCAGAGGTTGACCGGTCTATTAATGGGGCAAACACTTTATACTACGTCGGCTGAAATTTATAGGGCTTTGACGGAAGCAACAGCGTTTGGTGCGTTAACGATTATTAATCGGTTTGAGGAATACGGTGTCAAAGTGGAACAGGTGGTAAATTGCGGTGGAATAGCAGAGAAAAGTCCTTTTACTATGCAAATTTACGCGGATGTAACGGGACGACCAATGAAGGTAAGTCGTTCGGCCCAGACCTGTGCGCTTGGTGCGGCAATCGCTGGCGCTGTTGTATCAGGGGTTTATCCGGATTTCGAAACGGCTCAAAAATTTATGACGGGCTTGAAACCGCATGTTTTTGAACCTAATCCTGATGCTAATGCAGTTTATAAAGAATTGTATGCTTTATATAAGATTTTACACGACGCCTTTGGCACAAAAGAATGGCACGGCAATTTGTTCGAAGTGATGAAAAAGTTAATTGATATTCGGAATAAGGCGCGTTTATAGAAGTTTAAAATGATTTAAAGATGTTTGAAGAACTTAAAGAACTTGTCTGGAAAGCTAATCTTGACCTGGTAAAAGAGGGATTGGTATTAAAGACATTTGGGAACGCAAGCGCGGTTGATAGGCAGAAAGGTTGTTTTGCCATTAAACCGTCTGGAGTGCCTTATGATGTTTTAAAGCCGGAGCATATAGTTATTGTTTCTCTTGAAGATGGCAAGGTGATGGAGGGAAATTATAATCCAAGTTCAGACACAGCGACACATCGCGAATTGTATCTCTCTTTTTCGCAGATTGGCGGGATAGTTCATACTCACAGTTTATATGCCACTGCTTGGGCGCAAGCCTGTAAGGAAATTCCAGCCCTTGGTACAACACACGCGGATTATGCTTATGGATCAATTCCTTGTACGAGACAGATGAGACCCGACGAAATCAAAAATGATTATGAAACAAACACTGGAAAGGTAATTGTTGAACGATTTAACGGGATAAATCCGCTTGATTTTCCGTGTGTTCTTGTTGCAAGTCATGGGCCTTTTACATGGGGAAAAGATGCTCATTCAGCTGTTGAATCGGCAGTTATTTTGGAATTTTTGGCAAAACTCGCATTGCAGACTTTTTTAATAAATCCGGAAATACAACAGATTTCGCAGAGCCTTCTGGATAAACACTTTTTCAGGAAACATGGAGCAAACGCTTATTACGGACAAAAAACAAATAACCAGATATGAAGAACAATATAATTAAACAGATATCATTGATTGGGGCAGTGGCATTTTTATCAGGCTGCACTTACGATGAGAATGGAAAAATTAGTCAACTACCATTCGGTATGACAAATGATCGCCAGTTGATTGATATTTACACATTAAGAAACTCTAAAGGTATGGAGGCGCGTATTAGCAATTATGGCGGTATTGTTGTTTCTTTAAAAGTGCCTGATAAAAATGGCGTCCTCGGCGATGTTGTTCTTGGTTACGATAACTTAAATAGTTACATTAAGAATAGTCCTTATTTTGGCGCTATTGTAGGCAGATATGGAAATAGGATTGCAAAAGGAAAATTTAAACTTGATGGCGCTGAATATTCGCTTGCCTGTAATGATGGTCCGAACCATTTGCACGGCGGGATAAAAGGCTTTGACAAGGTTGTCTGGAAAGGCACGCCATTTATAAGCGCTAATGGACCGGCTTTGAAATTGACATACACCAGTAAAGACGGTGAAGAAGGTTATCCCGGTAATTTAAATGTTACAGCGGTTTATACAGTAACAGAAGATAATGCGCTGAGGCTTGAATTTACAGCAACAACGGATAAACCAACAGTTGTTAATCTTACCCATCACTCTTATTTTAATCTTGCAGCCAAAGACGACATCCTTAACCACGAAGTTATGATAAATGCAGATAAATTTACCCCTGTTGATGAGACCTTGATTCCGACAGGAGAACTTCGTCCGGTTGATGGAACGCCGTTTGATTTTAGAAATCCAACCATAATTGGCGCCAGAATTAATAATAACGACGAGCAGTTGAAGTTCGGAAAAGGTTATGATCACAACTGGGTAATAAACAAACCTGAAAAGGTACTTGGATTGATGGCGAGAGTTTATGAACCTACAAGCGGACGCCTTATGGAGGTGTGGTCAACGGAACCCGGTCTTCAATTTTATTCAGGAAATTTTCTTGATGGCACAATAAAAGGAAAATACGGATGGGTTTATCAGTTTAGGAATGGATTTTGTATGGAACCACAGCACTTTCCGGATTCTCCAAATAAACCGAACTTTCCATCAGTGGTTTTACTTCCGGGACAGGTTTATAAGAACGTAATTATGTACAAGTTTAACGTTAAATAAGGACAAAAATGAAATCTACGTTTATTCCAATATTGGCTGCGGGTGGCGCTTTTACGGCAGCTGACTGGATAGTAATTGTTGGGTATTTTGGAATACTGCTATTGATTACCTGGTGGAGTATTAAAAAGAACAAAGACACTACCGATGACTATTTTCTTGCTGGCCGTCATCTTGGTTGGTGGATAGTTGGGGCATCAATTTTTGCTTCAAACATTGGTTCAGAACATCTTGTTGGGTTAGCGGGAAGCGGTTGCACAGATGGCGTGGCTATGGCTCATTATGAATTGCATGCCTGGTGTTTGCTTGTGCTTGGATGGGTACTGGTGCCGTTTTATATCCGTTCAAGGGTTTATACTATGCCGGAATTCCTGGAGAAACGGTTCTCTCCAACTGCAAGGTGGGTGCTATCAATTATTTCTCTTGTGGCTTATATTCTAACGAAGATTGCCGTTGGTATATTTGCAGGGGGCGTTGTATTTGGGACGTTGTTGCCAGAAATTCAACTTAATTTAGGTTTTGTAACACTTGATAGCTTCTGGGTTGGTTCAATTGCGGTATTAATAGCCACTGGTATTTATACGGTTCTGGGTGGGTTCCGCGCTGTGGCATATACTGAGGCGATTCAGACGGTTGTGTTGGTTATTGGTTCTGCATTGGTAACTGTGTTTGGTTTGATTAAACTTGGCGGTTGGAGCGAACTTCGCACAGCATTGCCATCGGATATGTTTAACTTATGGAGACCGTTAATTCCCCCGGGAATGGAAGGAACATGGGAGCCGGTAAAGGAGACAACCCGAATTGCTTGGTATTTTAATGGTAATTTTCCGTGGATTGGTATGTTATTCTGCGCTCCTATTATAGGATTGTGGTATTGGTGTACTGACCAATACATTGTTCAACGCACTCTCGGAGCGCCAAATGAACGAGAAGCTCGGCGTGGCGCAATTTTTGCATCATATCTTAAATTACTTCCTGTGTTTTTATTCATTATTCCTGGTATGATATGTTTAGCGCTTGCGATGTCAGGTAAGGTTCCAGAGTTTAAGACGTTGCTTGTTGAACAAGGTGGTAATTTGGTTGTTAATCGAGATGCAGCTCAATCTGCGTTTCCATTAATGGTAGCCCATATTTTGCCGGCTGGTTTGCGTGGTATTGTTGTTGCTGGATTGCTTGCGGCTTTGATGAGTTCTCTTTCCGGCGTGTTTAATGCAAGTTCTACACTATTCACTGTTGACCTTTACGAAAAACTTAGACCGGGCGCCTCGCAGCATAAACTTGTGCAAATTGGCAGGATTGCCACAGCAGCAATGGTAATCATTGGATTTTTATGGATTCCAGTAATAAAAGGTTCAAAAGGTTTATATTTTTATTTGCAGGCTATGCAAGGTTATTTAGCGCCACCAATTTTCGTTGTGTTCTTTCTCGGAGTATTTATGAAACGGCTAAATGGAAAAGGTTGTCTTGCCGCATTAATCGTAGGATTTGTGCTCGGCATCTTCCGCTTGCTTGTTGATACACCAGTAGCACTGCATTTAAAAGGATATGAAAGCGGCTACCCAGAAGGCTCATTTTTGTGGATAATAAATAACATATATTTCCAGTACTTCAGCTTATTTATTTTCGTAATTTGTATAATTGTAATGGTGGTAGTTAGTTATTTGACCCAACCGCCTGACGATGAAAAGATAAAGGGCTTAACCTTTGCAACTACTACACCAGAGCAACGCGCCGCAACAAGGGCAAGTTGGAACAAATGGGATGTTATTACCTCTGTAGTGGTGGTGTTAATCATAATATCAATTTACTTATATTTCCGCGGTTAACTTAACGAAACAATAACAGAAAAATATTAATAGAAAGAAAAACAGGACTGATTATGAAACAGTTAATAGTATCCATTGTGCTCGCAGTAACAACTGCTTTTGTTTCTGCGGCTGAACCGTCATCAAAAATATCTGTGCAGGTTAACAAACCAGGACACCAGATAAGCCCGCTTTTGTGGGGGATATTCTTTGAAGATATTAACCTTTCAGCAGATGGCGGAATTTATCCCGAGCAGGTTAGAAACCGTTCATTTGAAGATTCAGAAAGACCGGATAACTGGAATTTCAAAGAATATGGAAGCGCTCGCGGCGATATATCTATTGATACATCGCGGCCGTTCACACCTTTTAACCGACGCAGCCTTAAGTTGAGAATTACACAGGCAGATGATGGAAATGTTGGTTTAATCAATCAAGGTTACTGGGGAATCTCCGCCGTACAGGGCGAAGAATATAATTTTTCTGTTGCCGCTCGGTGCGCAGATGGGTTCGGCGGAAACTTGAAAGTTGAAATTCAAGGAAATTCAGGTCAGACATTGGCTTCGGGCGAAATAAAAGGAATAAACAATAACTGGGCTACATATTCGCTTACATTAAAACCATCTTCGACAGACCATAAATCATCGCTGATAATTCGTGCCAGTCAACGAGGTACTGTCTGGTTAGATATGGTATCGTTAATACCAAAAAAGACATTTAAAGGACACGGTTTAAGACCTGATATTTGCCAGATGCTTGCGGATTTAAAGCCTTCGTTTGTCCGTTTCCCCGGCGGTTGTTGGGTTGAAGGTGATGATATGGCGCATATGTATCATTGGAAACATACGATTGGAGACATTGCTAACCGCAGACCTCTCTGGAATCTCTGGGGATATTGGGCAACTCACGGTCTTGGATTCCACGAATATTTGCAACTTGCCGAAGACTTGAACGCTGCGCCATTGTTCTGCATCAATGTTGGAATGTCTCACAAAGAAGTTATTCCGATGGACCAAATGGGGCAATGGGTTCAAGACGCCATTGACGCAATAGAGTATGCAAATGGACCGGTTAGTTCAGTCTGGGGAAGTTTTCGCTCAAGGTTTGGACATCCTCAACCGTTCAATCTCAAATTGATGGAAATCGGCAATGAAAATGGCGGTCCGGCTTACAGAGAGAGATGGAAATTATTTTATGACGCAATTAAAGCCAAATATTCTGATGTGAATCTTATTGCGGATGTCTGGGGTGGCTATCCTAACAACCCGATGCCGGATATTATTGATGAACACTATTATAATTCACCCGAATTTTTTATTAAAGAAGCTGGTCATTATGACAATTATGATAGAAAAGGACCAAAGATTTTTGTTGGCGAATTTGCCGTTACAAGGGGTTGTGGTAATGGAAACCTGCGAGGCGCTATTGGAGAAGCAGCATTTATGACAGGCATAGAACGAAATTCTGACATTGTGGTTATGGCTTGTTATGCGCCATTATTTGCGAATTTAAATCACAAACGTTGGAACCCGGATTTGATTTATTTTGATAATCATAAAGTTTACGGGACACCGTCATATTACGTTCAAAAAATGTTCAGCGAAAATCGTGGCGACAATGTTTTGCCGATTGACCTTCAGAGTTCTGAAGCAACTACTACAACATCGCGCGGTGGCACAATTGGTGTAGGCACATGGCTAACTCAGGCGGAATTCAAGGACATAAAAGTAATCCAGGATGGAAAGGTCGTGTATGAATCAGACTTTTCAAAAGGCACCGAAGGATGGAAGTTTTTAGGAACTGGAGATTGGTCTGTTAATGAGGGGGCATTACGACAGACAAGAATAACGGAAAATGTCCGCGCTATTGTTCAGAACAAAAAATTTACAGAATATACTTATACCCTAAAAGCCCGCAAAATAAGTGGGGACGAAGGTTTTTTAATTTTGTTTAATGTTAATGATGAAAATGAAAAGTCATGGTGGAATATTGGTGGGTGGGGGAACCGCAGACACGGTATCGAGATGGGAGGAATCATAGGCAATGAAGTATCCGGTAGCATAGAAACGGGTAAGTGGTACGATATTAAGATAGAGGTTACTCGTAATAGAATTAAATGCTATCTCGATAACAAGTTGATTCACGATGTTGCCTATCCTCCTACTACGAAGTCGCTCTATGCTTCTGCATCCGTCGTAAGTAAAACAAAAGAAGTGATATTAAAGGTGGTTAATGTTTCCGCCGAACCACAAACTGCTGCAATCAATATAGCGGGTAAATCCGGCGCATCAGAGGGTACCGCGATTGTATTAACATCGGAAAAATCAAATGATGAGAATTCTTTGGACAATCCGACAAAGGTCTCGCCAAAAACCACTAAATTGCAGGTCAAAAGAAATTCTCTGCAATTTGAATTTCCACCAAATTCACTTACAATCTTGCGGATCCCATAGAACTAAATCTTGCGGTTATTTTTGATTTAGTATTTAAATACCTGGCTTTATTCGTGTAAGAATAAAGCCAGGTGTATTTGTTTCTGTGTCTTCCTAAATTGTCAAAATATAATTTCACATAATAAGAAAGTTGTGATATTAAAAGGCGCATATTTAGAGTTCTATAATTTAGGTGCAATTTTAAAGATCCAATGGCGTTGAAAATTTTTAATACATTAACGAGAACATTAGAAGAGTTCGTCCCGCTTGACCCTACAGGCAAAAAAGTTGGGATGTATTGCTGTGGTCCAACTGTTTATGACTTTGCTCACATTGGGAATTGGCGAACATTCGTTTTCGCTGACCTTGTTAGACGATATCTTGAATTTAAAGAGTACAACGTAGTCCACGTAATGAATATTACGGATGTAGATGATAAGATAATTCGGCGTGTTCAAGAAACTGGTATATCTTTAAAGGAATACACATCCAGATACGAACAGGCATTTTTTGAAGATATGGCGCAGTTGAACTGTCGTATGCCGCATCACACACCGCGAGCAACTGAACACATTAAAGAAATGCAGGAAATGATTTCAAAACTTCTCGAGCGCGGTATTGCATACCAAACGGCTGACGGTTCAATATGGTTCAGTATTCAGCGATTTCAACAATTAGGCGGGAAATACGGAAAACTTGTCAAACTTGATTTTGACAAGATGCGTTCTGGGAATCGTATTATTAACGACGAGTACGATAAAGAATCATTTGCGGATTTTGCGTTATGGAAGGCAAGGACACCGGAAGATGGCAATGTTTTCTGGGATAGTCCGTGGGGGCAGGGGCGTCCCGGTTGGCATATTGAGTGTAGCGCAATGAGCACAAAATATCTTGGGTTATGTTTTGATTTGCACATCGGAGGCGAAGATTTGATTTTTCCACATCACGAAGATGAAATAGCGCAAAGCGAAGGCACAGGGTTATATGGCGCAAATCAAAGCTTTGTTAAATATTGGCTACACGGGGCTCACTTGCTCGTTGAAGGCAAAAAAATGAGTAAATC
>JAKPVM010000149.1 GCA_029572555.1 Verrucomicrobiota bacterium | reverse complement strand
GCGTTCTCTACTTCTTTCACTGATAATTATTCCCGACTTTTGACGCGCCTCATAAATTAGGAAATACAAATTCATAACACATTGAAAAAAGGGATTTATTCGAAAATTGATTTTGCCGCACTAAACGTCAAAACTAATGGAAAGCGTTCTCGCAGATGTCGCAGAGATATAGGAGAAACGCAGATAAACGCAGAGATAGATGTATACTTGCCTTGATAGACAAAACGGAGACAGGAGATGGACAGGGATTTTTTATTTTTAACACGGATAGACAGGATGAACAGGATATTTTATAAGACACAAGGATGAACAAGATATAATTTTTTATCCTGTATATCCTGTGTATCCTTGTTAAATTTCTTTTCCTTCAATCCTGTAAATCTGTTTCATCTGTGCAAATCAGCGTTCTCTACTTCTTTCACTGATAATTGTATCCCGACTTTTGATGCACCTCATAAATTAAGAAAATCAAATTCATAACACATTGAAAAACAGGGGTTTTAAATTGATTTTGCCGCACTAATCGTCAAACCTCAGGAAATACATGTTTTGTGGGTGGAATTGAAAGTTTCTGAAATCAGTTTATCAAACTTAAATTTTTGAATTTATTTCTTCACTTTTCAAGGATTGTCAATAAATTAGTAAGTTAAATAATTTAGGAATCTTATGGGAGCAGATAGTGGAATTGTTAAGACGGTAGAAGTTCCGCCGTTAAAACCTTTGAATGTAAAGGTGAAACTTGCTGGAACGCCAACTCGTTTACCAAAATATTCAGTAAAAGTTAAAAACTCTGGCGGTGAAGAGGTAATCCTTGCTGACCCGCGGGCAACAAGGGCGCTTGTGGCTTTGATGAATATGCATGCTGTCAATGGCGGAGCAGCCTGCCATTGGGGTGGTCCAGCGGCGTTCGCCGAAATTAACGCTGCTATTCACGGCATAATGTTTTCAACAAAGGATAGGCAATGGTATGAGGCTTTTAATTTTGTGAATGACGCCGGTCATACAGAAAATGGTATTTATGCACTAAGGACAAATTATGGGTTTGATAATTTAACTTTTGACGATCTTAAAGGTTTTAGGAGTCTTTCAAGCAAACTGACTGGGCACGGCGAATCGCACTTAAATCCAGAGGGGGTTTTGATTAGCAACGGTCCACTTGGTTCAGGTTTGCCACAGGCTCAAGGACTTGCTATTGCGGATAAGATAGCCGTAAGGGACAGGGTTACTATTTGCACAGTCTCAGATGGCGCCGCAATGGAAGGCGAAGCAAAAGAGTCGTTTGCCGCAATACCGGGGCTTGCGGCAAAGGGATTGGTTAATCCGTTTGTAATGGTAATTAGCGATAACGATACAAAGTTGTCAGGTAGAATTTCAAAAGACGCTTTCAGTATGCAGCCAACCTTTGAATCTCTTTCAGTTCTGGGTTGGAATGTTATAAAGGTTCAGAATGGCCACGACTTGCAAGAGGTTTATCTTGCGATAGAAAAAGCAATTAACGATGCCAAAGCAAATCCAAATAAGCCTGTATGCGTCTGGGTAAAAACCATTAAAGGTTATGGTGTGAAAATGACAATGGAGGACAAAGCCGGTGGACACGGTTTTCCATTGAACAATGCAGAAAAAATTGTGGATTTTGTCGCTGAAATATATAATGGCAATCCTCCTGAAGAATTTGCAAATTGGGCTAAATCATTGCGAGCGGAATGGGAGAAAAAGGAACAAGAAAAAAAGACAAAACCGTCTGTTCCACCTGCTGTAAAGAAAGATAAAGTCCAGGCTGGATTGTCGAAAGGGGTTATTCGCGCAGCGCAAGAGGGCTATCCCGTTTTTTCAATATCATCTGACGTTCAAGGTTCCACTGGTATAAGTGGCTTTCACAAGGCGGTGCCCGGTAGATTTATAGAGGTCGGCGTTGCCGAAGCTAATATGGTCAGCACTGGTTCAGGTTTTTCAAAGATGGGTTTTATACCTATTGTTGATACATTTGGACAGTTTGGCATCACGAAAGGAAATTTGCCGCTAATTATGGCTGCGTTGTCGCAGAATCCGTTGATTGCAATATTTTCACATATAGGTCTACAAGATGCTGCTGATGGCGCTTCACATCAGGCAACAACCTATTTTGCCGCAACCTGTGCTATACCGCATACCGTCATAATTGCCCCATCCTGCGCCGACGAGGCGGAGGCATTGATGTATGAAGCCATAAAACGACAGGCTCAAGATAGGCTTGCAGGAAAAGATGGCGAATCTTATATTTTCTTTATCGGACGAGAAAATTATCCTGTTCACTGGATAGAAAATGCTACTTATCAATGGGGCAGGGCGCAGGTGATAAAAGAAGGGACAGATGTGGTTTTGGTTGGATGTGGTGTTTTGGTGGGGAAAATAATTGAGGCTGGAAAAATTCTCGCTCAACAAGGTGTAAATGCCACTGTTATCAATAATCCTTTTGTGAATAAGGTTGATGTTGAAACAATTGGAAAACATGTTAAAGCCGCTAATGGTCGGGTTGTTACGATTGAAGATCACCAACTTATAGGGGGTATGGCGGCAATGCTTTCACATAGTTTATCACAAGCGGATATTCCCCATCGGATGAAGTCTTTGGGAATTAATGGCGAGTTTGGACAATCCGCTTATGTTGCAGAACACTTGTATCAATATCACAAGTTGACTACCGAATCAGTTATTAAGTCAGCGTTAGATTTGTTGAAGTAGCGCGGTGATTTACGATTGGCGATATAAAAAAATAAAAAAGATAGAAAAAGTATTGCCATCGGTATTAAATTAAATAAGATTAATTAACAAAACCTTTGGACGCTGATTTGGTCTTTTGGTGTCCTTGTTGGTTTAAGATGAAACTAATGTAGAGAATATGGTTAATCTTATGAAAATGAATATCAAGTTGAAGTTGGCGGTAGTCTCGTTAGTATCGGCATCTTTTTTAGTTCAGGGAGATGTGACAAAGAGAGACGATTTACAATTAAAAGCGCAACCGGTAGTTGCTCCAAAGGCGGTTCCATTTAGTTTACGCGATGTTCAGTTGCTTGATAGTCCGTTTAAGACTGCTCAAGATAGGGCAGTAAAATATCTTTTAAGTCTTGAACCGGACAGATTTCTTGGAAATTTCCGAAAAGAAGCAGGGTTAAAGCCAAAAGCGGAACATTATCCGGGATGGGAAAGGATGGGCGTTAGCGGCCATTCACTTGGTCATCATCTAAGCGCTTGTTCACTTGGGTTTGCGAGCACTGGTGATATCCGTTTTAAAGAACGGGTCGATTATATTGTGAACGAACTTGCGGAATGTCAGAAGGCTCACGGAGATGGTTATGTGGCTGCTATTCCAAATGGAAGAAAAGTTTTCGCTGAAATCGAGCCGGGAGATATAAGACCGTATGGCGGTTTTGATCTTAATAAGTGCTGGGTACCAATTTACACATTGCACAAGTTGATGGCTGGTTTACGCGATGCTTATAGATGGTGCGGAAATACAAAGGCTCTTGAGGTGGAACGTAATCTTGCAGATTGGATGATAAAAGTCTTTTCAAAGTTGAATGATGAACAGATGCAAAAAGTTTTGGATTGTGAACACGGGGGAATCAATGAAGTGCTTGCAGATTTATATGCCGACACCGGGGAAGTAAAGTATCTTGATTTGTCCAAAAAGTTTCATCATAAAGCCATACTTGAACCGCTTGCTAAAGGGATAGATATTTTACCGGGAAAACACGCCAATACACAGATACCAAAACTTACCGGACTTGCCACAAGATATGAACTCACTGGAAATAAAACAGATAAGGCAGCAGCAGAATTTTTCTGGAACAGAGTGGTATATCATCACTCGTATGTAACAGGGGGGCATTGTGATAGAGTGTACTTCGGCGAACCGGATAAACTTAATGATAGACTCAGTGAAGATACAACAGAGACCTGTAATGTTTATAATATGCTAAAACTTACAAGGCATATCTTTGGCTGGGAAGCGGACGCAAAAGTTGCAGATTTTTATGAAAGGGCTTTGTTAAACCATATTCTTGCCACACAACATCCTGATGGTAGGGTGATTTATAATCTTTCGTTAAAGCCCGGTCATTATAAGGTTTATCAGACCCTTTATGATAGTTTTACTTGCTGTGTTGGGACAGGAATGGAAAACCATATCAAATACGGCGAGGCAATCTATTTTCACGATGACAAAGGAATTTATGTTAATCTGTTTATACCATCGGTGGTGAAATGGGATAAAAAGGGGATTGTTCTTAAACAAGAATCAAAGTTTCCATATTCCGGTGATATAAAATTTACCGTAGAGTGTGATAAGCCACAAAATATTATCCTGAGAATCAGGCATCCACACTGGGCAAAAGGAGACTTAAAAATAAAAGTAAATGGCAAAAATGTGTCGGTTAAATCAAGCCCGTCTACCTTCGCTAAAATAGAGAGGACGTTTAAAAATGGCGATATAATTGAAGTAAGTTTGCCAATGAGTTTGAGGACTGAATCGATGCCGGATAATCCTAATAGGATTGCAATATTTTATGGTCCAACATTACTTGCTGCGAACCTTGGTCCGGTAAATGACCCGGATGCAAACAAGCCGCTTTACGTCCCGGTAATTTTGAACAATGGGAAGCCCGTCAATGAATGGGTGAGACCAGTTTCATTAGAACAATTGTTGTTTAAAACAGAATCCGTAGGCAAACCGCGTGATGTGGAATTAACACCTTTCTTCTCCTTACACGATCGCAGATACACAGTTTATTTAGACCTTTGCACACAGGAAGAATGGTCAAAACGGGAAGCCGAAATTAAGGCGCAAATAGAGAAAGAGCGTAAACTTGCTGCAAGAACAACAGATATTGTGCTTATTGCCGACCAACAATCAGAACGGGAACATAATCTTAAAGGAGAAAAGATGAGCACGGGAGTGGCTTATGGGAAAAAATGGCGGCATTCATCTGACGGCGGTTGGTTTGCGTATGATATGAAGACTCCAAAACAGGGCGCAGCAGAATTGATTTGCACTTATTGGGGGAGCGATGCTAATAACAGGATTTTTGACATTCTTGTTGATGGCGAAAAAATTGGTACTCAAAGGTTGGAGAACAATAAACCTAATGAGTTCTTTGATGTAACTTACCCGATACCCGAAAGGCTAATTAATGGGAAACAAAAGGTAAATATCAAGTTTCAGGCGCAGCCCGGGGCATTGGCTGGTGGACTTTATGGTGTTCGTTTAGCTATGCCTGAAAAATCAACGAGTAGTATAACTGCTTCTGGTTCACAAATTGAAATATCAGGTGAAAGCAAGAATTTGATACCGAATAATTCTTTTGAGGAGGTAGCAGGTAATATCCCTCGAGGATGGAAGACGGATAAATGGGGCGGCGAGGCTCAATATACCGTTGCAGATTTTGGTAGAACAGGTAAACGAAGTGTTTCGATTTCATCTGAAAAAGGCGCTGACGCTGGCTGGTGTACAACCGTCCCTTGTGAACCGCACAGCCGCTACAGATTATCAGGCTGGATAAAAACCGAAGATGTAAAGCCTACTACTGGACGCGGAGCACTCATTAATATCCACAATATTCAAATAACCGCCACAGATGCGGTCATTGGAACAAAAGATTGGACAAAAGTTTCGGTTGTGTTTGAAACTGAAAACCAGGACAGACTTCAAGTTCACTGTTTACTTGGCGGATGGGGACTTGCAACTGGCAAAGCCTGGTACGACGATATAGAACTTGTTCAGATAGGAAGAAGCCAGGTTATAAATCCTGCCGTCCAGATTGACGTTCAGAAAAAGGGTAGACCAATTTCAAAGTATATTTATGGCCAATTCATTGAGCATATTGGCAGATGTATCTATGGTGGAATCTGGGCTGAAATGCTTGAAGATAGAAAATTCTATTTTCCAATTACAGCAAATTACAATCCCTATAAGGGTTTGAAAGATACTGCATTCCCAATAGTTGGTGCATCGCCATGGCAAATTATTGGATCGCCAGACAAAATAATAATGAGCACAAATAAGCCGTTCGTCGGGAAACATACTCCCTTTATAAGGGCTGGTGGTGGGATAAGACAATATGACATTGGTTTGATAAAAGGGAAGTCATACACGGGTTATATCTTGGCTAAGTCTGATGATAAGGCGCAAATTGAAGTAACATTAGGATGGGGGGATCAACAATCGCAACGCACTACGATGTTACTTACGAAGGCATCTTCAACTTATAAAAAAATACCGTTTAAGTTTGTTGCCGGTTTAACAACCGATAAGGCATTTTTTGAGGTTAATGTTAAAAATGGTTCTGCGTATATTGGTACATTATCTTTGATGCCATCTGATAATATCGATGGAATGCGAGCAGATACAATTGCATTACTTAAAGAACTTAATTCACCGATTTATAGATGGCCTGGTGGAAATTTTGTTAGCGGCTATGATTGGCGCGATGGTATTGGCGATAGAGATAGACGGCCACCGAGAAAAAATCCGGCGTGGACTGGGGTAGAACATAATGATTTTGGGCTTCACGAGTTCATTAACTTATGCAGACTTTTGAACGCAGAACCATTGATTACGATAAATACCGGGTTTGGTGATGCCTATTCTGCCGCTGCGCAACTTGAGTATTGCAATGGTTCAACGAAAACTTATTGGGGCAAAAAGCGAGCAGAGAATGGGGCACCTAATCCTTTTAACGTCAAGTATTGGGGAATTGGAAATGAGATGTGGGGACCGTGGCAACTTGGTTATATGAGCCTTGAACATTATGTCGTTAAGCATAACTGGGTTGTTGATAAGATGAGAGAAGTTGACCCATCAATAATTTGCATTGGTTCTGGCAATGCAGGTTCGTGGAGCGAAGGATTGTTGAAAAATTGTTATGACAGAATGGATTTGATTGCCGAGCATTTTTATTGTCAGGAACGGGAAGGTTTGTATTCGCATACCCGGTTGATTCCCGACAATATTAAAAAGAAAGTTGATTTCCACAGGAAACTCCGTTCTCAAGTGCCCGTGTTGGAGAAAAAGAATATCAGGATTGCAATGACCGAATGGAATTACTGGTATGGACCAAATTTATTTGGGGAGATTGGAACACGCTATTTCTTAAAGGATGCGCTCGGCATTGCCGCTGGATTGAATGAATATGCCAGACAGAGCGATATTATTCATTCCGCCTTTTATGCGCAAACGGTCAATGTAATCGGTTGTATAAAAACAAGCCGAAGAAATGCCGCCTTTGAAACGACTGGATTGGTGTTAAAGTTGTATCGCCAGCATTTTGGTGATATCCCTCTTCAAACTCAAATTTCCGGTGTGATTGATGCGCAGGCAACGTTATCAAACGATGGAAAGAAGTTGATTGTTAGCATTGTGAACCCTTCGCTTTCTCAACAACAGGTGGCTATAACGGTGAATGGTGGCAAGATAAAGATTGATGGGAAAAAATGGCAAATTGCAGGTGACGACCCGAAGGCTTTTAACGACCCTGATATGCCACCTCGGATTGTGATTGAAGAACAAACAGCAAAAATATCAGGCAATAATTTAACGGTTCCACCATGCAGCGTGAATCTTTTTGAATTTGATATCGAATAGGCAAGCGTAGAAATTTCAGTAAAAATAGTTTGCTTATTTAAGTTTAGTAATCTTTTATTGACAAATTTATATATAACTACAAGATTGACAATCATATATGGGCGCAGAAACATTCAGAATTTATACAGTTGATATAGTAGTCTTTGTATTATTTATAATTGCCGTTGTTACAGTCGGCATGCTCAAAAGCAAGACCGAAGGAAGCAGTGAGAATTATTTTTTGGCGGGGCGTGGATTAAAGTGGTGGTTAATAGGCTTTTCACTAATTGCCGCGAACATTTCTACGGAACAATTTGTGGGAATGAGTGGCAACGCCGCAAGCCACGTGGGATTGGCAATTGCAAGTTATGAGTGGATGGCGGCAATAACGCTTGTTGTTGTTGCGTTCGGTTTCCTGCCATACTTTTTGCGCGCTGGGATTTTTACAATGCCGGAATTTCTTGAATATCGTTTTACCTCCGGGGCGCGTACATTTATGGCTGTTGCTACAGTGCTCATTTATTTATTACTACTTGGTTCAGTAACATATTCAGGTGCATTGACCATTTCCACACTTGCGGCAAAAGGTGGATACACTCTCACATTGTTTGAAGGATCGTTGATAATCGGCATAGTTGCAATGATTTATGTTACTGCTGGTGGATTAAAGGCTTGCGCGTGGGCAGACCTTATTCAGGGTAGCGCTTTAATACTTGGCGGAGCAGTAATAATGTATTTTGCATTTAAAAAGTTAGGTATTGCTTCTGAAGCGGCTATGGTTGTAAGTCCTGAAACGGGCGAGGTAGTTATGAAAACATTGTCGCCGGATAGCGGGACATTTGAGCGCTTTGTGGACTTAAACCGAACTCGGTTAAATATGTTTTTGCCTTCAACTGATACAATTTTGCCATGGACCGCATTGCTTTTGGGATTGTGGATCCCTAATTTTTATTACTGGGGGTTAAATCAATATATAACACAGAGGACGCTTGGTTCGGCATCTCTTAGCCAGGGACAGAAAGGGATTGTGTTTGCGGCTTTTATGAAATTGATTATTCCGTTTGTTATAGTGATACCCGGAATAATAGCTTTTAACCTTTATTCAAAACAGATGCAGATTGAAGCTGTATATAACACTACAACCAGTTTAACCCGATACTACAAAGCAAATCCACAAACAAAATTTGTTGAAATTGTTGAGCAACCAACAGAAGATAAAATTAATTCATGGCAACCGGGCAGATATATGATAGCCATTTTTCCGGATGCTGATTCATTAAAAAAAGTAAAGATTAACAACCCATTTGTTTTGCCTATCGCAAAATCGGAATATGATAAGATTTTTGTCTCACCCTTAACAATATTTACCACAGAAGATCATTCATGGCGGAGTGTAAATAAGGAGTTAGCGAAAGAAATAGATGAATATAACGCCAATGTTAATGCTAATGCAAAGGCAAGCGGTCAACTAACAAGCGTTGAGAAACTTATTGCCTTTAAGTATGACACTGCGCTTGCTCAATTGCTTGGAAATGTTTTACCGCAAGGGAGCGGACTACTGGGATTTGTTATTGCTGCGCTTTTAGGTGCAGTCGTGAGTTCACTTGCCGCAATGCTTAATGCGGGTTCAACAATTTTCGCGATTGATATTTATAAAAAACACCTTTCACCTAACGCATCGCAAATAACCGTCGTAAGGGTCGGGAGGGTATCAGTGGTAATATTTGCAATTATTGCAATAGCCCTTGCGCCGCAATTGGGTAATCCAAAGATAAGCAATAGCATTTTTACAATAATACAAGAAAGTCAGGGGTTTATTTCTCCGGGCATTCTTGCGGCATTTGCATTTGGAATTATCGTCCGACGCGCACCACCAATTTGCGGGATTGTAAGTTTGATGACAAACCTTGTTGCGTATGGTGCATTAAAATTAGCAGTGCCATCGCTGCAATTCTTAAATAGAATGGCTGTGTGTTTTGGCTTATGTGTGTTGTTAATGACAATAATCACATTAGTTAAACCATTGCCAAAACCGATGGAATTCAAACAAAACATTAACATTGATTTAAAAAGTTCTAAACCCGCTGCTGTGGCAGGAGTATTCGTCGTCATTTTAACCATTGTATTATATATAATATTTAGTCCGCTTGTTATGGCTAAATGATAAATGTTATTTACTGTCCAGGAGCAGTTGTGTGATTTGTTATATTCGGATAATAGGTTTATTCAACGCCAGCTCTATTCTCGGGCTTATGTTGGGCTGCAAATATTATTGTATTATAAAAATATTACAACTGGTTTTTTTTATAATTTTACCTGCCATACTAATGAATAAAGACCTATTACAAAGATAAAATAAGGTATTGACAAAATAAGGTAGAAAATGGATATTTTACTATAAAGAAAATTTCCGCGGCTGAAAATAATGGGATTAATATGATTTCAAATGAACGTCCATCGTTTCATGGGCACGGGCATGAGGAACGAGCACATTACCATAAGCCGTATTTTGCTGAGGAAGTGTTAAAGACCGAGAGGATCCAGATTGAGCGTAAGACTTTTATTTTTACTCTTAGGGAAAATCCCCGTGGTAGGTATTTAAGGATTACCGAGGACGCTGGTGGTAGACGCGACACAATAATTATTCCGGCAACAGGGCTTGAGGGGTTTACAAAAATTGTTAATGAAATATCAAGGGCTTCTAAAGAAATTCCTCCTACAATTGGCGACCAACAACATACTCGTCAGGATACTTCTAGAATATCAAAAGGTCAAAATCCAGTCGGGTCTTAATTCTTTTTGGGTATAGATTTTTTAGAGGCCCTTTTTTTCAGTTTTATTGTATCAAAAGGAGATTTTAATTTTCGTCTTCTGACTTTTGGTGCATCGCCCCATAAACCTTCGAGGTCATAATGAGCCCGCAAGTCGGAACGAAAAATATGCACAATTACATCAAGATAATCAATTACGAACCATGTAATTGGGCGTTCGCCATCAATTGCATAAGGTTTTATCCCATACTGTTCAAGCAACTTTTCCAGTATTTCATCTGCTACGGCTCGCAGATGTGGTTCCGTGGAGGCGGAAGCGATTACAAAGTAGTCAGTAATAGTTGACAACTTCCTGACATCAAGAATAACTATGTCTTCCGCCTTTTTATTTTCGGCGAATTCACCGCACAATATCGCTAATTTTCTAGGATCGATTTTTTTATTTTGCATTTTTACTGATACAATTTTGAGTTATTGATTGCCTCTGCAACTGCCTCTGCAACAAGCCATTTTATTGGAAGGCTGTTTTTAATCCTATCTCTTATTACCGTTGAGGACGTTGAGAATGAAAATCCTTTTATGATTACTCCCTTAAATGGATGAGGGACTTCTAAATTATTTTCTCCGGGTCTTGAAAAAATTGCGAATTCTATCAATTTTGTCAGTTCGTTTGCATTTTTCCATTTTGGTAAAATATTTGCGTGGTCAGCTCCAATAATATAAAAGAGTTGGTAGTCAGGGAATTTTTTCTTGTAATTATTTACTGTGTCAATTGTGTAGGAAATTCCTTTTCTATTAATTTCCTGTTCATCTATTTCAAATTTGGTTTCGCCTGCTAAAGCTAATCTTAATAATTTGAGCCTTTCTTTTGCAGGCGCTAATTCTAACTCGGGTTTAAATGGCGATTTTGAAGCGGGGATAAAAAATATTCTATCGAGATTAAGTTTTTCCAGTGCCATACGCGCAATAAGCAAATGACCATTATGGATTGGATTAAATGACCCGCCAAATAGACCTAATCGTTTTATAGTATTGTTCACTTTAATAGATAAGATATTGCGGTAATTTTACCTTTGTTGGAAATTGAAAGTTCATTATTGAGGGATAATAGATTTCAGTTCATTGAAAACCTGGTCGACTGAAATGTTAGAAATGCCTTCCGGGTATTTTATAACCTTAAATTTTTCGCTGCGTGGTTTCCAGATATCCAGCGATGAAGGACCCCATAATGCTATTCCTCGCAAGCCAAGGGCAGCTGCAAGGTGTGTTATGCCAGAATCGTGTCCTATGAAGCCGTTGCATTTACTCATACGCAAAGCAAGGTCTTTTAAAGACAAATTACGGGCAAGTTCAAGCTTTTTCTCTGGAATCATTGACGCAAGCAGGTCAAGTCTATCGCCTTCTGCTTCACCGCCGACGAGTAAAATTTTTATCTGTTCAAATTCAATTAATCTGCTAATCAAGTTTTGCCATTTAGGTAGAGGCCAGTTCTTGGTTTCACTGCCACTGCCGGGATGCACAGCGAGCCAGAACTCATCAGACTGCTTATTTTCATCCGAAGAAATTTTTATTTCCGGTGTTGGATTTGGAGAAAAAATAGCAAGTTGTTCAAGTGGCTTTAAGAATGTTTCGGTTGCGTGAACCCCTAACTCATCAGAAGGTTTGTATGGTGCGGAGATAAAAACGCCGTTAAAACACCTTAAAACATTCTCTTGAAAAATCTCATCCGGGTCATAAAGATAAGAAATTACAATCACAGCATCGGAGAAAAAACTTATCATATCGGGTGGCAAATTCCCACCGGGAATAAAGAACGGTGCGAGTGAACGAGAATCGATTGAACGAATTTCATCAGCCAGACCACCAAGCAACGCAAGTTGAACGATGTGCGGATAGCCCATCACCGCTATCCGACTTTGCGAAAACCTTTCTTTTAAAGCTGCTATAACAGGCAATGTTAATATAAAATCGCCTATTGCGCCGCCGCGAATTACAATTATCTTTTTCTGCATCATCAAGAGGGATTTCCTTCTAAATAAGAAAATCCGTATCTAATTTAAATTTTATAACGTTTTTATAAAAAATCTATAAATTAATACAAATCCATTTAATTAGACGTTTATGTTTATTACGATATTTATTTATCCGATTTAATTTGAAAAATAAATAAATAAATCTGGAGTTTTTATAAAAAACCATTCTAATCATTAAAAGATAAATTTATATGAAAAGATTTGGTTTTGTTTTATTGGTTATAATTGTTTCTGCTATTCAAAATTGTTTTAGCCAGGATTGGATATGGTTGTTCAATGGGAATTCGCTTGATGGTTGGAAAGCCTCAGAAAATCCTGATTCATTTAAACTTGTTGATGGACAGATTGTTTGCGATGGACAAAGGTCGCATTTCTTTTATGTTGGCAAAGATGGCAATGCGGATTTTAAAAATTTTGAATTAGAACTTGAATACAAATCAACACCGAACGCCAATAGCGGTGTCTTTTTTCATACAATATTTCAGGAGAAAGGTTTTCCTTCAAAGGGATTTGAATCTCAGATTCATAATACCCCCAAAGAAAGGGGAGGGTACAGAGAAAATAAATTAACAGGCAGTTTATATGGAATAAGGAATGTCTATAAATCGCTTGCCAGAGACGATGAATGGAACAAGATGAGAATTGTTGTTCAGGGGAAACAGGTTAAGATATTCATCAACGATATTAACACAGTGGATTATGTTGAGCCGTTAGAACCACCGATTGTTTCTGGGCGTCCTGGACGAAAAATCGGCCACGGAACATTTGCTCTGCAATGTCACGACCCTGAAAGTAAGGTGTATTTTAAAAATATACGGGTAAAAAGATTGCCCGACAATCTTCAAAGTGAACGCAAACCTAAGGAAAAATTTTCGGATTATGAGTTAGAAATATTCCGACTCGGCGTTGCTAATTATCCCGTTGTGAATCTTCATACCCATTTGAAAGGTGGACTTACACTTGACGAAGCATTAGAGGAATCACGGTCAAATGGCGTATTTTTGGGGATTGCAGTAAATTGCGGTATTGGTTTTCCGATAACCAATGAGGCGGGCATAAAGCCTTTTATAGAGCAAATGAAAGGAAAGCCGATATTTGTCGCAATGCAGGCTGAAGGGCGTGAATGGGTAAAACTATTTTCAAAAAACGCAGTTCAACAATTTGACTATGTGTTTACCGATTCAATGACGATTGTCGATGATAATGGAAAACGAATGCGACTATGGATACCGCAGGAGGTTGGCGAAATAAAAGATAAAGAGGCTTTTATGGAAATGCTTGTTGACAGGGCTGTAAAGATATTGAGCACAGAGCCAATTGATATTTATGTTAATCCAACTTTTTTGCCCGACCAGATTTCTTCCGAATATGACAAATTGTGGACAGAAGAAAGGATGCAAAAGGTGATTAATGCAGCAGCAAAAAATGGAGTTGCAATTGAAATAAATGGGAGATTAAAACTTCCATCATTAAAGTTCATTAAACTTGCAAAAGAAGCCGGTTGCAAATTTACTATGGGAACAAATAACCCTGATAGAAACATTGGCGATTTGAATTATTGTTTTCAGATGATTAAAGAAGCGGGATTGAAATGGCAGGACTTATGGTTGCCAACTTTGAAGAAAAACAAGACATGAAAAAAATCTTTTTGTTCATATTTATTGGGACAGTATTTTGTTCGCTCGCCACTTATGGTGCAGTTTCCAGACCAAATATATTAATAGCGATTGCTGATGATTGGGGTTATGCACACGCAGGGGCTTATGGCTGTAAGTGGATTAAGACGCCTACGTTTGACAGGGTCGCTAATGAAGGTTTGTTATTTACCCACTCATATACGCCAACCGCAAAGTGTTCATCGTCCCGTTCAAGTCTGCTGACCGGTAGAAATCCCTGGCAGTTAAAAGCAGCCTGCAACCACTGGCCATATTTTCCACCTGAATTTAAGACCTGGATAGAAGCGCTCGGAGAAAACGGATATTACGTCGGTGTAACAGGCAAAGGATGGGGGCCGGGAGTAGCCACTAACTATGATGGCAAACCAAGACAAATGACTGGCAAGCCATTTAATAAAAGAACCACTACGCCACCAACAACGGGAATTTCAAAAAATGACTACTCGGGAAACTTTGAAGATTTTTTAAATGCTGTTCCAAAGAACCAACCGTGGTGTTTCTGGTATGGTTCAACAGAACCGCATCGGGGTTTTGAGTATGGCTCAGGGATTTCAAAAGGCGGCAAAAAAATATCTGATGTTGAGAAAATCCCGTCATACTTACCTGACAATGAAGTTGTGCGGACTGACCTTTTAGATTATGCGTTTGAGGTTGAATATTTTGACAAACATTTAGAAAGGATATTGCAAATCCTTGAAAAATCAGGGCAATTGGAAAACACCATCGTTGTTGTTACATCCGATAACGGTATGTCATTTCCACGAGTAAAAGGACAGACCTACGATTTTTCGAACAGAATGCCTCTTGCAATTATGTGGAAAAATGGGATTAGAAATCCGGGCAGAATAATAGATGACTATATTAGCTTCATCGATTTTGCGCCTACATTTCTTGAACTTGCTCAGGTCAAGTTGTCTAAAAGCGCAATGCAACCAATTACGGGCAAGAGTTTTGTTGAAATATTTAAATCTAAAAAACAGGGCAGGGTAATCAGTTCGCGCAATTATGCTTTAATTGGCAGAGAAAGGAACGACCTTGGCAGACCAAACAATTGTGGCTACCCGGTGAGGGGGATTGTTATGAACGACTTTTTGTATCTGTATAATTTTGAACCATCACGATGGCCCGGGGGAAATCCGGAAACAGGTTATTTAGACTGCGATTCCAGCCCGACAAAAACAGAGGTGCTTAAATCAAGAAAAATACCTGAGCAAAAAATTTATTGGCAATTATCGTTTGGCAAACGTCGACAGGAAGAACTGTATAATCTTAAAACAGATTCGGATTGCATTGTAAATCTGATTGGAGATCCAAATTATGAAAATGAAAAAGAAAAAATGAAAAGGTTTATGTTTGAAAAACTGAAAAAGGAAGGCGACCCGCGAGTCCTCGGACAGGGAGAAATATTTGATGCTTATCCTTATGCCAATACAGCAGTCACTAATTTTTATGAACGATTTATGAGGGGTGAAAAATTAAAAGGTTGGACAAAAGAACAGCAGGACGCCGAAAAGGATGTAATTGAATAGGTTGTTGCGCAACAGGTTTAACCAGAACAAAGAATTTATACGGCAGACCAATCAGCAATTTAAATTGTATTTTGTTCCTATTGTCTCAAAATAAGAATTTAATAATGGATAATAATAAGACATTCTCGCTGGTGTTGACCGCAGACCATGCAAAAGAACTTTATAAATATTTAATTGAAAATAATTTTGAGTTATCTGAACGGCAATACGCCCGGTTTTTCGCCAGCAAACCGGGTTTGTCAGTGATTTTGTACAATAATCTTAAATTAGTTATTCAGGGTAAGGATGCTCGCGAGTTTATGGAATTTGTGGTTGAGCCGTTTATACTGCAAAAAGCGACTATTGGTTATGAAAAGATATTAAACCCGGACTATTATTTGCCGCGTATTGGAGTAGATGAATCGGGTAAAGGTGATTATTTTGGGCCACTCTGCATTGCGGGCGTTTATGTAAATGAAGAAGTTATAAAATTATGGGAGGGTGAAGGTCTTGGTGTGCGCGATTCAAAGCAAATTACAAGCGATTCTTCATTGAAGAAAATTGCGCTTATAATCAAAAAGACACCCGGCTGCATCGCCTCTGTGGTGCCTATTGGAAATGAAGCATATAATCGGCTTTATGAAAAACTCGGCAATGTGAATAAGATACTTGCGTGGGGGCATAGCAGGGTAATTGAAAATCTTTTAGAGAAAAAAGAATCGCTTAACCCGTCGCCACAACTTGTTATATGCGACCAATTTGCGAACAAAGAAGCGGTAATTCAGAATTCGTTAATGGGTCTGGGGCGACAGATAAAAATTGTCCAGAAACATAAAGCCGAATCAGATATTGCTGTTGCGGCTGCTTCAATAATGGCGAGATACGAATTTATCACCCGGCTTGATAAGATGAGAAATGAGTATGGGTTTGATTTTCCGAGGGGATGTTCAGAACAGACCGAAAAAATCGCATCTAAGTTTGTTAAAAAACATGGCGTTGAAATATTAAACAAGGTTGCAAAATTGCATTTTAAGACAACAAATAAAGTGCTTGGTAATGAAGGCAATCCGTGACTTGTTAATTTTCAAATTATAAACAATAATTGACCAATTTTAATTACTTTGCATAAATAATGCGATATGAATATATTGATTTGTGATCCGATATCGACAAAAGGTATAGCCCTGATGGAAAGGCAGGAAGGTTTTAATATAACAGTTTTAAAACAACGGCTGCCAGAGGCGGAGTTATTGCCGATAGTTGCCGATAAACACGCAATAATTGTCAGGTCAGAAACAAAGATAACCAAGGCGGTACTTGACGCTGCGAAAAATTTGAAGGTTGTGGGTCGCGCAGGTGTAGGAGTTGACAATGTTGATGTTGAACACGCAACCCAGCGCGGTGTGGTCGTAATGAATACTCCGGGTGGAAATACTATTTCCGCGGCAGAGTTAACCTTTTCAATGCTTACAGCCCTTGCGAGAAATATACCTCAGGCAAATGCTTCTATGAAAGCAGGGGAATGGAACAGAAAAGCCTTTTCTGGAATAGAAATTTTTGGAAAGACGCTTGGTGTTATTGGTTTAGGGCGAATCGGCAGTGAAGTGGCAAAACGAGCACAGGCTTTTGGCATGAAGGTCCTTGGATATGACCCGTACATTACTATGACAAGGGCAAAATCTATCCAGGTTGAATTGGCAGAATTAGATGAAATATATAAACAAGCCGATTTTATCACAGTCCACATGCCATTAACTAATGAGACTCGTGGAATGATAAATGCCAAAACAATTAAAAAAATGAAACCCACCGTCCGAATTATAAATTGCGCCCGCGGCGGTATTATTAATGAAAAAGACTTATACGAGGCTATAAAGAGTGGAAAAGTTGCCGGAGCAGCCCTTGATGTTTATGAGTCTGAACCTTTGCCAAAGGATTCTCCATTGAGACAATTGCCTCAAATAATTATGACGCCACATCTTGGCGCAAGCACTGAGGAAGCTCAGGATAATGTCGGAATAGAGATTGCGGAGGCAATTACCGACTTTCTTGTCAATGGGACTATTAGAAATTCCGTTAATATGCCAAGTCTTGATGAAAAGACGTATAACACCGTTAAACCGTTCTTAATTCTTGGAGAAAAGCTTGGCAAATTATTGGGACAGATTACTCCGAAGCGGAATGAACGGATTGTTATTACTTATGGTGGCAGGGCTGCGGAGTTGCCAGGAGAACCAATTACTCGTAGTGTATTAAAAGGTTTTCTTGAGCACGTTGCAGGTCCGGATGTTAATCAAGTGAACGTAAGGATTCTTGCTAATTCATTGGGATTAAAAGTCCAGGAAGTCCGTTCTAATGAAGAGTCGGATTATTTTGAATGGGTGCATATTGCTGTTTTTTCAAATGGCGAACAAAATAGTGCTGCGGGGACAATACTTGGAAAAAGTCAACAACCGAGGATTGTTGAACTTTATGAACGTTCACTTGAAGTAGAGCCTGAAGGTGTCCTGTTAACGTTTTTCAATAAGGACCGTCCGGGCATAGTTGGTTATATCGGTTCTTTGTTAAGCAAGTATAATATTAACATTGCAAATATGAGTTTAAACCGCGATGTAGCTGGTGGAAAAGCGCTGACTGTTATTAATCTTGATAGTCTGCCACCACAGGAATTAATTGAAGAGATTGCAAAAGACCCGGATATAACCGACGTAAAAGTAGCGAAATTATAATTCAGGAACTGATAGATTAAAGTTTCGGGTACTTTAAAAGTACACTTTAATTTGCTTTTTTAATCAAATAAGGCAGATTTTTGTTATTATATTTTATAGAATGAAAAATACATATCATATTGTTTTGCTGGCTGGAATATGTTTGGTGATAAATAGTTCGGTGTTTTCTCAGGATACCTCTTCTGGCGATAATACTGATCAGCCTTCAAAAGCAATTGATCTCTTCCCTGATGAAGTTATTGCAAAAGGCGAAGGCATTGAAATAAAGAGAAGCCAACTTGACGAAGCCTTTGTCCTTGTAAAGGCAAATCTGGTTGCAGGTTCTCAATATATATCAGACGAAAGAAGAAAAGTCCTGGAGGCTCGTTTGCTTGATAGATTAGTTGCCACGCAGCTATTGTTAAAAAAGGCTACAGACGAAGATAAGAAAAAGGCGGAAGAAACAGCAAAAAAATTTATTGATGAGACTAAATCTCGGATGGTTTCAGAAGATGTTTTTATGCTCCATTTAAAGGCTAATGGTTTATCTTATGAAAAATTTAAAACCCGTGTCCTTGAACAGTCAATTTGTGATGAAATCGTGCAACGGGAAGTAAAATCAGGGATAACTATCACCGACCAGGAGATTAAAAAGTTTTATGATGAAAACCAGGATGAATTTAAAGTGCCTGAAATCCGAAAGATTTCACATATCTTGATTTCTACACGAGATATGAGCGACCCTGCGCCGCAACTTCGCTTTAAGAGAGAACTTTCAGATGAACAGAAAAAGGCTAAGAAAAAATTGGCTGAAAGCGTTTTAGCCAGGGCAAAAAAGGGAGATGATTTTGTTAAACTTGTGAAGGAGTATTCGGACGATGTTTCAGGCAGAGGACGCGACGGAGAATATACAATAACCCGCGCCAAAGATAACCCGAGAACCGCTATGATGCCTGAGTTGGAAGCCACTGCATTTTCTTTGTCGGTCGGCGATATTAGCGATTTAATAACCACCCCTTATGGATACCATATAATAAAAGTGCTTGATATTAAAACCGCCGGGATACGACCACTATCAGAAGTCAAAGATGAGATAAAGAAATATCTGGAACAGAGGGAAGTTCAAAAGCGATTGCCCGATTATTTCGATAAACTCAAGAAAAACGCTAATGTCCAAATTCTCGATCCTGAATTACGTGAAATCCAGGAAAAAATTTTGAAGAATTCAGAGAAAACCAAATAGGTTTGAACATTTCTTCAGTGAATTGAATTAATGAACAGCAGTTCCGACTCTGAGTTGATTGGCCGATGTTTAGTTGGTAATCCTTCGGCGTGGAATAACCTATTTGATGCCCATTATTCAACTGTCGTCAGGTTTGTATTTCAATTAAGCCCGGAGTTTTCTATGGAAGATGCCGAAGAAATTGCGCAAGAGACTTTTTTATCCGTAATCAAAAACTTAAAATCATTTAATAAAAAGAGCAGTTTGCAAACCTGGATTATCAGGATTGCGATTAATAAAACCCACGATTACATAATAAGACAAAAGGCAGAAAAAAGAGGCGGCGGCGCAAAGCCTTTATCTATAAATGCAAATGATGGAGATGGTGAGATAAAAATTGATATCCCCGATTCCAAATTTAGACCGGATGAAAATATCCTGAAAAACGAAGAATATCAGATTTTGTTTTGCGCTCTTGAAAAACTCGGAAATCCTTGTAAGGAAGTCATTGAGTTAAGATATTTTGCCGAATTGTCTTATGAGGAAATAGCACAAGCCATTGATGCTAAACCAAAAACTGTTAGTTCTCGTTTAAGCAAATGTTTGGACAAACTGGAAGCAATTTTGAAAAACGAATTAAATAGGGAGAAAATCCGTTGATTTTACGTCTAATAAATATGAAGTGGTCTTATGCCAGATAATCCACATAAGAGCGGAGAAGAGCGATTGCGTGAATATGCACAACTTCGCAAAGGCGAGTTAGGCGATGGTGTCAAGTTATCTGATACCCGCAGACAACGGCTTTTGCAAGAGGTTGATGATATATATAATAAGCAAGAGGATCATTTTTGGATTTTAATTTACAGGTCGATTTGGGGAAAAATTGCCATTGCTTGCTGTGGATTACTCGTTTGTGGGTTATTGTTAAAGAATATTTTAGAGAAACCTGAAATGTCATTGGCAAAGACAGATAAAATTTCCGAAAAACAGGTGCCGGCTACCGTGTTCAAAACAATCGATGAGGTGTCTTTGCCCAGAAATGTGCCTCACCCCACAGAACATGTTGCATTAGCCGAGGCTCCGATAGAGCAACCTGATAAGAGTGTAAAAACAAAATCTGCAAATATTGCGGCAAGTGTTAAAATGGAAAAGTTGTCACTGGGTTCAAATTCTCAGACATTACAAAAAAGCGACAGATTATACGGCGGTTTGCCGAAAGAAAAAGTAGTTCCAGCGGGCAGGACAGAATCTACTGTTTCATCTGCAACCGTAGAGGTCAAACCTGCTACCGCAGAACCTGCCTCATTGTCATTGACTAATTATGAAGATTTATTCAATAAATTTAAAATAGAAGTTAAAGACTCAAAAGTTGTGATAAGAGGAGAAGATGGGTCTATTTATGAAGGGGAATTTATTGATGGTTCAAAATCAGAAAACATAGAGTCAGTTAAAAAAGTAGTTGCGATTGAACAAGACAATCAGCCAAAATTAATGGGGTTTGCTGGCGCACAATATCAGAACATACTCTCATTTACCGTGAAAGGAATAAACAAGACTTTAAATAAACCAATTGAGTTTACGGGTAAGTTTGTTGCTGATGTTCAATCGGCAGAAAAACCGCCAGTGGTTGCAAAGAGAACTATGGCTTTAAATGAACTACGACTTGGAGTATCAGCGCGTTCAGTGGGAGTTGAGTCAAGAACGGGCAGAATCAATAATGAAGAGTCTTATGCAAAACTCCCAGATGCGATTAAATCTCAGACAAATATCATTGAAGGCGTTCTCTCATTGAATGGTTTAACTAACATAACCATCCGAGCCGTTATTAATCAAGACGGGTTTTATCAACGAGAAACAAATTAACCTGTTTAGTGGTTCTTATAGAATATCGGAATTTATATCGTTTTATCTCAAAAATCCCTCGCCAGTTTCAGATTTTGTAAATCTGAATAATTTAGATTTTGCCTGTTTAGTAATAAATGTTAAAAATAGGGTATGATGAAAACGATAACAAGAACCTTACCACTGGTTTCAATGTTAATTGGAATCTCTATCTATGCTCAACAGTCAGATTTTAATACCCGTGAGGTCAATTTTAAAAATCCTGATATAATCAAAGAGTGGCATCCGCTAAACCATATCAGTTCATTCAAAGTAGGCAACGGCGGTCTTGAAGTGGTTGTAGATGGGGAAGACCCCTATTTTGTAGGTCCGCCGATGAACTTCCCATCTGACAAACCGTTATGGCTTATCTTAAAAGTGAAATCCGAAAAGGGCGGAATGGGACAAATTTTTTATTTTAAGAAAAATGCGACAGAAGAAGATTCTGTGCGCTTTGATATTCGTCCTGTAATATGGCAAGAAATAGAAGTGCCGTTGCCAAAACTCGGTACAAATTATCGGTTCAGGATTGACCCACCGGGTAATTCGGGCGTATTTGTTATTGAAAAATTCACCGTTGAACCACGAGTAGAATTTACATTCCCGCAATGGAAACCAGAAAAGTTTATAACATCAGCCAAGCCTGTAATTTCAGCAGGAAAATTGACAATGCATTTGAATGATAAAAATCCGTTAGCTTATGAATTTCAATTTAATGGAAAATCTATTGGGTGTTCAATTATTCCAGTAAGAATTGGATACACTTATGAAAAGGAATTGCACTGGGTAGAATTGTCTCCACAAGATACAACGTTGAAAAGGGGGAATAACAGGGTTTCAATCCAATCAACTTTTAAAGATAAACATAAAGGAGAATGGAGCATTAATTATACATTTCAAAACGTTAGTAATGTGATTGAGACTACAACCGAGGTTAGTTGCAACCAACGTCGTCAGGTTATGTTTTTACCGCTTCATTTATTATCAGCAGGCGAAAAGCAATACGGAACTAACAAAACGCAAGGACTTTTTGCCGGGCTTGAATATCTTGAAAATGAAGCGAGCAGTTCACAATTAGATATTGTCGGACCTGAATCAGCCCGCAGAACTCCATCCCCACATAAAGTAACATTTCCTTTGATGTCAATTGTTCAAAACGGGGTCTACATCGGTTTTATCTGGGAAAATAATTTAGAGTATGCCCCAATCTTTGATTCTCCGGATAGGACGTTTAATACTGATACTCATATTATAGGGCTGCTGTTTCCCGGATGGGAAAATGTCCGCAGAGTTGAAGGTGAGGTTTTGCCAGAAAGAGGTGTGGAGATATTACCGGGAAACAAGGTTGTTTCTCGCGCCTGGATAATAGCAGGCGAGGGCGAAACGGTTGTTTCGTCAGTTCAGCAATTTATTAAACTTCGCGGACTTTCGCCGTTACCAAATCCTGGTTTCACTCTTGATGGTTACGTTAAATTAGCAGGTCACGGTTGGTTAAATTCCAAAATCAGAGAGAACAACTTGTATCGGCATGCTTACTGGCCCGGATCGGGATTTAATCCGATGCCAGCGGCAGACGCTGCATTTTATCAAGATTGGCTTACCGAATTTGCCCATGATACTTTGTTTCGTGAACTTTCTGCTGCTTTAAAAGAGGCGATCAATGCGGTGCGTCCGGAGAGTTATTTCCATTCCGGGATTGGGCATATCAAAGTTCCAACTGCCCCGCTTGTTTATGGCAACCTTAATCCTGCAGTCAAAATAGCATCGCAAATTGCCAAACAGAATTTATCAAGATTTAACCAGAACGGCGTAGTTGTTTATAGACCCGCTGGTGTTGACTATGCAAAAACCCATTACACAAATCATGCGAACGGATTAACAGCGCAAGTTCTCGCAACTGCATTAGACGCTGCTGTTTTTAGCGGCGATGATGAACTCATCAAATTAGCAATAGAACGGCTACGCGGTCTGGAAATATATAAAAACGAGGTCCCACGCGGGGCGCAGACGTGGGAGGTCCCATTGCATACGCCTGATATCCTTGCCTCTGCTCACCTTGTCCACGCATACACACTTGGATATAAATTGACTGGCGAGAAATTATTTTTAGAGCGCGCCCAATACTGGGCTTATACAGGGGTGCCATTTGTTTATCTCGTAAGTCCTACAAAAGGATTGGTAGGTCCATACAGCACAATCGCTGTATTGGGGGCAACAAGCTGGAAAGCGCCGGTGTGGATGGGCTTGCCAGTGCAATGGTGCGGGCTTGTTTATTCCGATGCCCTATATACTCTGGCTGAGGTTGATGACAATCCAATCTGGCGACAGATTGCCGATGGAATCACCGTTGCAGGAATTCAGCATACATACGAAACTAACGATGTAGAACATGGCGGGCTTTTGCCGGATTCTTATGATTTAAAAGCGCAAAGAAGAAATGGGCCAGCAATAAATCCGGGCACACTTCAAGTAAATGCGATTCGGTATTACAAAAAACCGCCCATTTATGATTGCAAGGTTTCACCAGTGTCAAAGTTCATTATCAATGCGCCAGGCAATATAACCCTACGTCAATCAAAGGCAAATGTTACTGGATTTACAGTTGAGCCCTGGTCAAGCAAGCCTTATTACATCCTTGTAAATAATGTCCCTACAAACGTTGTTGTTGAAGTAAATGGCAAGAAAGTAAAAGTAGGCGATGGAATTCCCGATGAGTCGCCAAGATTGGCAGTGATGGATAGAAAGATACAAATAAATGGTAAAGAAGTGATAGTACTCGCTGGAACAGGTCGTATTTCACCGTCGGCAAAAATTAGCAGGAGAAATTTGGTCATTAATGTTATGAACAAAGCCGATGTTGAGATTAGGACAAAATAATATTTTGTTGGATAAATCAGGATATCTGGTTTAGAACAACACCAGAGATTTGAGGGAAAAGATAAACTTGACCTTTTAAAATGCGATTTACTAAATTAATTCCGTATAGAATTGGTCATTAAATTATTTGCGCGTAATAGGATTATTGGTATAATTTAAGGTGTAATGGAGAGGTGGCTGAGTGGCTGAAAGCGGCGGTTTGCTAAACCGTTGTACTGGGAAAACTGGTACCGGGGGTTCGAATCCCCCCCTCTCCGCCACTAACTTTCTTTTCGTTCACGACTTTAAAAACGCGGTTTCTATCCTTGTTCCACCAGAAATCGTCAAAAGCAAGTAATCTCGCAGATGTTCGCAGATGCACCAGAACGCAGATAAATGTAGACGTAGCACAGGCATTCTTGCCTGTGGTTCTTAATGTAGTGTCGGCATCTTGCTGAAAATTTTAGTATTCGGGAGCAAGGTTGCTCCCACCACGTTAATCAAAATTAATTGAAACAAGATTTACAGGGATTCTTTTGCAGGATAAGATTTTTTATCCTGTATATCCTG
>JAKPVM010000141.1 GCA_029572555.1 Verrucomicrobiota bacterium | reverse complement strand
GTTGGCGAACCTGCGAAAGCAGGTGGCAGGATTATAGCAAACAAAATACAAAAAACATCATAAACCGCCCAAAGCGGTGACAGAGCCATTGAATTTTTATTATCGATAGCCGGGATTAAATTATCGTTCTATCACCACTATCGTGGTTTTACCTTATGTTAATTTCAATGCTATAGTCCTGCCACTCCTTCGGAGTTTTAAAATGCCAGCGCTTTTTATTTTTGTTGTGGGATGGCTGTGGAATTATTATCAATCCGAAAATTGTTTTACCTTTGCCGCAGCCCTGTGTAATGCCGGGTCAATTGCATCGTTTGGATAATTTTTCTCATCAACAGACCTTCCATTAAATAGCGCAACCCAACCGCGAGAATCACCAAGTATCACTGCAAAAGAATAACTACCCGGCAAACTGCCGCTATGCCACAAGTTTGGTTTATCACTTGCCCCTTTTGGTCTCACAAGCCAACCAATCCCATAATATACCTCGTGATTTTTATCTGATAAATATGACGGCGGTTCAATGATTTTTTTGATGGTAGAAGGTTTCAAAATTTTCACTGGGCTATATTCAGAAAAAGTTAAACAAAATTTGGCGAATTCAACTGCGGAGGCAATCCAACCACCGTGAGAATCCATTATCTCAATATTGAAAGAACCGTATGGATTTGCATTTTCTTTTTTATTGTCGGGCAATTCAGCCATTTGAGGGTTATTAAACGCGGTATAATAAGTAGCCTCAGTTTTGCGTTTTTTGGAATACTCCGTAGAACCAATATGCATATCGTTTATTCCTGCGGGTCGCAAAATATAGCGGTTAATATAGTCTTCATAATTTAATCCGCTAACCGCTTCAATGACTCTGCCTAAAACACAATAACCAAAATTTGAATATACATATTTAGAACCGGGGTCAAAATCCAGCGGCTTTCCGAGCATATATTCAACAACATCTATCGGCTTAATAGTGCGATTTTTTTCCTGAACGATTTTCGCAGGATAATAAAACATTGGGTCGCCGCTTTTTTTAGAATCCCATCCACCAGTGTGTTGAAGCAAGTTTTTAACCGATATTTTATACCAGCGGTTATCGACAATATTTTTATCAATATCCAATTTTTTCAAGTATTCAACAATCGGTGAATCAATATCAATCTTACCTTCCTCAAAAAGTTTCAAAATTCCTGCTGCTGTAACCGGTTTTGACAGGCTTGCAATTCTAAAAAGGGTAGATGGTTCAGGCTTAATTTTTTCTTTAATATCAGCATAACCATAACCGCGCACATAAATTATTTTACCTTTGTTAAACACTGCAAGAGTTGCACCGGGTATTCGCCTTTCCTTTATAAAGTTCTCAATCTCTTCGTCATAAGATGAAAAATTATTTTGCTCTCCGCCGTGCAATTTAAAAGATATTGAAGCAAATAGAGTGGTTCCTGATATTAAGAAATCACGGCGTGAAAAGTTATAATTCATCCACATATTCAGGCTAAATTAAAAACCATTTACCCGATTGTATAGCTAATTTTTACACAACCAGCGGTTCTATATTAAATAGACGGCAAAAACCAACGAGTTGTTTTTTGAAATCGCCGTAAAAAAAGATTTGATGAAATCCCGGATATTTTAACAAATCAGGTTCGGTATCCAATTTAACCATAACTGAGACCACACATCCACCAGAAGGCGGAACTGATATGTTATCCACCACAGTGCCCGTGCTGATATACATTTGCGGTTTTTTAGATGGTGTTTTTTCAGCGCCAATATTTTCCGTTAAAACATCGGCAATAGTGACCCGTTTGCCTGTTCGCCAGAATGGGCGAGGCACCGCATCCCTGTTTCCGTGATGATGCATAAGATTAAATGGCTCGGGCTTATTATTATACCCTTCAAGCCTTGTAGGACAGGAACAATGAGCGCCAATGAGACAACCTTTTGTTGTTTCTGGCACAGGGTCTTGCTGAAAGCCGGGACGGTCAAAAAGATAATGGACAAGCGTGAGAGTAATAGCGGCGCCGATATCGGCTTCACAGGCGGCGGGAATTCCAACATCATTCATCTTGCTCCATGCAATACAAGGGAGGCTAATTTTTGTCGGACCAAGCGCTCCAAGACAATCCATTGTTATCCCATCACCTTCTTCCTTTGAAATAATCTGGCGGGCTACGAGGTAACTTTTGAGTCCGTTAATAACATCGGGTCGCGTTGTTGAGATTATTTTTCTTGCGCTTCGAATATAATCAGTCGCCATTTTTTCTATTTCAGGGGTAACAACCAATCCGTTGTAAATTTCAATAAATTCTCTTGCTGGTATCTGATGCAAGTTAGTCCCAAAGTGAGGCAGTTCCTTATCAATTCGCTGGTTGCCTTTTATTACAACAAACCGCATTTTCCGAAGTTTTGCCCCTGCCTTTAACATCTTTAATCCAAACTTTGCGTCTGAAAAATCATCAGATGATACAATATAAACCCCATTTTGTTCAGCCACAGGAGCAGTGTTGGTTGTAAAAGAAGTCCCAATTGGAGAGAACACCACAGTCGGGATACCGCTTGACGCCGTCTTTGACGCCGATTGCCAGGAATGTTTCTGGCGGTCAAGCAATACCAAAAGCAACCCATCTACTCCATTGTTTTTAGACTCGTTAATCCATTCTTCTGCCTCTTCTAACGAATATATTGGTTGGCTTCTAAGATTTATTTTTACTCCAATATCCTTTTCAGCCTTAAATATTTCATCTTTGTATTTATCCATAGCCCGTTTACCGTCATAGATTGCGCCAGGCCAGAGGATACCATAGTCTTCCTTTCGCCTTACAAAAGCGGCATTGATGCGGGGAATATATTTCGTTGCCGGACCATTAAGTTCAATTTTTTCTTCTGCTTTCTCAATTTTTGCAGAACAAAGCATAGGCATTGTTATAGATGCGCCAATGGTGAATTTAAGGAAATTACGCCTTGTAAAAGATAATTTATTTTCGCTATTCATAAATTCTCAGGAATTTTCTTAATTGTGCGCTTTATAGACAAATGTGTCAAAACAGAATTTACAATGTTGAATTGGAAATTATCATGTTTTATTGTATTTTATAATACAGGGGAGCCAACCATCTGGGAATTGATTTTCCAGTAAAGGCTGAGAGTTTGACGCCGGAGCGCCATAGACCCGTTGAACCTGATTCGGATAATGCCGACGTAGGGAACCTAAAATTTCCTGCGAGTTGTTGATATATCCCGATTGAAAGATTATGAAACCGACTAACACAAGACCGACAATTTTTGACGGTCAAGAAAATCCTGCCATTAAACGGATTTATGTTAATGGCAGATTGTACCCTTTTATTCGCGTTCCTATGCGGGAGGTTGCCCTTGAACCAACTCGCCTGTCCGATGGCAGTCTTGAACAAAATGAACCTGTCAGAATCTATGATTGTTCCGGTTCCTGGGGAGACACTAATTTTAATAGGTCATTGTTAGAAGGTTTGCCAAAATTGCGATTGGACTGGATTTTAAGTCGCAATGATGTTGAACAATACAATGGTATCTGCAAAGATCGTCCTGAGTCAATAAAACCCTATAGAGCCAAACCCGGCAGGCACGCAACACAGATGCATTATGCCCGCAAGGGAATTATTACGCCTGAAATGGAATTCGTCGCAATACGGGAGACATTAGGGCTTCAAGAAAAATTAAAGGCATTTGCGCAAACCAGACGAAATATAGCAAGAAATTCGCTATTTTTTCAGCATCAAGGGAAATCGTTTGGCGCAAATTTACCGGATGAAATCACACCGGAATTTGTTATGCAAGAAGTCGCGGCAGGCAGGGCTATTATCCCCGCAAACATTAATCACCCCGAGGCGGAACCAATGATTATCGGACGTAAATTCCTCGTAAAAATTAACGCAAACATTGGCAATTCAGCAATCGTTTCTAACGTAGATGAAGAAGTGGAAAAACTGCTCTGGGCAATAAAGTGGGGGGCAGATACTGTGATGGATCTCTCGACAGGCAAAAATATCAGGGAAATTAGAGAATGGATTTTGCGAAACTCGCCTGTTCCTATCGGGACTGTGCCAATTTATGAGGCGCTTGAAAAAGTTGACGGACATCCAGAAGAATTAACCTGGGATATCTTTAAAGAAACCCTTATTGAACAATGTGAACAAGGCGTTGATTATTTTACGATCCATTCATGCGTTCTTTTGCGGTTTATACCTTTAACTGTGAATCGGGTTACTGGAATTGTCTCTCGCGGGGGTAGTATTATGGCAAAATGGTGTTTAGCGCACCATCAGGAGAACTTCCTTTATACGCACTGGGATGAAATCTGCGAAATATTATCTGCTTACGATGTGGCGGTTAGCATTGGCGACGGATTGCGTCCCGGTTCTATTGCCGATGCAAATGATGAGGCTCAATTTGCCGAACTAAAGGCTCAGGGCGAACTAACGCTGCGCGCATGGGAACACGATGTGCAGGTTATAAACGAAGGGCCGGGACATATCCCGATGCAACTGATTTACGAAAATATGGTTAACCAGATTGAGTGGTGTCACGAAGCACCATTTTACACACTCGGACCGCTCACAACTGATATTGCGCCCGGTTATGACCACATAACAAGCGCTATTGGCGCGGCTATGATTGGGTGGTTCGGCACGGCTATGCTCTGTTATGTTACGCCTAAGGAACACCTCGGGCTTCCGGATAAAAAAGATGTCCGCGATGGTGTCATTGCTTACAAAATTGCTGCCCACGCTGCCGACCTTGCAAAAGGACACCCAGCAGCGCAATATCGCGACAATGCTTTAAGCAAGGCGAGATTTGAATTTCGCTGGAACGACCAGTTCAATCTCAGTTTTGACCCGCAAACTGCTCGATTGTTCCACGATGAGACGCTTCCGCAAGAATCCGCTAAACTCTCGCATTTCTGTTCAATGTGCGGACCGCACTTTTGCAGTATGAAAATAACCGAAGATGTCCGCAAATTTGCCAGAGAATCCGGAATTACCGAAGCAGATGCCCTCAAAAAAGGTATGGAAGAAAAAAGCAAAGAATTCATCAAAAAGGGAAAAGAAATTTATACAAAATTGTAAGGCAATAATCTGAAAATATTGGAATGATTTTTAGAGATTTATTTATTTTCATTTGTTACAAATTTTGCCTTGCGAACCGAAAATGAATCGTCTCCGGAAAAAACAAGGTGAAGTGTCTTGCCATCTTCGCTCATCCATTTAGTTGGGAACGAAAGGCATTCTCCCGGACTGACATCCCAGTTGTTAGTAAAAAAACAGGTCGTCCACGGCCCCCAGGGTTGTGGCGCATCATAAATACCAAAACCGCCGTTTCGGTTTGAATCTTTGTTCGGCAAAACCATCGGGAGAAGATAACGTTTCAGCCCAGCATTATAACTTACAGAAAACCGATAACAGTGCTCGGGATACGAAAATACCGCAGCCCTGCGGGAAATATCGGATGACCAGACGGGATTGTTATCTGCGTCAAATCCGCTGAAAAATTCATAAGTATTGCGATTTAAAACCAGATTCTTTTTTACCCTTGCAAGGATTATCCTGTCGCAGGCTTCATAAGCCGAATCGCTATCAAGGGAATAGATATATACATAGTCGTCGAGGGCATCGGAATAATTTTTTCCGAAATTCAAAAAAGTTGGGAATCCGAAACTCTCCGTAAATTTCCAGTTTGCCCATGTCCAGTTGCGGGCGTAGTCATCTGAATATGCAAGTTGCGAGTTTCCTGCGTTGCGCACCAGCATATACAATCGTTTATCAACCATTAGCAGTCCGCTTGCCTTTTTACCGCTTTTGCCATCGCCAAAAACTTCTCCTGTTTTTGAACGAATATTTTCAGCAGAAATATTGGGTGGAAAGCCGGAGATTTGCGCAAAACCGAGACTTAACTTTTCTTTGATGTATGGTTCAAATCCGTTGCCATCGCCATAGGCAGTATATAGATTGTCGTCATCGGCCCAGGTCATAGGAAAATTATCGCTGCCTTTTGCCATGCGAATAATTTTTTCCGGCGAATCAAATTCAACCCTGCAAATTACAGGGCTATGTGGATAGGGTGGGAATGTATCTGACCCGTTTTTTTGTTTTACCGATTCCACAATTGGATTGAAAAATGGTTCAAGGACGTCGTAGTGTCTTGAACCTTCTTTGCGCTCCCACGATTTTCCAGCCCGAGCAACAACAATATCAAGGCTTGGTATCACTACAATTAGACTGTCATATAATCCCCACGCCCAAAAGACGTCGCGAGGGATATTTTTCAGTGTGCCGTCGGCATTATTCCACCACAACAACCCATAATGGTCAGAGGCATTGTTATATGTCTTTGGTTCATAAACAGGCAGACCTGACACTTTTGAATCTGGTTTGCCACACATCTCAACAAATTCCTCCGGAATAATCTGATTTTCTTTCCATTTTCCACCGCGTAGATATAGATAACCAATCCTTGCCAGTGCATCTATATTTGCGCTAACTCCTGCCCCGAATTCGCGTCTTGGGATATTATTTATCAATCGTGGACGATACGCATTATGACGCCAGACTAAATCATTTCTTGAGATGCCAATCGGCGTAAAAACACGCTCAAATGATAAGTCGGAGACATCGCGGTTGTATGCGATTGTTATAATTTCAGCGAGCCAATTAGGTCCGCCATCGCTATAATGCCACTGTGTACCGGGTTCAAAAAGCAGTTTTTCATATCCGCCCGGTTTTGCAAATCCAGCGGTATGCGTGGCAAGATGTAAAAGCGTGATTTTTGGAAGCCATCCGGTTGTTTTGTTTTCTTCTGGTGGCACGCCAAATTGTGGGTGGCGCTCAATTGCCTTATCGGACAAAGAAAGTTTGCCATCTTTAATTGCAAGCCCAAGCGCAATAACACCGATGGATTTGGTGGTGGATTTTAAATCATACCGTTCTTTCAAATTACCCCAGGATAAAACCATTTTTCCGAACCTTATGATGCATCCCGAACCGCCACCTGTTAACGCATAGTCCATTGCTTGAAGCAACGTTTTTTCGTCCATTTCCGCCTCAGATGGGCTGATGCGTTGCCACTCTGACGAAGGAAAATCAACGGCTGCGCAGTTCATTTTTACCGAGAACAGAACCAGACAACTAATCAAAACAAAAATATTGCTGGATATTTTAAACAGTCTAAACATTGTTTAATTTTGACAGCTGATTTACCTTATTTATTCTTTTTAACTCAAAAATATAAATTTTAAAATCTATTATCAACTAACCATAACATTTTGCATTCCTTTTCTTTACATTTTAATTTTAATGGTTTTAATCTAAAACCTATGTAAAATGAGAATGGTTATTTTAAGATGCCGACTTTACAGGATATAATTTATAGTGTTGTTGCTGGACGGGCAGCGCGGTTTATGCGGATGTTTCTGTTATTCCTTGCGGTTGTGGGAATTACAATATGGTTTGACCTGCGCGGTTATAAAAATTTCTATACCCAGGAATCAATGGACAACGCTCAACTTGCGCGCAATATTTCTGAAAACAAGGGATATACAACTAAATTTATCAGGCCTCTTGGAATTTATTTATTAAACCGAAATGCAAACCACAAAATCGATGAGTTTTTAAATACAGCGTCATCAAATCGCGCCTTATGGACTATTGAACAGCAAGATAAATACCAACGGATTGTAAATTCAACCGATTTAAAATATCCGCACCCTGACATTTATAACCCGCCCGCCTATCCAATGGTTCTCTCGTGGATTATGCAAATTTTGCCTTTTGAATATGAAATTGACACAGAATTAAAATTCCTCCGTTATCAACCTGAACTTTTAATAAATATTTTTAATCAATTTTTGTTCTTCATAGCCGTGTGGATAGCCTTTATGCTTGCATCACGTTTGTTTGAAGAAGCAGTCGGATGGTTGACAGTGGTTACCTTGCTCGGTTCAGAAATTCTCTGGCGTTTTAGCGCATCCGGTTTGCCAACAATTCTGCTTTTAATCATAACTTTATTGCTCGTCTGGACGCTTGTATTGATTGAAAAAGGTTCCAACGAAGATTTGTGGAACCCAGTACGGATGGTCTTTCTTGCAATATTAGCAGGAATAATTCTCGGTGTAGGAACACTCACAAAATACGGTTTTGCTGTTGCGCTTTTTCCTGTCATTTTTTTTATCTGGTTTTATTCCGGTTTAAGACGGGGATTATTATGCACTTTGGCGATTATTGGCTTCGTTCTTGTGGTTGCGCCCTGGTTTTACCGCAACTATGAATTGACAGGTTCTCCACTTGGGGCAGCCAGTTATTCTGTTTATAGCGAAACTCCGTATTTTACCGGGACAATCCTTGAACGGTCTTTAAATCCCGATTTTAGCCGATTCCGAACATCGGATATTCCGGAAAAATTATGGACTAATGTGAAAGAAATTCTTTCTAATGATCTTCCATTCTTTGGGGGCAGCTGGGTTGGGGCGTTCTTTCTTGCCGGGTTATTAATCCCATTTAGAAGTTCTGCGCTCAGAAAACTTCGTGTATTTACAATCATATCTATTATTTGTTTTATCATTGTTCAGGCTTTAGGAAAAACCGCGCTCAGTTCTAATTCGCCAGTTGTTAATTCAGAGAACCTGCTTGTTGTCCTTTCTCCTATTGTTTTTATGTTCGGCTGCGGATTTTTCTATATGCTTCTTGAACAGGTAAATCTTGCTGAATTGCGCCCAATATTTGTCGGCGGTTTTGCCTTGCTAATGAGCGCTCCGCTTTTAATCACCCTGCTTTTTAAACCGGTTCATCCTATTGCGTATCCGCCATATTATCCGCCACGAATTTACGAAATTGGCACCTGGATGGAAAAAAACGAATTTTTAATGAGCGATATTCCATGGTCAGTTGCCTGGTATGGGAATAGAGATTGCATCTGGCTTACTTTAAATTCCACCGGCGATTACGAATCTGTGAATGCTCGAAGGCAGATTCAAGGACTCTATCTTACATCTAATACGTTAGATGGAAGATTCATTTCAGATTGGGTAAGGGGCGAGTATGAAGGGTGGGGGATGTTTATCATTGATTTATTGTTAAAACGGGAAGTCCCCACAGGCTTCCCGCTTCAAAAGGCGCCTATCGGATTTTTCCCGGAACAACTTTTCCTCTCGGATAAGGAACGATGGGTTCAATGATAGGAAATTTATATATTCAATCTGAACACTGATGTTTATTTCGTGAACTTACTTTCTTTGATAGGTGCCAATCAATTCGGCTTGAGCAAGTATATGTCCTTGCATTGACTTTAAAAGATCTTGTTTTGTTGCGCGTGGTTTAAGGTTTAACACGGTATCAAGGGCATATAACTTAAAGTAATATCGGTGTGGTTTGCCCGGTGGCGGCATTGGTCCGCCATAACCAAACTTGCCAAAATCATTAATCCCCTGTTTGGCGCCGTTGGGCAATGTTTCTTTTGCAGGCACATTTTCATCTAACTTTGTTACATCTGATGGAATATTGTAGATAACCCAATGCACCCAGGTGCCAACCGGCGCATCAGGGTCGTCGGCTATAATGGCAAAACTTTTTGTCTCTGACGGGACTTCGCTCCATTCAAGAGGTGGCGAAATATCTTTGCCCTGTCCTGTGTATTTAGCCGGTATTGGCTGTCCATTTCCAAATGCGTTGCTTTTTAGTTGCATAGTTTTTCCTCCTTTATCTGCGCTAAATAAATTCAAGCATAATATTGCTGTGGAAATCATAAAAATTTTCCACACCGGTTCTATGAACATTTTCATAGTTATAGATAAATTTCGGACTTATTTTGCTTTTAGTCAAATCCATTTTTTAGCAACCTGAGGTTGAAATCGTTTAAAAATTAGACTTTGTAAAATTGCGTTTATAATGTTATTTTAAAAAATTATTTTATGAAAATATGTAATATATCTTTGGTTTTGCTTTGTGGAATCGGGATAGTGGGAGCGATTGATAATAACGGAATTGAACTTATTCGCGACCGTCAATTTTCAAACGGCATTGGCATCCAATCGCCAACACATGGAACGAGAAATGTGATTGGCAAAATTTCAACTGAAAATTCTAAAAATAAACCAATCTGGAACCTGGCTCAATGGAATAGCAAGATGCCTTTCACGAATTATGTCGTTAAAGACATAAATAATTTTTGCATTTCAAACGTCGCAAAATGGATATGCGTTAAGAAGTACGATGACGGTTCTGTGTCGGTTTCGCTTGGAGTAGATTCCCGATATGAATACAAAACGTTGCGTAAAAAATCCTCCGAACCGTGGGACCACCTCTTGATCCAACAGCAAATTGTAGGTTCCCCATCAATTCCAGAGATTTCAAAGGCAATGCTCAGTATGGACTTCCGATTGCTTGAAACCCAGACTTTCAAACCAGAAGGCTTTTCTCCATCTATGCATACTGCGCATTTTCAAATTGTTTTTACTATCAATAATGTGAACAAAAAATCGCCCGGCTATGGCGATTTTCTCTGGTTCGTTATACCAATATACGATGTCCGATATGAATTGCCGCCGGAATATATCGCCAGAGATTTTGCCGAGACGCGCGGTAAGTTGATTTTTAGCCCTGGCGCCGCAGCATACGGCATCAAGCCATTAAAGGTTGGCGAGTGGCAAACGTTGAATTGCGATATCCGTCCGTCTATTGAGCGCGCCGTAAAAACAGCGTGGGAAAGGGGTTATTTGCAGGATTCAAAAGACCTTTCCGATTATAAAATATGCCATTTAAATCTTGGGTGGGAAGTTCCGGGTTTAAACCGCGTGTGCATAGAATTCCGAAACTTAAGCCTTAAAGTATATAAAAATTAAAACCCCGCATCAGAGATTATCTAACGCAGGGCATATTAATTGACAGATACTATATTTTCAACAATTCTTCGGCAATCTGGACTGCGTTCAATGCGGCGCCCTTTAAGAGTTGGTCGCCTGAAACCCAGAAACAAATACCATTGTCAAAGGCGCAATCCTTTCTGATACGCCCGACCTCGCAGTTATCTTTTTCAGAAGTGAACAACGGCATCGGATAGCGCTTGTTAGCGGTATCATCAACCACATCAAGCCCAGGCGCTTTGCTCAAGACTTCCCGAGCCATTTCCGCTGTCACAGGCTTTTCACATTCTGCGCTTACGGCAATTGAATGCGACCTATAGACAGGGACGCGAACGCAGGTTACACTTGCCTTGAAACTCGGATGATGCATAATCTTTCTGCCCTCGTTCTCCATTTTCATCTCCTCCTTTGTATAACCGTTTGGAAGGAATACATCAATGTGTGGCAAAACATTGAAGGCTATTTGATATGGATAAACTTCAACCGTTACTGGTTCGCCATTTACAATTTGCTTAACCTGACGTCGCAATTCTCCAATTGCCTTTGCGCCTGTTCCAGAAACCGCCTGATAACTTGACGCAAATATTCGTTTCACAAAAAACGCTTTATGCAGAGGATAAAGTGCCATCAAAGTGATTGCGGTTGTGCAATTCGGGTTTGCGATAATCCCTTTATGCAATTTGACATCGGCAGCATTAATTTCTGGAACAACAAGGGGCACATTATCATCCATTCTGAAAGCGCTTGAGTTATCAACTACAACGCAACCATCTTTTGCAGCGATAGGCGCATATTCTTTTGATATGCTGCTGCCTGCGCTAAACAACGCAATATCAATCCCCTTAAAACTATCTTTTTTGAGTTCTTGAACAGGTATGTCTTCGCCCTTAAATTTCAATGTCTTGCCAACTGACCTAGCAGAAGCAAGCAATGTCAATTTCCGAACCGGAAAATTTCGCCGCTCAAGGGTTTTAATCATTTCAACGCCAACCGCTCCGGTGGCGCCAACAACAGCCACATTCATCATTCTGTTCATAACATAAATCCGTTAAATTATAACGACAATATTCAAAGTGTCAAATTACACAGAGACCAATTTCTACGGTTTACTGAGTCATTAGAAGAGGTATTGGAATAAAAAAGTTTCCCATAATATACTGACCAGTCGAAGGCTGGCATTTTTTAACCATGGATAGATGGTGGTAGGATTATAGCATAGACATTAACATAGAGTAAAACCACGCCAGTGGTGATAGAGCGATAATTGAGAACCCAATAATGGCTCTGTCACCGCTTTCAGCGGTTTATAATTTTTGCATTTCCTTTGCTATAATCTACTGCTTTCGCAGGTTGTAAAATGTGTTTATACCATTTGCAACACCAAAAAATATGCACCCAGAAATACAATTTTTATTGGCGTGCCAATGATTGTGGCTAAGGTTTATATCCTTTCCCCCATAACACTTTTACTTTTGTTAATTTAAACTTAATGTAAATTATTATAATATGGATAAAGATAAAGTTGCGGCAATTTTAGAAGAAATCGGGATGCTCCTTGAGCTAAATGGTGACAATCCATTTAAGATTCGCGCTTACGATAATGCCGCCAGGACACTTCTGTCTCTTACCGAACCGCTTGATAAACTAATAGAAAATAATGAACTCTCTAAAATAAAAGGTATTGGCGAGAGTATTCAAAAGAAGATTGTTGAATTGGCTACAACAGGAAAACTTCAATATTACGAGGAACTTAAAGCCTCAGTGCCGCCCGGGTTAATAGAAATGTTGCAAATACCCGGTCTTGGTCCTAAAAAGGTAAAAGCCCTTAATGAAAAATTAGGAATAGAAACGATTGAACAACTTGAACAAGCCTGCCAGCGAGGTAAGGTGGCACAACTTGATGGCTTTGGCGAAAAAACTCAGGCAAAGATCCTCGAAGGGATTGCATTTAGACGACAATATTCTTCTAAACATCTGCTTTATGATGCATTGCTTTTAAGCGAACCGATACTTGAATCGTTACGCAGTCACCGGGACGTAGTTCGTTGCAGTACTGCCGGGAGTTTGCGCAGATTTAAAGAGGTCGTCGGCGATATTGATTTTCTTGTGTCGTCAAATAATCCCCAGAATGTTATAAACTTTTTTACTCAACAACCCGGTATAATCAACATAACTGCTAAAGGCGATACAAAGGTGAGCGTTATTTTAAAAGATGGCATTCAGGCAGATTTGCGTGTGGTTTCTGATGTTGAATACCCATTTGCGTTGGCTTATTTCACTGGCAGCAAAGAACATAACATTGTTATGCGACAGCGCGCAATCCAACGTGGTCTACGGTTGAATGAATACGGTTTGTTCAAGTCAAAAGAGGAAACACGCGAACCAGCCTTGAGAATCCCTTGCAAGAGCGAAGAAGAAATTTTTGCGCAACTCGGTCTTTCATACATTCCACCAGAACTACGGGAAGATCAGGGCGAGTTTGAAGCCGCTGAGAAAAACCAAATCCCTCGTTTGATTGAATGGACTGATTTAAAGGGTTCGCTGCACAACCACTCAAATTGGAGCGATGGTCAGGGTTCCATTGAGGAAATTGCAAAATATATGGATGATTTAGGTCTTGACTACTGGGCAATTACTGACCACTCAAAGGCAGCATACATCGCAAATGGATTGGATATAGAACAATTAAAAAAGCAGATAAAAGAGATTGATAAGGTTAATAAAAAACTTTCGGATAGTGGGACCGATTTCCGACTACTTAAAGGCATTGAAGTAGATATACTCGCAGAAGGACGGCTTGATTTTGACGATGATTTGCTTTCAAAACTTGACATTGTTGTCGCAAGTTTTCATCAGGGATTTTCCAGTAGCGAAGCCGAAAATACCCGCCGTTTAATCCGCGCCGCAGAAAACCCTTTCGTTCATACCTTGGGACATATCACCGGCAGATTGCTCCTTGACCGCGAGCCTTATAAGCTAAATGTTTTGGCTGTCATCGATGCTTGCGCTGAAACCGGCACATGGATAGAACTTAACTGCCACCCAATGCGCTTTGATATGGACTGGCGGTTCTGGCGCTATGCAAAAAATAAAGGTGTCAAATCCGTTATAAACTGCGATGCGCACAGGCTTGAGCATGTCCAGTTCTTACGGCTTGGCGCTGGTGTTGCCCGTAAAGGCTGGCTAACAAAAGAAGATGTTGTTAATACATTGCCGCTTGATAAATTAATGATAGAATTGAACAAAAAACGTTCAAAATAATTACTCACTAAAATGAAAAGAACCGCAGTTATAAATGTCGTTGCGTTGTCGAAAGGATTGATTGGGGAAAATATGCCCAATATTGCCGAGTTTTCAAACAAAGGCGAATCTGCCCTAATTAATCCTACGTTTCCCGCAGTTACCTGTTCGGCTCAATCAAATTATTTAACAGGTTCGCTACCTCGACAGCACGGCATCGTCGGCAATTGCTGGTATGACAGGGATTTGAATGAACTTATGTTCTGGAAACAGTCAAATCGCCTGGTTAGGGGGAGAAAGATATGGGAAGAACTCCGCGAAATCTATCCTTCTTTTAAATGCGCAAAACTTTTCTGGTGGTTCAATATGTATTCAAGTGCGGATTATTCAATGACACCCCGACCAATTTATACAGCGGACGGACGCAAAATCTTTAACATTTATACAGAACCGTTTTCAATCAAAGACGAGGTAGAAAAGGCAATCGGCAAATTCCCGTTTCCGACTTTTTGGGGACCTTTTGCAGGTGTGGACAGCAAGGCTGGTAGGGCAGACGCAGTGTCGCGATGGATTGCAAACGCCGCAATGTGGACAGAAGATAAATTTCAACCGCACCTTAACCTTATTTATCTTCCGCACCTTGACTACAACTTGCAGCGATATGGAATAAATATTGACTTAATAAAAAATGATTTGAGGGCAATTGATACAATAGTTGGTGATTTAATCCGATTCTTTAAACAAAGGTCTGTGCAGGTAATCTTGTTATCCGAATATGGCATAAACAATTCGGACAAACCTATTTTTTTAAACCGTGTATTCAGGCAAAAAGGATGGATAAGGATTAAAGATGAACTTGGTCGGGAATATCTTGATTGTGGGGCAAGCAAGGCTTTTGCACTTTCAGACCATCAGATTGCTCACATCTACATCAACGACAAATCTATAATTTCGGAAGTTAAAAATTGCATCGAAAATCAAGAGGGCATCCTTCGTGTGCTTGATGACAAACTTAAATCCGACTACGGTATTGACCATCCAAGGACAGGGGACTTGATTGTAATCCCAAAATCAGATTATTGGTTTTCTTACTACTATTGGTTTGATGATAAGAAGGCTCCTGATTTTGCACCAACGGTTGACATCCATAGAAAACCCGGCTACGACCCTGTGGAACTTTTTTTACAGCAATCACCACTAATCAATCTAAAAATTTTATTTAGAATTCTGCAAAGTAAACTTGGGTTTAGAACGCTTTTAGATGTGTCTTCAATGGATGCTAATTTAATCAAGGGTTCTCATGGTGCGCCACCAACAGATAAAAATCACTATCCTGTCGTCCTTACTGAAAAGCCCGGATTAATCGGTAAAACCACCGTTGATTCAACGGATATTTATCAAATAATTAAACGAGCAATAACTGAAAATTAATAACATCAACAAATTAGTCGTTTAATACAATTTATTTTATGCCGAAAATTTAAATCAATTCACTATCATCTCATAACTGATAAAAATCAAACCTTACCCCCTGATTTTTCAGGGGCTTTTTAACGCATTTTCAAAAATCATTTTTAGAAATTTTTATCCCTTTTCCCATCAATCATTATCAAACAAATAACAATTGCATTTTGGGGCGCATATTTGTTGAAATTGACACAATAATATAAACAGCTTCGTTAAGATGCAAAAGCAGGTGACAGGATTATAGCAAACAAAATACAAAAACATCATAAACCGCCCAAAGCGGTGGAACACGGACGTTCTATGGAAAGAATGAAACACAGATTACACAGATTAAACAGATTTACACAGATGATAAAGAAATTAACCTGCATTTACAGTATAAAAAATTGTCTCTTGTTTATTCTTATAAAATATCCTCTCTATCTATTTTGAATAAAAATCTGCGTAAATCCGTTTAATCTGCGTAATCAGCGTTCTTCCGTTCCAAGGATAAACACATTTCAAAACCCGCAAAAGCGGGTGGCATTATTATAGCAAAACGGAATACAAAAACATCATAAACCGCC
>JAKPVM010000138.1 GCA_029572555.1 Verrucomicrobiota bacterium | reverse complement strand
GGGAAGTCCTTTACGGGAATCTCACTTAAATTGTGGTAATGTTCAAGCTGCTTATAGTTTACGCTGCACTCCTCAAGTTAATGGTGCAGTGAGAGATGCCTGTGCTTATGTGCGTAAGGTTTTGGAAATAGAAATAAATTCGGCAACTGATAATCCGCTAATATTTCCAGACGAGGGTAAAGTTATTTCGGGGGGGAATTTTCATGGTGAACCTCTGGCTATTGCGTTGGATACTTTAGGTTTGGCGATTTGTGAGCTTGCTTCGATTTCTGAACGCCGAATTGAACAGATGTTAAATTCTGCGCTTTCGCGTGGACTTTCGCCATTTTTGGCAACCCGTCCAGGAATTGATTCGGGTTTTATGATTCAGCAAATGACGGCTGCTGCGCTTGTTTCGGAAAATAAAGTGCTGGCTCATCCTGCTTGTGTGGATTCCATTCCTACTTCCGCTAATCAGGAAGATCATGTTTCAATGGGATCAATTGCGGCGTTAAAGCTTTGTCCAATTGTGCAAAATGTGGCATCGGTTCTGGGAATTGAACTGCTGATTGCCTGTGCTGCCTTAGACCAAAGAGAATTTCCTTCTTCGGAAATTTTGGAAAAAGTGAAGGCAACTGTGCGAGAAAATATTGCCCCTCTAAAGGGGGATCGGATAATGTATCCCGATGTAAATAAAGCAATTGAATTGGTGCGTTCCGAGCGTTTAGATGAAATTTGTCCTGAAATTGATTGACAAGATTACGCTGTTTTACGGCTATTGATTTATGAAATTCAGGGATATATTTATCTGTCTGCTTTGTCTTGCGGGCGTTTTTGCCTGCGAAGTGAATACTATGTTTAATGCCCGCAACTATTTTAATTCGGCACAGTCCCGACCTCTAACCAGTAACGGAAGGCCTAATGCCCAGGCAATTGATGAGTATACTAAAGCGATTAAAAAATGCGGGAAAATTATTGAGACAGATAAAAAGGGAAAAAGGGTGGAAGAGGCATACTATTTGATGGCGAAATCCCTTTACTACAAAGGCAATAGTGCTTTTCAGGCAAAAGACCAATTCCAAAATTTGGTGATCCGTTTTCCCGAGAGTAAATATGTTCCTGAGGCCTATATCTATATTGCCAAAATTTTGCGGGAGACCAATCAACCCAAAGAGGCAGAAAAACTGCTGGATGAATTTCTGCGCAACCCTAAATTTCGCAAACAACATCCTCAGGCATTATCCACTTTAGCCGATTTTGCCATTAAAGATAAGGATTTTATTAAAGCCCAACACTATCTGGAAAGGATAATTACGGAATATCCTAAAACCAAAGAATACCGCGAAGCATATTTTTTATTCGGTAAGAATTATTATGAGCAAAAGGAATATGAGAAATCACTGGAAGCATTTAAGAAAATGCAGAAAGCACGCGGAATAGATAAGGAAAAAAAACTGGAAGGAACCTATTACATCGGCTTGAATGAATTGGAACTGGGACAAGCGAATAAAGCCTTAAAGACAGCTAAGGGGCTAATCAGAACTGAAACCCGTCCTGATAAAATTCCTTTTGTGCGATTACTGAAAGCCAGAGCTCACATTGCTTTGGGAGATACAACCGAGGCAAGAACCGAAATTGAATTTATCACCAAAAATTATCCGCGCACTGA
>JAKPVM010000133.1 GCA_029572555.1 Verrucomicrobiota bacterium | reverse complement strand
GTTTTTTAGGGTTGTAAAATGAAATGAACACAATTCAAAACCTGCGAAAGCAGGTGATAGGATTATAGCAAAAACGATATGACACCGAAGCTAACCTGGAGGTGTCAGAGCCATTGAATTTTGATGATTAATTATCGCTCTGACACCCCTAACGGGGTTTTTCTCTGTGTTAATGTCTATGCTATAATCCTGCCACTCCTTACGGAGTTTCATAATATCAGCCTTCGGCTGATTGATATTTTACGGAGAAAATGTTTTTCGCAATTTTAATTGTCAGAGTTATGGATATATATTTATTGTATGCTAATGCAATATCTGTGCTAATGGTTCAAATAAATCCAGCACTTTTTATTTTTGTTGTGGGATGGCTGTGATATTCTTTTATTTTTCTAATCTATTTACATATTCCCAATTTCTGGTAAATGTAGTGAATTGTTATCCTATGAATACATTCAACACTTTTGTTATGTCAGAAAAAACAAGAATTAACAAACTTGTAATAGTCCTGCTGATTTTTTCATCACAGATTCTCACCGCTGCGGAAGGTTTTCTATTTACCCCGCGTTCACAAATTTATGAAGCACCAAAGACAAAAGAGCTTGATATTACAGATGAAATTACTTTAGAGGCGTTTATTAAACCTGCTCAATTGCCTCGCGCTGGCGGGCGTATTATAGATAAACTTATCCCCGGAACCGATACCGGATACCTTCTTGATACATACCCGGGAAATTCTTTACGATTAATCACATCAAAAGGACAGTGCGGTTTCGATGCAAAACTCCCAACAAATGAATGGACACACGTCATTGCGGTTTATAGTTCACTCAAAAAAACAATGAAACTCTTTATCAATGGCAAAGAAGTTGCCAGCAGAACCGATGGTGAATTTCCAAAGTTGCAAATTGCGCCTAATAATTTGAGAATTGGCGCAGATCCAACAGGCGCAAACCGTTTTATTGGCGAAATAAGAAGGGCGGCAGTGTATAACCGTGTACTTACCTCGGAGGAAATAAATCAACGGTCAAAAAATCCTGATTTCGCGCCACTTAATGGTGCAATCGGGGATTGGAAATTTGAACCAAAAGCAGTGCAAAAAATTGAACCACTTGCGGGAAAAGTGGTTTTGCTTTTAACTGCTGCAACACCACGGATGTCTTCTCGGTTCGAACCATCAAGGGATGACACAGTAGAATTTCTCGGAGAATCCAATCCTCCCACTGAAAAATTATGTCTATGGTATAGACGTCCTGCCCGTCAATGGGTAGAAGCGCTTGCGCTGGGAAATGGCAGATTAGGCGCAATGGTCTTTGGCGGTGTTCTGACTGAACGACTTCAATTAAACGAAGATACACTCTGGGCTGGAAGTCCTTATGACCCGGCAAATCCAGAAGCACCATTAGCCTTACCAGAGGCAAGGCGATTGATATTTGAAGGTAAATATCTTGAAGCGGATAAATTAATCAGCCAAAAAATGATGGGCATCCCTTTAAGACAGATGCCGTATCAACCTGTGGGAGACTTTTTAATTGAATTCCCGGAGGTAAAACAGGTAACAAATTATATACGTAAACTTGACCTTGATACAGCAGTTGCCACAGTCAAATACACCATTGGCGAAACCACTTATACACGCACCGTATTTTCAAGCCCCATTGACCATGTGATTGCAATAAACATCAGCAGCGATAAACCGGGCGCAGTCAATTTTAAATCAAGTTTCAAAACACCGCAAAAGGCGATAATTCAAATAGAAGGAAAAAACAATCTTGTAATGACAGGCACAAACGGGTCAGCGCAGGATGTCCCCGGCAAATTAAAATTTCAGGCAAGGGCGCAAATAATTCCAGATGGCGGTTCTATCTATTCTTCTGATGAACAATTAGTTGTAAGCAATGCGAATTCTGCGACCATCCTGATAGCAGCCGCTACAAGTTACAAAAGGTTTGACAACATAAGCGGCAAACCAGAAGAAATAACAAAATCACAAATTAACCGCGCCTCTAAAAAGTCTTATAAAGAACTTTTACAGACACACATTCAAGAACATCAACGGTTGTTTAAGAGAGTTGAATTTGACCTTGGCAGTACCGACGCAATCAACTACCCGACAGACGAAAGATTAAAAAATTTTGCCCGTGGCACCAATGACCTGCACCTTGTAACACTCTATTTCCAATTTGGCAGGTATTTGCTTATTTCAAGTTCAAGACCCGGATGCCAACCAGCAAATCTGCAAGGTATATGGAACGATAGTATGCGACCACCCTGGGAAAGCAAATACACAATCAACATTAATACAGAAATGAATTACTGGCTTGCTGAACCTGCCAATTTATCTGAATGCGTTGAACCACTCGCACAAATGATATCCGAAATGGCAATCACAGGTGAGCGCACAGCAAAAATACATTGGAATGCCCGTGGCTGGGTTGCTCACCACAATACAGACCTCTGGCGAGCCACGGCGCCTGTCGATGGACCAAGATGGGGCTTCTGGCCTATGGGTGGCGCATGGTTATGCACGCACCTCTGGACGCATTACGAATTTACTGGCGATAAAAAATTCCTTCAAAAATATTATCCCGTAATGAAGAGCGCCGCTATCTTCTTCCTTGACACTCTTGTAGAAGAACCAAAACACAAATGGCTTGTTACCTGTCCATCACTCTCGCCAGAAAACTCGCATCCTTTTAAAACAAGTATATGCGCAGGTCCATCAATGGATATGCAGATTTTGCGTGATTTATTTGGACAATGCATAAAAGCCTCCGAAATTTTAACCGTTGATAAAGAATTAAGAACGCAATTAGCACAGACAAGAGAACGACTTGCGCCTCATCAAATTGGAAAAGCAGGTCAATTACAGGAATGGCTTGAAGACTGGGATATGCAAGCCCCTGAAATTCATCACCGCCACATCTCGCACCTTTATGCGCTTTTCCCGAGTTCTCAGATAACACCAATTAAGACGCCTGAACTCGCGCAGGCTGCTAAAAAAACACTTGAAATAAGGGGAGATATGGCAACAGGTTGGAGTCTCGCATGGAAAATTAATTGCTGGGCGCGTCTTCGCGATGGAGATAGGGCTTTCAAACTAATTTGTATGTTGCTCGACCCATCACGAACTTATCCAAATATGTTTGATGCGCATCCACCATTCCAGATAGATGGTAATTTTGGCGGCACATCAGGTATGTGCGAAATGCTTTTACAAAGCAACGACACCATCGATATTGAAAACCTGAAGGACGTTAGAGTCCTTGATATCCTCCCATCTTTGCCATCGGTATGGAATAACGGAAAAATCAAAGGTATTCGTGCTCGCGGTGGTTTTGAAGTGGATATTTCGTGGAAAAACAATCTCCTTGATGAACTAACAATTAAATCTTCACTGGGAAACCCTTGCGTGATTCGGTATCAGGGTAAAACAATGCTATTGGAAACAAAAAAGGGAGAAGTCAAAAAAATTAATAGCATTTAAACATTATCACTTTACCGGTTTAATTAGACCAATGTAGTCAGTAGCAACTACTATATTATCAAAAATCACGGTGTTTTTTAAGGGTGGGTTTGTAACATTGTTTTGCCGATATGAATTTTCAGTAACGTAATGTAATAACCAGAAGAAGTTGATTTTTAAATCGGTATTATTTCTCCATCGAAAGCCTTCAAACGGTTTCCCGTTTCCCTTTACAACCTTGAATCCCATACCTGTCCAATTAGATCGTGGCGTCCCCTTTTTAACATAAAGTTTTAATTCGCTATCAAGCCATAATGCAAGTTCACCATCGGCTTCCTCGGGTTTTGAGTTTAGTTTTAACATTATTTCTACACACTGCCAGCGGTCGGCTTGGATTAACAACGACGTTTCAGGTTCAATACTGTTTCCCCAGTACTTTCCATCTCCCGAGACCTTCATTTCGCACCAATAACAATAAAAATTCCAGGCGCCGGGCGGAGGGTATTTACCATAGTTTCCATAAGGCTCTATGCCCACTGTAATCCGTTCATCGCCGCGAGGTCTTTCCCCTGCCCCGCCTTGAGGCCATTTAGTTGGAGGGTTATAACCGCCAAAATGGACAAAATGATGTATGTATGCGGCTGGCGTCGGAAATTTTACATAAAATCTTGCAAATGCCTTTTCCACCTCCCTTGGCAATTTTTTATAAAGATGTCCACCTGTATTTTCGTTCAGTGTGGCTGTCATTTGAAGGGCTTGTTTGCCATTGCTACCTTCTGGACTATCAGTTATTAAAGAAACAACTTTGCCATCTTTGTCGCTTATTTCGTCCCAGTGCTTTTTAAACTCTGCATTATTTTCAAAATCCTCGCTTAACAACACCGCCGGATCGGTTTGAATATTAAAATCACCGGGATATTTTGCTGAAATGCCGTAGCCGTTTGGTAGCTTCGGTTCTGCTGCAATGGTAACAAAAGCAAATGACCAAACCAGATAGACGCTCCAGAAAGGCTGTCGGTTCAGCAAAGTCGTAATGGAAAATATTTTTATCATTAACTATCAATGCTTATGTATTGTGATTGATTTTGCAATTGAATTATTTTGTTTACAAATAATTTAAAGTAGATAATACTATTTTATTAATCAGGAGAATTATGAAAAATATTTCGCATTTCAAAACAGTAATTTGTGGTTCCTTACTCATACCATTGGTTTTAGGCGCTTTTGCTCAGGATTGGAATCAATGGAGAGGACCCAACAGAAATGGCGTTGTAAGCGGCTTTAAACTACCAGATAAATGGGAGTTGTTAACCCAAAAATGGAAAATAACTGTTGGATTGGGCGACGCAACAACGGCTGTTGTCGGAGATAAGATTTACGCATTTACGCGCCAGCAAAACGATGAAGTCATAACTTGCATAAGTGATGGAAAAATTATCTGGAATTCCAAATATCCGGCGCAAGCAGTTACAGGACCTGCTGCATCACACCCCGGTCCGAGAAGTTCACCAGCAGTGGTATCTGGAAAGGTTGTCACGTTAGGTGTAGGCGGTGTTTTAACCTGTTATGACGCAAATTCTGGTAAGGAACTATGGAAAAAGGAAGAATTTCCTAAAGTCGTTCCACAATTTTTTGTGGCATTATCACCTTTAATTGAAGATGACCTCTGTATCGTCCACGTCGGAGGCAAAGACAAAGGATCTGTCATCGCTTATAACCTCAATACAGGAGAACCAAAATGGCGGTGGGATGGAGACGGTCCGGCATATTCTTCCCCGGTTTCTGCCACAATTTCTGGTGTAAAACAAGTTGTCATCTTGACTGAGAAAAATTTGATAGGGCTCT
>JAKPVM010000123.1 GCA_029572555.1 Verrucomicrobiota bacterium | reverse complement strand
ATTAACAAGGATAGAAAGGATAAAAAATCGTGTCCTACCCCAATCAATTAGCAAACCAATAAGAATTGAATTTTTTGGCGCATATTTGTTGAAGTTGCAAAATAGTATAAACCCAACCTGCGAAAGCAGGTGACAGGATTATAGCAATAGCAATACAAAAACATCATAAACCGCCCAAAGCGGTGACAGAGCCATTATTATGGTTCTCAATTATCGCACTATCACCACTGGCGTGGTTTTATCTTATGTTAATTTCAATGCTATAATCCTGCCACTCTTGGCGGAGTTTCATAATGTCAGCCTTCGGCTGATTGATATTTTACGGACAAAATGTTTTTCGCAATATTAATTGTCAAAATCTGGGGTATAAATTTTGGTTATTGTGTATTAATCCGATATCTGTGTTAATGATTCAAATAAAAAATAAAGCCAGCACTTTTTATTTTTGTTATGGGATAGCTGTGAAATAAAGTTATTAAAATTGTCATCAATGATACTGACGTTATATAGTTTTATAAAACAATCTTACTCTTCTATTCCAATGTTAATTTCTTAATCGATTGGAAATCTTGAATGGTTTCTTCCATTATCACGATTGACTGTTTCGGCAAGTTTTTTAAGCCCTGCTGTATCGACTTGATGGACACTACCATCACCAAATGAAACATTCCCACATTTATTATGTATAGCCTCGTCCCATTCACTACTGGTAGTTATACATCCTCCTTGAGCGCCTTTCCAAACATTGCAACTTTCGTTATTTGCAATGCCTTTAAGGTTTCGGTCCCCAAAAAGGAATCCACCACTATTATCAACATCATAACCAACAAAATAACTGCAATTGTTGTTGTTAAATTCTGCCCAGCTTTTTGCAAAAGATTTGTTTTTATCGGCTGGACAAAAACAGATTTTGGGATTGCCGATTCCCTTTGTTAAGGTAAGAAAATGCCTGAATGTCTTTTGATTTGCTGGGTCAAATGACCCGCTTTCATTAACAGGTATCTGCCAGGGAAACCGCCCATTATTATCAATAACAAACAACTTACATTGAAGAGTTAATTGCTTCAGATTATTAACACAATTTATTCGTTGCGCTTTTATCCTGCTCCATCCCGAACCGATGCCGAATAGCAATGCAAGGAATAAAACAATTGCTATTACCACGAGTAATTCTGTTATCGTAAATGCCAAATTATTTTTTTCATTTATTTTCATAAACACCTCACGGTTTTTATCAATATTTTTATTGTGGGCTACACACCAAATATATAACATTTTTTATGCCAACTCGCAATCCTTACCTAAAATATCATCAGTAACTAATCCGACCATTCCCGAGTTCTGACGATTAGTGCGGTAAAATTGATTTACTTTAAATGTAATCCATTGTAATTTAATAAATTGAGACCTCTGTAAAATCCCTTCACGGCAACTGCAAACCCGCAATTTTCTAGGAAATTTGAGTGGGTATTCCTGGAAATGCGCTGTTTTTTAGAGGTCTCAAATTATGAATCCGATTTTCTTAATTTATGATAAGTGTCGAAAGTCGAGTTAAATTATTGACTTTTAATTATTAAAATTTAAAAAAGTTTTTATGAATATAAGAATTTTATCCTTTATTATAGCTGCTGCAGCTTCAATGGATGTTTCGCTTAATGCGCAACAAACAACTACGGCTGTCATTTCAATAGCTCCCGGACGATTCAAACCGACTTTAGAATCCTTGACTAACTACAATTGTCCTGAATGGTTCAAAAATGCAAAGTTCGGCATCTGGGCGCACTGGGGACCGCAGTCAGTTCCGATGGAAGGCGATTGGTATGCCCGCAATATGTATATTCAAGGGCATCGCCAATATGAACACCATTTGGCTACTTATGGACATCCTTCTGTCCAGGGATACAAAGACATCATCCCGCTCTGGAAGGCTGAAAAATGGGATCCTGACCGTTTGATGGCATTATATAAAAAGGCTGGGGCGAAGTACTTTGTTTCTATGGGTGTTCATCACGATAATTTTGACCTCTGGAATTCTACCTATCACCGCTGGAATGCCGTCAATATGGGACCTAAACGGGATGTGGTCGGCGAATGGCAAAAGGCTGCAAAGAAATACGGTTTAAAATTTGGTGTATCTGAACATCTTGGTGCAAGTTTTACATGGTTCCAAACTAGTCACGGCTCTGATAAGACGGGACAAAAGGCTGGCGTCCCTTACGATGGCGCAAACCCGCAATATCAAGATTTATATCACCCGTCAGCAGCCCCCGATGATACAGGTTGGTATAGCAAAAATCCGCAGTGGCAAAAAGAGTGGTTTACAAGGATTAAAGACCTTTTGGATAAATATAAACCAGACCTCCTTTATACCGATGGCGGCGTTCCGTTTAACAATGAAGTCGGTCTATCGTTGATTACCCATTTTTATAATTCGGACTATCAGAGAAATCACGGTAGACCGCAGGTAGTTTATACTTGCAAACAGTCATCAGAAGGCAGGTGGGTGCAAGACCTTGAACGGGGTGTAATGGGCAAAATAAATCCATACTACTGGCAGACAGACACTTCTATCGGCGATTGGTATTATAATAAGAATTGGAAGTTCAGACCTGTTGAGTGGACAATTTATATGCTGATTGACATAGTGAGTAAAAATGGAAACCTCTTGCTCAATGTTGTCCAACGTCCTGACGGATCGATTGACCCCGAAGTAGAACAAATGCTGCAACAGATGGCAAAATGGATTTCAATCAACGGCGAGGCAATCTATGATACACGACCGTGGTTGGTCTACGGCGAGGGTTCTACTCGCACAGGAGGCGGTAGTTTTAAAGAAGATTTTAAATACACTGCATCAGATATAAGATTTACAACAAAAAAGAGCACCTTATACGCCTTTGCTATGGGTATACCGGAGAAACGAGAAATCATCATCCGTTCGCTGGCAAAGACAGACGATGCCAAACAGAACAAGATAGATAAAATAAACCTTCTTGGTTATGATGGAAAGATTTCTTTCTTTCAGACAACAACTGACCTTGTAATTAAACTGCCAGAAAAAAATCCTTGCGACTACGCCATTGCATTTAAAATAAAAGGCAAAAATTTAAAGCCCGTCCCATTCGAAGTGCCACAGCCGATTGTTGCGGCTGACAAAAATGGAAACTATATTTTGAGCCCGGATATGGCACATCTCCACGGCAATGGAATAAAAGTTGAAGAACACGGCGGAAAACCAAACATTGGGTTCTGGGATAATCCTAATGATTGGGCAGATTGGCGAGTAAGTTTTAAACAAGCCGGGTTGTATGAAATTAGGGCTACGGTCGCTACCATTCACAACAACGCAGGTTTTACAATTGAATTGTTGAACCGTCGTATTGCCGCTGACGTCCCTATTACTGGCGATTGGTCTAAATTTCAGGAAATATCCCTTGGAAGAATTGAGGTCAATCAAGCCGGAGAATATTCCATAAAAGCCGTTCCAACAGACAAGAACAACTGGAAGGCAATTAATTTGCGAGAAATAAGGTTAATTAAAGTCCAATAATAGTTGTGGCGCAGGCATTCCTGCCTGTGAAAAAAACACAAACAGGATAAATATGGATTTCCCAACTTTTGACGCGCCTCATAAATTAAGAAAAGCAAATTCATAACACACTGAAAAACAGGGATTTTTTTTTAAGAAAATTGATTTTACCGCACTAAAGGTTAAAACTAAATATTCTCGCAGATATTCGCAGACAGATAAGAACGCAGATGTATCACGGGTATTCTTGCTTGTGGTTTCTAATGTTGTGTGGGCATTCTTGCCGAGAGTCTTAAAATCATTGGGAGCAAGGATGCTCCCAGCACCTTACAAACGGGATTTACAGGGATTCTTTTATTTTAACAGGGATAGACAGGATGGACAGGATATAGGAAAGAAACAGTGTATAAAATCCTGTATTTTTATCCTGTATATTCTGTATATCCTTGTTAAATTTCTTTTCTTTATCATCTGTGTAAATCTGTTTCATCTGTGTAAATCTGCGTTCAATTTCCATCATTATGTAATGCCAACTTAACCTATAACAATAAATTTACGTATGACCTATTTCTTTTACTGCACTAATTGTCAAAACTCAGGAAAAAGCTGCAATATTTTAATGGCTTGGCGTAACAATTAGAACCTGTTCCAGAGTTGAAATTCCTTGCCGAGCTTTATCGAGGGCAACCATTCTTAAAGTGCGCATACCTTGTTCAATTGCAACCTTTCCAATATCCATTGAACCAGACCGTTTAATCACCAACTTCCTGATTTCATCGGTGATAGGCATTATTTCTATTATTGCGACTCGTCCGGAATAACCCGTGTTTTTGCATCGTTCACACCCCCTGCCTCTGAACAGTTGGACGCCTTCAAACATTTTGGGGTCAATGTTTAAATCTTCATACATTTTTGGAGGATAAACAACAGGTTCTTTACAGTTTTTACAAATCCTACGCATCAATCTTTGAGCGCAGGAAAGAATCACCGAAGACGAGATAAGGAATGGCGCAATTCCCATATCATCAAGTCGGGTAATTGCACCGGGCGCGTCATTGCAGTGCATTGTGCTCAAGACTTGATGTCCTGTAAGCGCAGATTCAACTGCGATTTCAGCAGTCTCCTCATCTCGAATCTCGCCAATCATTATGATGTCCGGATCTTGACGTAAGATTGAACGTAATGCTGATGCAAATGTTAATCCGATTTCTTTTTTAACTGCTACTTGATTTATGCCCGGGATTTGGAATTCAACCGGGTCTTCAACTGTAACGATGTTATATTCGGGATTGTTTAACTCATTGAGCGCTGAATAAAGCGTAGTGGTTTTACCGGAACCGGTCGGCCCGGTAACAAGGATTAATCCATGCGGTGCGTCAATTGCGGATTTGAACCGGCTAAAACTGTCTGGATCCATCCCTAACAGGTCTATACTTGCCGAAAGATTTGACTTATCAAGAATTCGCATTACGCATTTTTCACCATGAACAGTGGGCAAAATTGAAACGCGTAAATCAATATCTTTGCCACCGACTTTGACCCGCATCCTACCGTCTTGTGGTAGACGGCGTTCAGCGATGTCAAGGTTAGCCATAATTTTAATCCTTGAGGTCAAAGCCACTTGCATACTCTTTGGTGGGGGCGGCATATCAATAAGGGCGCCGTCAATTCGGTATCGCAAACGCATTGCCTTTTCAAATGGCTCAAGATGAATATCGCTTGCCCTATCTTTAATTGCTTGAACGAGGATTATGTTTGCAAGCTTAATTACAGGCGCCTCTTCGCCTGATGCAATCAACTGGTCAAGGTTAACCTCTTCTTTTGTCTCCTTTGTAATTTCAATTTCTTCCTCTTCTTTAAGTTCGCGAGCCGCTTTATCAGCCTCATCAATAATCTGAGACATTGATGTTACCGGGCCAGATTCCAAATTATTTATTTTATCAACAATTGCTTTTTCCGGGGCAATCATCGGCTGGATATCTAGCTTTGTAACTCGCTTAATATCATCAATTGCAATGACATTTAACGGGTCTGCCATTGCCACGTAAAGTTTGTTCCCAACACGTGAAACAGGCAACACCTTGTGGTTCATTGCCATTTCTCTCGGAATTAGATTGGCAATCTCTTGCGGAACGCCAATTTTTGTTAAATTAACAGGTGGCGTGTTAAGCGCCTTCCCCATAGAAACAGAAAGGTCAACATCAGTAACAAGGGCTTTTTCAATGATTAAATTTAAAAAACGTTTGTTTTCTTTCTTTTGAAGCACAAGCAACTCTTCCACTTGCGCTGCGGTTAGCAGACCATCTTCAATCATCGCATCGGCAATTCGTTCACCGAATGATTTTACTTGAGCCATACTCGTTAAACCTTAAAAACCTTTTTTATTACTCTTATTAGATGTTCCGGATGACAGATATACCACATAATCCGACAAGATGTTGCGTTGGATAATTCCTTATAACTTTGCATATTAAAGGGATTTGCAGTGCCGACCATCACTGCTTTACTCATTTTATCAAAAGGCAGAACACACCACCGCAAACAAGTCTCTTTTGGAAATGAACGGGCAAGTTCAATATCCACATCATATCGGTCAAACGGTATAAAACCGTACCGGGTTTTTTCACATAATACTGCAAGCGATTTTTCAATCGGCGCAATGTTTCTATCAGCCAAAATTTGTATAAACGGTTCATTCACTTTTGAAGGATTGCTGTGTAAATCTACTTCCTGCCAACATAATTGAAAATCGCCGGGTGAAATTATTTTAGAGTCCACAAACAGCTTATACATCAGTTCTTTACCATCATCTACCTCCTCTTTCTTGCCTGAGGTGGTTACTTTTGATGGCTTTTCTTCAATCATACCAACCGGTGCTTGCGGAAGATGATCAAGTGTTGATGAAGCTTGCCGTTCTATATCAGAAAGCGCCTTTATAACGTCTGGGTCGTCAGGATACCGCTGTAATATTGTCTCATATTCAAGTATTGCGGATGAAAGTTGCCCTAATTGTATGTAAGCTTCTGCAATCCGTTTTGAGGCATTAATGGCCTCTTTTTCCTTGCCAAGTTTTGAATATGCTTCCTTTAAAATCTCCCAGGATTGAAAATCATTAGGTTGTGATTGTACAATGACTTCAAACATTTCAATAGTTGTTCGAAGTTGTGTCTCTTCTTCATCTGTTAACACCGCTACCATTTTCACTCAATTTAATATAAAATAATAGTCACTTAAAAATCAATATAAACAATGTCACTATGAATACAATAGAGTTTTTTACTGAAATAACCAAATAACGCCTACGCCTATTGCTATACAAGATAAACTGCCCATTGTAATTTTATAGGCTTTCAATGTCCCGCCAGCAAAACGTCGAGAAATCTCCCCAATAATCGTTGAAAATACGGACATTGATATAATTGTTCCTATACCATAGAACAAAAGATAAGCCACGGCCTCTGTGCGTGTCGGAAACGCAAGCGCAGGCAAAACACCTAAAAAATGAGAACTACCAGCTAATCCATGCAACGTCCCTATTGCAAACGCTGTATGTATATGTGAATGCTTATTGTGTTCTTTTTTCTGTGGGTGAAGGTGTATGTGGGTGTGTGTTGCCCCATTATGTTCGTGTTGATGAGTATGAATGTGAGTAGAAAACGTCTTTTTTAATCCCCATAACCCGATGCCAATTAAGACTATCCCAACAAGCCGTTCAGCCCATCCGGAGATTAAATCCATAGGCAATACTTCTCTTAACAATATGGATATCAAACCAACCAACAACACACCGCCTGAATGCCCTAATCCCCAACGGAAGCCAATCCTCCACGAACCTGTTTTGCCTTCTGCGGCAAGCGGCGCAATAGCAGCAAGATGGTCAGGCCCAGATACAACATGAATTGTCCCCGCAACTAATCCGGATAAACTCGGCAAAATCATCGGTTACACCTAAATTTTAACACAAAAAATTCTAATAGTCTTTAATTTATCTGTCATTTCTAATAGATTAGTTTTAAGAAATCAAACATTAAAAATATTTTAACCATTAATTTATTTATGATTTGTAAAGGAACAATAAATAAATTTTACTTGAAATAAATAAAAGTTGTGGTATTTTAATTTCCCTAACATTGATATTATAAACTTATAATAGGGATTTTAGTTTAAAATCATGATAGGTAATCAATTGTGAAAATTTTCAGCGGAAATTCGAATCGTCCTCTCGCTGAGGCGATTTGTCAGAGAATTGGTGTTTTACTTGGCAAATGTACGGTGGACACCTTCCCGGATGGTGAGTCCCGTATTAAGATTGAAGAGAATGTTCGCGGGGAAGATGTCTTTATTATTCAGTCCACAAGTTTGCCGGCGAACCACAATTTGATGGAATTGTTTATAATGATTGACGCTTTGCGTAGGGCAAGCGCTGCTCGGATAACCGCTGTTATTCCTTTTTACGGTTATGCCAGACAGGACAGAAAAGACCAACCACGAGTCCCAATAACGGCAAAGCTTGTGGCAAATTTGCTTGTTGCGGCAGGGGCAAATCGGATATTGACTATGGATTTGCACGCTCAACAGATAATGGGATTTTTTGATATTCCGGTTGATCATCTATATGCTGCACCTGTTATATATGATTATTTAAAGAAAAAACGTATCCCTGACCTTGTTGTGGTTAGTCCTGATGTTGGCGGCGTTAAGATGGCTAACGCATATTCACAGGTACTGAAGGCAGACCTTGCTATTGTTGTAAAAAAACGGATTTCACCGACGGAGGTTTCTCCGCTTTCGCTTGTAGGCACGGTTGCTGATAAGAATGTTTTACTTGTTGACGATTTAACAGAAACCGCTGGAACATTAGTTAGCGCGGCTGATTTTTTGAAAAAGCAAGGCGCTAAAAATATTTATGCTTGCGTGGCGCACGCGGTTTTGAGTGACTTAGGAGTTGCAAGATTGAGAAATTCTTGTATTGACGAAATAATTACAACTGATACTGTATATCGCCCTGTGATTGAAGGTATGAACATAATTACACTTTCGGTTGCAGGATTGCTTGCAGAAGCAATAAAAAGAATTGAGAGCAATCTCTCGGTTTCAATACTGTTTGAGTACGATGGCGTAAGAATAGGTTGAAAAATTACATAATTGCTATTATATGAATTAATAAAATGAAATCGGTAACATTAAAAGCATACCCGAGGACGCTGGTAAAGCGCAATAGTGTAAAGAAAGTATATGAATTAGGGCGAGTGCCTGCTGTGATTTATGGTCGGCATATTAAGCCGCAAAATCTCGAAGTCGACAGCAAGGCAATTGACGGACTTGTTCATCATTCGCATTCTGAAAACTTGCTTGTTGACTTGCAGATTGAAGGTGATGCGAACTCAAAAAGGCTTGCGCTTCTCAAAGAAGTCCAACATCACCCGCTTTCCGGAAAGATATTACACGTTGATTTTCACGAGGTCTCGGAAGCAGAGAAAGTGACCATCACTGTTCCAGTCGAAACAGTTGGCGAGGCAATCGGTGTTAAAACAGGCGGCGGCATCCTTGAACACGTCTTGCACAAGATCAGGGTTCGTTGTTTGCCAAAGGATATACCTGAATACATCACTATAGATGTTTCAAATCTGGATATTGGCAAGGCAATACATCTTGGCGAAATTCAGCCACCGCCGGGCGTTGAGATTGTTGGCGAGAAATCAATCACTGTTGTCGCAGTCGCTGCTCCTATGACAGAAGAACAAGAAAAAGCCGCTCTTGAAGCCTCAGCAGAAGCCCCCGCCGCAGACCAGGTAGAGATGATAAAAGAAAAGAAAGAAGAAGAAGGCGCCGGAGAGGAAAAGGAAGAAAAGATAGAGAAGACTGCGCCAAAACCAGAAAAGGCAGAAAAACCAGGTGCCACCGAGAAAGGTGGAAAAGCCGAGAAAACCGAGAAAAAGAAATAATTTTATTAATCGCAAATCTTACATTTTCCCGATTTGCAGGAAGAATAAGGCAAAAATGCAATTGGGACTTTGTTTATTTAAATTAACAACAAAATAGTTTAAACAATACTTCCCTCGGTCTGATGGAAACATCATTATATCTTATTGTGGGACTGGGAAACCCGGGGGAACAATATGCCCGAACAAGACATAATGCCGGGTTTATAGCGCTGGAACGTTTAGGAAAGTCGTGGTCAGCGCAGTGGGTCTTTGAAAGAACATTTTGCGCAAATGTTGCCGATGTTCGCCTTCAGGAGCGAAAGGTCTTGCTATGTCATCCGCAGACCTATATGAACCTGAGCGGCAAATCTGTGGCTTCCATTGTTAATTACTACCATATAAAACTTGAAAATTTACTGGTAGTAAGCGATGATGCTGACTTGCCGCTCGGGATCATAAGATTAAGACCCGACGGCGGAAGTGGCGGTCATCACGGGCTTGAATCAATTGAACAAGCCCTTGGAACGCAAAATTATGCCCGCCTCAGAATCGGGATCGGTAGACAATCCGATTCACAATGTGAGATTACAGATTATGTTCTGGGTGAGTTTTCCCTTCAAGAATTAAAAATTTTAGATTTAGTTCTTGAAAGAGCCGTCAAACAGATTAATAGTTGGTTGTTTGAAGGAATTGAAAAGGCAATGAATCAATATAATGGGCAGGTTGAATGCCCGCAGTAGAAAGTTGAACTGTGAAAAAATACGAAGGTCTATTTATATTAAATGTCTCTAATAAAGAAGAAGAGATAAATGACGCTATTGAAGCCGTCTCTAAGGAGATTGTTGCTCTTGGCGGCAAAATTGAAACCGTCCAGAGGCTTGAACGACATCCCTTTGCTCGCGTCCGAAACAAAAAGATAACAAGCGGATATTATGTGAACATTCTGTTCCAATGTTCGCCAGCCGTCATTGCACAGATTAAAAGCCGTTTTGCGCTAAAAGAAGAGGTGTTGCGGGTAATGTTCGTTGCTGCACCTGAAAATGCCTCACCTGAAACAAAACCAGTTGAAACAGCTGCTTAAAAATTAACTATTAGAATGCCATGGCAAGTTTTAATAAAGTTATTTTATTAGGAAACATAACGCGTGACCCCGAAGTTCGCTACACACCAAAGGGCACTGCGGTAACGCGTATTACCGTGGCAGTTAATAGACGTTGGCGAACAGAAACAGGAGAATTACGGGATGAAGCAACTTTTGTTGACGTGGATGCCTTTGGCACACAGGCAGAAATGCTGGGAAAATACCTTAAAAAAGGCAATCCCATCCTTGTTGAAGGCAGACTTCGCCAGCACTCCTGGGAAGATAAACAGACAAACCAAAAACGCTCAACCTTGCGTGTTGACCTTGAACGGTTTAGCTTCGTCGGACCGGTAAATAAAGATGCTGTGGCAGAACCAGTTGAGGAAGAATCCGCTCCCGTTTCTCCTACTACTAACCATATTCCACCACCAGCACAAAATAATTCCGGTGATGTTTCACAGGAAGACGATGACGTTCCATTTTAAAAAGTAAAGTACTATGGCAAAAACAGAAGTTATACTAACAAGCAATATTGTTGGACTCGGCGCGGAGTCTGACCAGGTTACAGTTGCCGCCGGGTATGCAAGAAATTACCTTTTTCCGCGCAGACTTGCTATCCCTCTCACAATGGCAAACAAAAAGCGCATTGAAGCCCTTAAAAAACGAAGAGCGGAACGAGAGGCGCAAGAACTGAACACAATGAAGGAACTCGCAAAGGTTCTTTCGCAGGTCATCTGCAACATCAAAGTCAAAACCGGCGAAGAAGGCAAAATGTTTGGAACTGTTACCGCAGGAACGATTGCTGATAACTTGCGTACACAATTCGACATAAGCCTGGATAAAAGAAAGATTGTCCTTGAAAAACCAATCCGCGCATTAGGTGATTATGAGGTCGAAGTGAATCTCCATCACGACGTCAAGATAACTCTTAAGGTCAAGGTTGAAAGTCAGACACCACTGCCCGAGTTAGCGACCGCTGCCGCTGCTACTGGTGAACAAAAAAAACAAGGAGCACAACCTGAACAACAACCGCCTAAGACGGAAAAGCGCAAAGGCAAGACGGTGAAAGAATAGTTGAATTAATTTATTCACTGTTTACAAAGATAAAAAATTGATTAAATTGTGTATTGACAAAAAATAAAGAATTGGTAGTTCTTTTGTTCTGGTTCCAGAGTAGCTCAATGGTAGAGCAGCCGGCTGTTAACCGGCGGGTTACAGGTTCGAGCCCTGTCTCTGGAGCCAATTTTATTTTGTGTAAAATCTATTGAATTTGTGAAAAGATTTAACAAAAATGGTAAAGTCCCGACCTGTCGGGATTAACCGGCGGGTTACAGGTTCGAGCCCTGTCTCTGGAGCCAATTTTAACTATGTTCTGGGTTTATATTCTTCAAAATAATGAAGGCAAGTTTTATATTGGTCATACTAATAATCTTGCTTTTAGGATTTTATCACATAACCGTTCTGATAAAATTCTTGGTAAATTCACACGCAAAAATGGTCCATGGACATTAGTATGGAGTGAGGAACACGAAAATCGTTCATCTGCTATGCGCAGAGAAAAGCAAATCAAATCTATGAAGTCAGCGCGCTGGATTTGTGAGAACCTTCTAAAAAGGTAGAGTCCCGACCTGTCGGGATTAACCGGCGGGTTACAGGTTCGAGCCCTGTCTCTGGAGCCAATTTTATTTTGTGTAAAATCTATTGAATTTGTGAA
>JAKPVM010000113.1 GCA_029572555.1 Verrucomicrobiota bacterium | reverse complement strand
GTCGTTTAATTGCGAGCAAGGCGAAGATTCCTTTTATTTTCTTTAAGAATAAATATATGCGTATAACAAAACAACGCTACAGAAATTGCGAAGAACTGAAATATTTGCCCCCGAAAGCTGACGCATATATCGCAGGAAGTGATCAGATATGGAACACTATTTATGAAAACGGGAGAGATCCTGCCTTCTATTTGGATTTTGCACCTGCAGGAAGCAGAAAGATTTCCTATGCGGCGAGCTTTGCCTCACAGCAAATCGTACCAGAATATAAAACTTTTGTTAAATCTATGGTGGAAAACTTTGATTTCATATCTGTTAGAGAAACATCGGGAATAAGCATCCTTAAATCACTCGGTATAGACAAGGGGTATCATGTATTAGACCCTGTTTTCCTTTTAAGCAAAGCGCATTGGGACAATATGGCAAGAAATAAATTTAAAGATAAATATATTCTCGTTTATGATTTTGAGACGAATCCTACAATTAAAAACATTGTTGAAAAAATAGCAAAAAAAAATAAATTGAAAATTTATGCTGTTAATAATTATGGCAGGACTTTATATGCTGACAAGGATTATTTCGAATGCGGCCCGAATACTTTTTTATCTTTAATTAAAAATGCAGATATAATTATATCAAACTCCTTTCATGCAACTGCTTTTTCGATAATATTTGAAAAGGACTTTTATGTTTTTGACAGAATCGGACACGATATCAATACGCGCATGCGTGATCTACTGGCGATTTGTGGCCTAGATAATCGTTTGATTCAAAAAGAATCCGACTTTAATCCAAATGCGACTTCTTTGGATTTCATAAATGTTCGCAACAAAATTGCAGAACACATTAAGATATCGAAAAATTTTTTGGAGAATGCATTAAGATCAAGATCTCATGATTGATAGACCGATAAAAGTTCTATGGTTAACAAACAATCTTACTCCTGATCACGCGATAGCGCTGGGTATGCCACCCTCACCACGGGCGGGTTGGATTTCCACATTAGCACAGGCGCTTACTGCTGATGGTCGTGTGCACTTGGCCATAGCAACTAATGTTTATCCCGCAGCATGGGGAAAAATTAATATTAATGGCGTATGTTACTATACCGTACCACAACCGAAGAAAAAAATAGATGCTCATAATATACCCGCAAATCTTATTGCCGACTATCAACGCGTTGTTGCTGATTTTCAGCCAGATATTATGCATATTCACGGCACTGAATACTTTCACGGCCTTCTTAGCGGCAACAAACACCTATGTGTACCAACTGTAATATCAATTCAGGGTATTATTGAAATTTGTGCGCAACATTATCTTGAAGGACTACCGATGAGTGCCCTCCTTCTTAAGCGTACGTTGCGGGATTGGGTGCGCATGGATGGACTATTGGAACAGCAAATATCGTGGCGACGACGTATAGCATGCGAACGGAAAATATTTGCTGAGAACCAGGCATTCATAGGGCGAACACAATGGGATCGCGCACATGTGCGAAAATTGAATCCACAAGCAAGATATTATCACTGTGATGAAATGATCCGGAAGCCTTTTCATGATGGTCACTGGGATATCGGTAAAATAAATCGCCATTCAATTTTTGCATCAAGCGCTTCATACCCTCTCAAAGGATTTCACGTTCTTGTTAAGGCTGTTGCAATTTTGCGTAATGAGTTTCCTGATATTATAATACGCACACCACTTGCCAATCTTTATCCAACGCTGACGGGTGCAAGACGATTCTGGAAAAATTGTCGTGTTGGAGGATACGCAAGATATCTAAATGATCTCATCCGTGCTGAAGGCCTAGAGAAGTGTATTTTTCCTCTACCGAACCTTGATGCAGCGCGCATGGCAAGAGAGTTTTCAATGGCACATGTTTTTGTATTGCCGTCTTTCATTGAAAATAGCCCAAACTCCTTAGCAGAGGCAATGTTAATCGGGACACCATCCGTGGCTTCTTTTACTGGCGGGATACCTAGCATGGTTCGTGAAAATGAAACCGCACTTCTTTTTCCGCCAGTGAATGAAGCGGCGCTGGCTGAACAGATTAGGCGAGTTTTTCTTGATGACCAGTTGGCATCGGATTTATCAAGTAATGCGCGTGAGATTTCAAGGGTGAGACACTTT
>JAKPVM010000100.1 GCA_029572555.1 Verrucomicrobiota bacterium | reverse complement strand
AATTGTCCCGGTAGCCTTTCCATTGAACACAATGATAATTATTGCAACCGATACAAATCTTCCTACGCCGTTGGCTATTATAACCCAGCCTAACCATAAAAAATTTTGTTTTCCCTGTAGGACGCCCTGAAGGATTGGTTGCCATAATAGACCAAGCCCTATTACAACAACGAGCCATAAAGCCAATGGATTTGTGATTGTTAATATGGAAAGAAATTGGTTCTGAAATATTGCAATTATAACAGCCATACAAAACCACAAAACAAATATCCAGAACAATACCCCTCTTACTGTGCCAGCAAAACTGGCGCGGTCTTCATCTGTGACAACAGCGGCGCCTTCCTGGGCTAAAGTGGTTTGCAATCCAAGAGATGGAATCATCATTACATTCATCATTGCCAACAGCGTCCCTAACAAACCATATTCAGTATCGCCGAGATAGGGCGCAAAGAAATGAACCGCAAACATACAGACCCCACCCAGAAAAGTGCTTAACACCATCCAGCCGCTCTGACGAAAAAATCTTGCTTTATGCTGGTCTGAAAACATAAATATAAGAACTTCATACTTAACAATCGTTGAACAATGTCAAGATTATCGTATTTTAAAAATGAGGCAACAGATACTATTGGTAGACAATTTCTGCAATAAACAGGGGATTAATTGGGCATTTATTTTTTTAACAAGATAGACAAGATGGACGGGTTATTTTATAGGATACCTGAATCATTAGCATAGATAGTGGAATAATATACTAAATTGTGAAGATTAATACGTGATGTGTCATCCATAACATCAACCAGCCGAAGGCTGGCATTTTTTAACCATCGATAGATGGTGGTAGGATTATAGCAAAAAAACCAACCTCACATCAAAACCCACGACAGTTACCTATAATATATCAACCAGCCGAAGGCTGGCATTCTGCAACTCCGTTAGGAGTGGCAGGATTATAGCAAAGACATTAACACAGAGGAAAACCCCGTTAGGGGTGTCAGAGCGATAATTTAGAAATCCCAATAATGGCTCTGCCACCGCTTTGGGCGGTTTATGATGTTTTTGTATTCCGTTTGTTATAATAATGCCACCTGCTTTTGCGGGTTGGGTTTATACTATTTTGCAGCTCCAACAAATATGCTCCCAAAAATGCAATTCTTATTGGTTTGCTAATTGATTGAGGTAGGACAAGATTTTTACTTTTTATCCTACAGTCCTGTTAGTTTTGGGATTTATGCAATAGACTCAGCGATAGTTTATTTCAAATGCTTGCAATTTAATAAAATTTCTATCAATTTAATAATATGTCGCCATCTGATGTAACTATATTAACTAATGAACAGGTGCGGGAATTAAACCAGAAACTTTCTAATATGCGTCATACAGTTAATAATTGTCTCTCTTTAATAGTAGCTGCTGCTGAGGTATCCCGTATAAATCCGTCTACATTTCAAAGGATATTGCCTACACTTGAAGAACAGCCGGAAAAAATAATGAAAGAAATTCAGAATTTTTCGGAAGAGTTTGAAAAAACGCTTCAAATAACCAACAATAAAACGAACCGGTTATAACCTTTGAATTCAATAATTGATAGCGATTCAGGTTGGTTATAATATTAACAAATGTAACCTTAACGGCTATTAATTCGTCAACTTTATTAGAACTTATGGTTGAAACAAAAATAAAACGGAACAATGTTTAAGCGGAATTACATACGACTGTTAGCGAGCTTGGTCATCTCAACCGTTTTGGTTGTAGCAGCGAAGGGTGATGACAAAACGAACTGTCCTCCAAATGATAAACAGGGGTTTTATGTAAAGAAAAGGACAAATTCGTGGTCGAATCTTACCCAGGAACAAAAATTCCTTAAGATGAGGGAATGGCGGATTAAAATGGAGCAGGGACTCACAGACTTAAGGAAAAAACAGCAAAACGGTTCTATCACTGATGAGGAGAGACAGCGGCTTGAACGGATGGAAAAGATGCTTAAACGATTAGACCAAAGACTTGCAGCAGTGACAAATGTTGTTAAGTCATTGGAAAATCAGAGTTCTCCAACAAATAACACACCAATAGAAAGTTATGAAAAACAAGATAAATAAAGTGAACCTTGCATTGGCATCAGTAATGACAGCGGGGATAATTGCGACAACGTTGCCTGTTGCTGGGCAGCAGGATCAGACGCAGCAACCACAACCGCCAGCACAGCCACCGCAGAACCGACAACCACAGCCACCTAACCAGCAGCCGGGTGGTCAACCTAATCGTGGAGGGCGGTTCTTCGGAAATATGCTTGATGATAAACAACAACAACTTTTGATGGAGGCAATGCAGACAAATGCTGCTGACATCAATGCCTTACAAGAAAAACTACGCATAGCACAACAGGAACTTGTAAAAGCTGTGCTTGCGGAAAAGTATGATGAGCAGGTTGTTAGACAAAAAGCGGAGGCAGTTGCAAAATTGCAGGTTGAGATGACGATGCTCCGGGCAAAGGCAATTTCCGCTGTTACTCCAACATTGACAGTAGAACAAAAACAGGATTTGGAAAACTCGCCGTTTATTAGTTTTATGCTAACCAGTGGTGGATTTGGTGGTAGAGGCGGATTTGGTGCCGCTGGTGCCGCTGGTGGTAGAGGCGGATTTGGTGGCGGTGCTGCTGGGATGGGACCTGGTGGTGGATTTGGTGGTGCTGCTGGGATGGGACTTGGTGGTGCTGGAATGGGAGCTGGTGGCAGACGTGGCGCTGCCGGCACTGGTGGAGCAACC
>JAKPVM010000087.1 GCA_029572555.1 Verrucomicrobiota bacterium | reverse complement strand
TCCTCTGTGTTAATGTCTATGCTATAATCCTGCCACCATCTATCGATGGTTAAAAAATGCCAGCCTTTGGCTGGTTGATGTTAGGAATGAATTTTTTTAGGTTTGTAAAAATGATATAAACCAAACCCGCAAAAGCGGGTGGCATTATTATAGCAAACGGAATACAAAAACATCATAAACCGCTGAAAGCGGTGACAGAGCCATTATTGGATTTCTCAATTATCGCCTTGACACCCCTAACGGGGTTTTCCTCTGTGTTAATGTCTATGCTATAATTCTGCCACTCCTTACGGAGTTTAAAAAATGCCAGCCTTCGGCTGGTTGATATTTATTTGCTTTTCTTAATTTGTGAGGCACGTCAGAAGTTGGTGAACAACAATGCTTATCATTTTCGAATTACGGAGGTTATTTGAATTTTATTTATTCCCATTTACAAAGCGATTCAACATAAGCGGCGGAACCGTCGCTCAACCAACCATCTAACTGGGCTTGTTCTTTTAATTGTTGCCCGCGTCGACGCGGCACAACAAAATAGCGGCATTTAATTTCAGGCAAAGTACTCATATCGCCCCAGAGTTTTTCAAACTGCGTTACTGGATAGGTATCTTCCTGCCCTTGTCCCCATCGTTTTTTAACGTCTTTAACCGTAATGTAAGTCGGCACGCGCGAAGCCACTTTGCGAATCGCAGACTGAACCTTTTCAGACGCCAAAGGCGAACAGATGTCTTCCCTCGTGAGACCAAAAATGGTCAAAAGTTTATCAATATCAATCCACGTTGTCAGAGTGTTATAATAGGAAAGTTTAAACTCTTCTTCTTCAGATGGAATGGCAAGACTTTCGACAAGTCTTAATTGACCATTAACTCGCGCAAGCCCGCCGCCCCTGTCCTCAATCCGACGTGAAATTACCTCAAAGCTCAATGTTGAACCGCTGGTTATGTGCAATCCAAACAGGGCAGGATCAATGGTTGTGCCAACTGCGTCAATGTTATGCAGCAATAGATATTCCAAATTCGGATTATCTTTTAATAAGGAAGAGAGCACACCGTTTCTGAACATATTCGGAATTTCATACCAATGCCCTACCGGGTGCATACATTGCATTGGCACATTGTCCGTATAATCGGAGGCTTCACCCATTGAAAGCGCCCAGTTAATTAATGCATTTCTGGCGCTATTTATCACTTTTTGTTGTTGTTCATCAAGAATTTGATGCGGCATCTGTTCCCACAAAAAGCGAAGGTCTCGCGCAGTCGGAATCATTCTCAATCCTACTGCGCGGCCGGGCGATAAGATGGTTTTTACTTTATCTTCGGAGAGTCGCCTCTTATTTATAAATTCAGAAATCGGCTTGTGCGTAAAATAACTTGTAGTGAAAATGTGCGGAATCTGACTGTTCGTATTTTCCGCAATCTTGCGCGTTTTTGCGAGGTGAGTTTCAATGAATGTGCGGTATTGTGAACCTAACTTGCAGAATGGATGAAGCGCCTTAACAACGGCTGCGCCCTGCGTCCATCGGCTTCCTGCCCCGGCTGCCATACTTACAATTGCAATCTCGCCTTTCTTAATAGCCTCTGCGCCTAATTTGTATGATTCGTTGTATCTGACAGATTTATTATCAATCTTCAGTTCGCCTATTTTTTCCCACTCCACAGTTCGGATGACGTCCGATGGCAACACATCATCAATAACTGTATTTGCTGGCAGACGATTTTGAGCAAGCCCAATCCTGCCATCTTTTAGTTCTGCCCTAATCTGTTCGTGTTCGGTTTTGTCAAAGCCGTATTGATTCAAAAGCGATTCCAATGATTGTTCAGACTGACTTTCGTATCTACCGCGAGGGAACAATATATCAAACAAAGTTTGAACCATACCACTGAACTCTTCGCGGACTTTGCAAGCGGAAGCAAAGACATCCAGTTCAGAGCGACGCGCCGGAGAGATTTCTTCTTTTTGACGCCTTATAATCTCGGGCACAAGTAATGAATAATAACCGGCGGGCATCAGCGCCTGGTCGCCGCTAAAAAGTTTAGCGACAGTGCCGCGTTCATTGATTGCAAATTCATAAACCACAGGTTCCATTGCAAACGGAAGCGCATACTCTAATTCTTTTTTCGTGGAAGACATTATTTCTTGCATCCTTGTCAATGCCTGCTTTTTCGCGGCAGGAGAGAAAATAAATCCCATTCCGCCACCTGACATTCCACCAAGCATCCAGAACCCCCAGAAATCACCATTAAATTCCGACCTGGTTTTGTTTATCAAGGTTTCAGTGTAATAATTATTTGCCCAGGGAATTATTGTTTGAATCGGTCCGAAGAAATTGCGAGTTGTTGCCGCGCCAATTGATTTTATATCGCCCTTTCGTAAGCCGTCTAAAATGTCATTTAATATATCGATAGTTTGAAGCCGCCCCTGCCATTCTGCCTTGCACCTGAGCAGATATTTTTCTGTGACCATCTCAAGGATAGGACCCACATTTTGAGCCATCCCACCGTGAACAAGCACTAACGAATCCTGTAAAGCCTGACGGGTTTCTTTAGATATTTCCTCATAACTAAAAATCTTGTGGGTAGGCATTAGTCGTCCCCGGCTTATGCCATATTCGGGGTCTGATTCAGTAGCAAGCGCGCCTTCGATAAGTTTTATCCCGGGCCACAGCCCGCCAGAATCTTGCCAACCGCCGCCTGAACCGCTCAACCATTCGCCGAGTAGGGCTCGGGCAAGGACAAGTTTACGTTCAGGTTCAGCCAATTCACCGGTCAAAGAGTGCGCCTGATTTGTCGCCCGCATACATACTGAAATTAAAGCAGCAAGCAAGGTAGTTGATACGGCAAGACGCGAACCTTTCGGGATGTCGTTCACATTGCTCACAAGTTCAATGCCGCGACCTTCTCCTGCCATTATCGCAAGCAAGTCTTGAAGACTTTGACCTGAACCCTCAATCCCCGGTGGAACAATTCCGGAGGCGATGATGGCTGCCTTTAACAAACCAAGATAGTCTCGCGCAAAATCAAATACCTCGCTAATCGTAGAAATTGTGGACGAACATTTTAAATCAACGCTGACAAGCCGAATAACAGGTTCATCAATTATCCTAAAATATGCCTCTACTGGCGGTTTAGGAGATTTGTCTCTTCCATAAATGCCTAAATCAATGGATACATTTAACACCTTTGCCCCTTCGGGATAATCCATTCCAAGAAAAAATATGTCGCTCCAGCCGCAGTGCGTTAAATCCATCCGCACCGGTGTGCATTCCCATAATATCGGGAACAGACCAGTAAGCGAATCGGATTGAAGCAACTCGCGACGAATTCGCAAAGGCTGGTTCAAAGGATGCCCCATCCTGAACATCCATTGATTTCCACGAATACTTCGCACACTTTTTTTGACCTGATTTGCAAGCGTCTGAAACCCCAACCGATAATACGACGTAGCAAGGGCGCTTGAAATAGAATCTGTATAGCCGCAATTCGTCATAAACGAACGAAACAAATCAATTGCCTCTTCAAAGCGACGATTTAAAAGATGCGCATACCCGTTGTATGGAATTAAACCAGCAATATCGCATCCAGCCTTTTCGGGCAGATAAAATCGGTGGATCGCATAAAGATACAATAAGGCGCGAACACACTCATAAAGATTCTCGCTATTCCGCCGAAATTCATCAAGGTCCTTTGATGCTTCCAGAAGTTCCTTATCCGTCAAATCCTGACATAATTCTTCTACGGAACGATTTCTCTTTTGCGGGTCTAACGATAAGATGGTTTCTATAAATTTATTTCTCATTTCAGTCACTTTATTGAGAAATCTTTGTTGCTAACAGTTCAACAAGGTTGCATAAAACCTCGTCTCTGTTTTTACCGCTCAATGCAATTGCCAGTTGCGCGTTCAAAATCCCGTACTTTCCGCCAATGTCATATCTTCTGCCCTTTACTTCATAAGCAAGATATTTTTCAAAGAGCGGCAAACGGGCAAGGGCTGAACTGAGTTGCACCCCGCCTTTTTCTCCACATCTATCAATCTCTTCTTTTAGTAAATCCATTACCGATGGCGTCAAGACGTGCATCCCAAAAAAGCAGAGATAATATCCCGAACGCAAACCGGGTATAATTAAATATTGTTCTGCGTCTGTTGGCGTCGGTTTTTCAATCACGGTTGAAACTTCATACAAGCCTTCACAATTGGGGATACAATTGGGGATACGTCTGCCTCCAATTGCCCCGAAATATGGGAGTTTGCTTTCATAAGTAGATTGAACCGCAGAAACCGAGCAATCTTTGGTTGATGCAATTTCGACTAATTGATGAGCGCAACGTTTGTTGATAGAACTAATGTATAGATGGTCGCTGACGAGCAGCAAAAACGGATTTTTATTTACAAACTCACGAGCACAATAAACCGCATGTCCATAACCTAACGGAGAGGTCTGTTCAACGAAACTTATACGACTGGCATATCTTCCGGCAGCTGAACGATAAACCTCCACATCGCCCGGATGCACTATCACGCAAAGTTCATCCACGCCTGCTTCAACTACCTCCTCGATAATAATAACAAGCGCCGGTTTTTGTGTCCCATCTCTGTCAACAAAGGTTTGCAATGCCAAACTCCTTTGCCCTTTGCCTGCTGCTGTGATTACCGCTTTTTTGATTTCCATAACTTGTGTCAATAGTTACAAAAATTTTTAAGGCGGTCAATTGACAAAGAACAAAGCAAAAATAAAACCAGCCTTTAAACGACAAGAATAAAGGCTGGCTTATATCGCAAAATCGTTGATAATGTATAACCGCTCTACTTGGTTGCTGGTGTTGCGGGAGCGGGTTGCTTATCTCCCTGCGCAGGGGTTGCTGGTCTAAGAACCGGCGCATTTGTCATTGGACGATAATACTTTTTCCACTGTTCTTCGGTAAGAATTGTCTTCATCTTTTGACTTGATGCCTCGCGAATCTCTCTCATTTTAGCAGTCCTTTCCTGTGGACTGAGATTTTTCTGTGTACGAAGTTCCCGAAACTTTTTGAACTCGTCTTCCACGACAGGTTTGACCTTCTGTTTTTGTTCGTCGGTCAAATTTAAACTACGACTCAAGGCATTCACCCGATTACTTATCATAGTCTCCGGTGAAATATTCATCACATTAACCGAGCCCGCAGGAGGATTTTGTGGTTTATTGTCCTGCGAGTAAGCGCTCGAGACCAATGTTAATGTCGATGTTAAAATAACTACTGATATAATTTTGTTTTTCATATTTTTATAAATATTTACAATGTTCATAATTTAAAAACAATTAAGCCTGAAAAGTCAAACAAAAAGTAGATTGGATGTTCGCGTCTGTGGGGATAATGCAAACACAAACAGGATTTATAGCATTTTATTTAAGACGGATAGACAGGATTTTTTACAAGATAAACAAGATACAATTTGTTTATCCTGTATATCCTGTATGTCCCTGTTAAATAAAAAAATCCCTGTAAATCTTATGTTTTTCTTTTGTTTCCATAAGCAAGAATCCCTGTGATAAATCCGCGTTTATCAGCGTTTTTAAATATTTGCTAACATTTGCGAGAAATTTTCATACTAACTGTTTTCGCAGCTTAACGAATCTGTTTATATTATTGTGTCAATTCAACAAATATTCACCCCTATATTCAATTGTAATTTACTTGCTAATGATTGATGGGAAAAGGGATAAAAATTTCCAAAAGTGATTTTTTTAAATGCGTTAAAAACCCCTGAAAAATCAAGGGGCGGGACTTGATTTTTACCAGTTATGGGATGATAGTGTATTCATCTATTAGATTCGCGACAAATTTATCGGGGCAAGAATGCTCCAACAACCTTGACATCGGCGGATGATAACTTAATCAGATTCTGCTTGCAAAAGTTTTTATCATATACAAAATTGTTCTATATTGCGGGTGTGGTTCAATGGTAGAACGCGGGCTTCCCAAGCCTGAGACGAGGGTTCGATTCCCTTCACCCGCTCCATCTTGTAATGAGGATAATTATGCGAACAAAATTATTCAGATCGTTTGAAAAGAATATCGGGCGTTTCCTATTGCTCTCAATAATAATCGTTGTCGGCGCTTTTGCGTCGTCCGGATATTCAGCCGATAGCCAATACGTCGCCGGTGTAGATACTTCAAAATGGCACGGATTTAACCTTCTTGAAAAATTTACTGCGTCCAGAAATTCACCGTTTTTAGAAGCGGATTTTAAATGGATTTCAGAATTCGGTTTTAACTTCGTCAGGCTGCCGCTTGATTACCGATGCTATGTTGAACAAGATGATTGGCTCAAATTTAAAGAATCGGCTTTGAAAGACATTGACCAGGCAATTGAATACGGGAAAAAGTATAATATCCACGTTTGTATAAATCTACACCGCGCGCCGGGTTATTGTATTAATCCACCAAAAGAAAAACTCAACCTTTGGACGGATGAGACCGCTCAAAAGACGTTCATTGAACATTGGCAGATGTTTGCCCGCAGGTATAAAGGGATTCCATCAAAAATCGTCAGCTTCAATCTTGTCAACGAACCGGCAGGAACGACTTATGAAAATTATCTAAAAGTATGTGAAAAAACTATTCAGGCAATTCATCAGGAAGACCCGGATAGGCTGGTTATCGTTGATGGCTTTAATGTTGGTAGCGTGCCGATGAAGGAACTTTTGCCGGTGAAAAATGTTGCGCAGGCTACAAGGGGTTATCACCCCGCCACTATCTCTCATTATAAAGCAAGCTGGATGTCCGGTTCCGATAAATGGCCTGAACCTACCTGGCCTGATTTTAAACCTAACGGCTATCTTTTCGGTCCGGTTAAAAATGAATATAAATCGCCGCTTGTGCTAAAAGGAGATTTCAAATCGGGCACTGATATTTCTCTAAAATTTTCTAAAATCAGCGGAAAAATAACTTTGAAAACCACCGCCGACGGAAAGGCTGTTGCTGAAAATGTAGTTGACCCGGAAAATCAAACCCAGAATTGGCAGATTGATGGTTCTGAAAAAAGGTATCGTCTGCACAATGCCGTTGGGGATGCTAAATTTAACTTCAAACTTAATTCTGATGCAAAAGAGGTGGCGATTGAAAATGTTGCAGGCGATTGGATAATTATTGATGAAATTCAAATTACGATGCCCGGACTTAAACCTGTGATAATAAGAACTTCGCCTCTCTGGGGACAACCACAGACAGTTTGCCAGATTTCACCGGAAGGAAAACTCTTGCCACCGCCAGGGTTTAAATCTAACGCAAAATTGATGGAATATTTAAAACCATGGGTTGAAATCGCAAAGAACGGCGAGACAGTTTTTGTTGGCGAATGGGGTTGCTTTAATAGAACGCCCCACGATGTAGCACTTGCGTGGATGAAAGATTGGCTTGAATTATGGAAAGAAAATCGCTTCGGTTGGGCACTCTGGAATTTCAGGGGCGGCTTTGGAATTCTTGATAGCGGCAGAACCGATGTCCAGTATGAAGACTGGAACGGTCATAAACTTGATCGCAAGATGCTTCAACTCCTCCAGCAATATTCAAAGAACTGAACTTTATACAATGTGGCAAGAGCATCCCTGCTCCTTGTTAGCGTAGCACAGACATTCTTGTCTGTGATGGGAAATGGAACGCTGATTTGCACAGATGAAACAGATTTACAGGATTGGAACAAGGAAAAGAAATTTAACAAGGATACACAGGATATACAGGATAAAAAATTGTA
>JAKPVM010000070.1 GCA_029572555.1 Verrucomicrobiota bacterium | reverse complement strand
TCTAGTTTTTTCAATCTCTGGTTAATTGCTGATGGCGACGTGCCAAAATGTTCAGCACATTCCTTTTGAGATTTCCCGGATTCGATCATTTGAATTAGTTCTGTGTCATTAATCTTTTTCATCTGTGTTTACCTCATAGTTACTTAATTAAGTGGTTAATAATTAATTTGCTTGAATCGCTTCACGGTCACTTAATCCACCTTCAACCGTCTGTATGCAAAAACGTTCAAACTTTTCTTCGCTTCCAAACATCCCGGCAATGATCCAGTCACGGATATTTAATCCGTTTAGTCTTGCTTCGCTTGCGTCCTTGCCGTGAATCGTCGGCCAGCGCTTAACTTTGTCGCCGTAAGTTTCCGGCCAGAATTTCCAGCTTGCCCTTGCACCGGCTTCGTCGGTGTCTAAACAAATCAGAATTATAGGCATGGCTTTTAATAAGGCGTCCGTGTTCTTGTCTGGCTTCGCTTGTGCTGAACCTAGCGCAATCACGTTGACTAAATCGCCCACTTCTTGTGACAGCAGAAGCGCGTCAAGTTCTGATTCCACGATAACAGCCGTGCCTTTGTCCTTACCGATAATCACCGCTGCTGAACTTGAACCGCTGGCAACAATATAACGCGAACCTTCGCCCGGATTGTCGCGCCGGATTCTCAAACGCTGAACCGTGTCACCGTCTATGCAAGGGATAACCAGCCCGGAAGGAATCCATTGACGGCGTTGCGTTCCGTCGTCATTTAATGCCGTTTCCAGCCCCCAGTTTGCCCGTGGTTCGCATATATCCGCGCTGTTAAAGCCCAGCATTGCCTTTTTTATTGTGTCGTCAGATAAGCCCTTTTTTGTATGCAGCCATTCACGCATTGATTCACCGGCACTTGACCATAAATTATTGATTGCACCGTCAAGAAGCGTCTTTGCCTTGCCCTGCCATATATCAACGGGTGTTTGTGTTTCCTTCGGTGTGAAATTTGGTTTTACTTTTCGCGCTGATCTGCTGCCGTATTTATTCAACGCTGCTATGACTCCCAGCTTGTGACAGGCTTCTTTATAAGACAAACTTTTCTTGTCCCTCAAATACTGAATTGCGTCGCCGGACTTTTCACAACGTCGGCACCAATAGCGCCCGGATTCCGGCCATACACGGAAAGTATCCCATTCGTAACCGCAAAACGGACACGCCCCGGCATATTCGCCGCCGTTCGTTGACGCTTTACGCTTTAATACAAAACCGTCGCCCTGTATCAATTCAAGAAGGTTCATATTGCCCTTTTCAAGTCTATAACAAGCTGGTAAAGTTTATTTATTGTTGCTTTAAATTTCGGATCGTCCGGCATAATTTCGTGAAGCCTAAAAAAGTCGCCTTCAATAAAATCTTTTAACGCCACATAACGTGAATTAATTTCTCTTTTTTTCATTTTTCTTAATTTCCTTTTTAATTATTTTTAGATTTACCTTGCAGTGGTTTGCAGTAATTTTAGTTCTGAAATTTCACCTAAAGTCATTTAAAGTCACGATTGCAGTGATTGCAGTCACTTTCCAATAACTTTCGCGTATGCATTTTAAAAATATCAAAATATAAAGTTATTGTTTTTCAACTGTTGTCGCTGCATTGCTGCATTAATCTTTTTCTGATCCGTCAGATAGTTCTATGCCGATATAGTAAATATATCGTTTCTTGTATGAATCGAAACGCTTCTGAATTTCGGTTCCAAACTTGATACCAGAAATCGGCTTTAATCCGTTTTCCTCTGCCCACGTCCGATAAGTCGAATATAAAACTTTATGCTGAACTTCATAAGAATCACCGATTAGGCAACGATCATTTAAAAACCGTTCAATTAAGTCTTCTTCTTGCTGATATTCGCGTGTCGCTGCCTTGACTATATCCGGCTGATTCAGCCCTTCTTTCTGCCATGCTATACAGCCACGGACTAACCACGCCAAAATGCCGGGCGCTTCGGCTTTCAGCTTTTCAAGTAAATTATGATCCGCTTGTTTTTCGTTGTCGCTTTTGGGATTGTCCACAAAACGGATATTGAAGGGTATCAATAAAATCCGTTCCCATAATGCCGCGTCGCTTGCTGTCGCTTGCGGGCGTTCGTTGGTCAGTAATATCAATAAGTGTGTCGGTGAAAATTCCACGGGATCGCGGCCATATACGGCGCGGGCGTTCAGTGTGTCACCGCCGCAAAGTTCCTTGATTCTTGAAGCGTTCAGCCGTCGGCTTTCGGACGTTTCACTTGCCCATATTATCCGTTTGCCTCTAAATGCCAATGTGTCGGCGTCCGCTGAACCGCGTCCAGGTGTGTGTTTCGATTCCAGCAGTGTTTCACTTCTTGCCTTGTAAGCTAAATCACCTAAAACAAACTTGATAATTTCCAATAACGTGCCTTTGCCATTTCGTCCCTGCGGGCCATGAAATATCGGGTGAACGTGATAATTGGTAAGGCCGGTGATTCCATATCCTAGCAGCCGTTGAATGAAGGAAACAAGCCCCATATCATCATTGAAAATTTCTGATATAAAGCGTTCAAACGTCGGCGCCGGTGTTTCAATGCCGTGATATTCAACGGGCGCAACGGTTCTTAAATAGTCTTCGGGATTCCCGGCGGTGGTATTGCCTGTCTGTAAATCAATGACGCAATTCTTGCACGGCAGCAGCCACGGTTTTTGATCCCACTTGTCGCCCGGATTAGCTAACGAATCGCGGCCAGTTCGCGCCAACATTAAAACGCTATCTTTCCGCGTGACGGTTTGCAGCGCCCGGATTCTTTTTAATAGATCGTTTTCAATATCTTTGTGTTTTTTAGCGTCGTCTGATTTGCCGGATTTTTCAGATTGCAGCCGTTGCCACGCTTGCCGTTGTGCTTCCTCTGCATATAGTTCAATAACGCTATCAATGGCTCGTGTCGCTTCGCCCAGTGTGTCCTTTTCCCAGTAGTGACTATTCCATATAAACCAGCGCCCAGCAGCCACGTCATAAACAAATTGGCCTTGATTCTGATCTATATATAACCGGGCGTCGCCGTCTTCATTGTCGGCTAATGCTTCAAGGATATAGTCTGACGGTGTGTTTTCGGCTGCCTCATTTATTTCTGGTTCCTGCGGTGCATAGGTTCGCTGTTCATAATAGACGCGCTCATTAACGGTAGCGCTCATTTCTTCAATGTTCATTATTCGCCCCCGCTCAACCGTGTTCGTTTCTTCAGATAATCAAGAAATGCGGCCCGTGGATAACCGGCGTTTCGTCCGACGTAAACCCTTTCCGCTGGCCCTTTGCCAAGGCAGTCATCATTTGCAACGCTTCGCGGTGACATCGGTAAAACGTCGCGCCAACGGTTCCAATTACGAAAAACCACCGGCGGCAGTTCTTCCGCGATTGCCCCTAAAATTTCTTCTTCTTTCTTTCTAATTTGCTGATTCATAATTTTACCCCTAAGTGTTTTATTAAGCTTCATTGTGAAGCTTTCATACTTAAGGTTGGAAGGTTCCAACATTTCCGGTTGGAATATTTCTGTGTTTATTGCAAATTATTGAATATATTGATTAATATTTTTTTAATTTTTTTGAAAACACTCCAACATTTCAGTTTGGAATGTTCCAACTTTTAAGACTTGATTTGAGATAGGATTAGTCTATTCGATTAGGGAAAAGATAACCTTTTGCGCGATTGTTACCGATAAAACCTTTATTCATAGCAGTTTCAACGGCAGCAGAAAGTTCTATATTTGTTTTGTCGGCTTCCTTGTCATTTCCGTTTTTTTCATATTCGCTGAATTGTTCTGATAATTTCTCAATTTTAGATATTAAATCGTCTTTAGATAAATTATCATATTTATTGTTAATGTCGCTGGGGTTATTAATAGCGAATTTAAATTTATATGTGCCGGGTTTTTCAGATTTAACATTTTCATATAATTTAAAATTGTTTGGTAATTTAAACGGATATTCTTTATTGAAAAAAGAAATCAACTTTTCATTTATATCTTTAAGATTTTTTTGTGCCAATTCATATGAAGCTGTTTTTGACTTGCCGACGTAATAAAAATGATCCTTTGACTCTAATGCTTTTACAAATTCATTCCATATTTTAGAGTTTCCTTGTTTTTTAAAACCTAATTGCTTCTTGTCATATATTTTTGTTGCCTTGCTGTGTCTAATTTTTATTTCATTGTCGGATATATATGTCATTGACAATGATTCAATGTCCATTGATTTCGCAGATTGTGCTTCTGTCGCCGTTGATGGTGGGCCGCTGTTTAAAAGACTATCAAAATGAATTGAATTATTATTTAAGTAAATTGATAGGTCATTATTTTTGAATCGGAAGGCTTTTATTTTTTCAAATAATCGTAATGCTTCGGCATTGCCTGTCGGTAACGTAAAGTTCATAACTTCTGATCCGTCTTTCGGGTAAATAGGCGTTCCTTTTTGTGTCTTGAATGAATGTTCAATCAACGATGATGGCGGACGCGGTGGATCACATAGCTCAAAACTTTTGTTGGTTTCTTCGGTAATTTCTTCGATTGTTTTATAACGGCGCGGCAAACTATCAATATCAAAAATTTGCCTGTCTATAAGGTTATTGTAACACGGCAATCCGTTTTTAATATGATGTAGTAATTCTGTCGGTGTCCAGTCTAATATCTCTAAAAGTTCGTAACCATAAAACCATTTTTTTGTTTTCGCCACTTGCTTTTCCCTCTCACAAGCCCCCTTAGTTTAGCTGGGAAAACAAACAGGGGTTCGTTTGCTTGTCGGCCCGTCGGCCTATTCCCAGCTTGTATAACTCTATTTCGGAAAGTTTACAACTTGCCCAGCTTGTTGAGGTTGTAACGCCTGACTTAATGCTTTTGCAGCGTCCCTAAACTTATTTTCTGAAATGTGACTGTATCGCTGCGTCATAACGTTTGTTTTGTGGCCCAGCAATTTTTGAACGGTGTATAAGTCTTGCCCTTGCTCAACCAGCCAACTTGCATAGCTGTGTCTGCACGAATGAAATACAATGTGCAAGCGCGGATCATCAATGCCTTTATTAAATTTGAGCGCCTCAACAGCCTTTGCAAACGTCAACGAAATTTGCTTTAATTTTCCTTTGCGTCCTTTGAATATGAAATTAGAAAGTTTGCTTTTCTTAGGTCTGTTGTCTTGTCTGGTTTTCATCATGGCTATTGCCTGTTCTGTCATAAAGGCATAACGCGAACCGGCCTTTGCATCCCTGATTGTTAAAATGCCTGTTTTTGTGTTTACGTCTTGCCACGTTAACGCTGCAATTTCTCCAAACCTAAGGCCGCAATGCAGACTTAATAACGTTATGTCGTGAACATCCTGCGAATGAACCTTCAGATAATTCAAGAGGGCTTCGGCTTCTTTCTTTGTTAAGAATCTCATGCGGCCATTATCGGGCTTCGGAAATTTAACGTCATTCGTCGGATTTTCGCCCGTGAAGACTTTTAGTCTTTTGGCCGTGTTGAAAACTTGCCGGACAATAGACAAAGCATATTCGATTGAACGGTCTGACAGTTCGTCGGTCTTCATATCACGTTTTAATTTTTCCAAGTGAAAAGGTGTGACGTCCTTCATGGATAAGTCACTTATTGCGGTTTTAATCCACTTATTGAAAAGCCCTTCTTCGCGCTCAACAGTCTTTTCTTTTTTGTCGGCTTTGGCTTGTGGTAGGTAAGTATCTTCGAAAAACTTACCAAATGTAATGGCTTCTTTTTCTGCCTGTTGCTTTTCCTGCTCAAGCTGGTCAATCTTTGCTTGTTCAATGCTCCGTTGTTCTTTTGGCGATTTCGGGCCAGCGCCGGTTTTGACGTTGCCCTTATACTGTCGCAGCAACTTCAAGCAATAATCTTCAAAGCCAAGGTTCGGTTCGGCCTTGTGGATCGCTTCGGGTATGCCTTCACTTACCCAGCCGACGCCGTAGGTGTGCAGCTTCCCGTCAACGCGGAAACGGATCGAATAATAACGATCATATCTCTTGCCGTGCTTTCGGGTGTCGTGTTCAAAGTATCTAAGCCCCTTATGCGCCGTGCCGTACCATTTCTTTTCCATATACGCCCCCTAATGTTTAAAATTGCCACTATATTGCCACTATTTCCGCTGAAAAGACTTGTTTCTGTGTGACGCTTTATGTAGGTAATATATAGATAAGTATTGGGATTGTCAAGGGCTTTAAGTAGGTTGATGATAATACTTGAAAGATAGTAAAACGGACTCTGACTCCGTTTATTAAGGTTCGAATCCTTATTCCCCAGCCATTAATAAAATCAAGGGTTTAGGCGATTTCTGTCAAGCCCTTCTTTTTTGCGAACCGCTCAAAATTGCCACTATGTTGCCACTTTCGGCAGGATTTCGTCTTAAAAATAGGATATGAATTGTTTGATCCTGCGCCGGTTGTTACGCGGAAAATTTCGGCGTTAATACTCTTGTGATTCATATTCACCCCTTGCCGGTGGTATAGTATAACAATGGATATACTTGTGCAAGCTATCCCTGACGGTTTTAAAATTAATTGTTCTATTGAATAGATGAATTGAGATTTACAGGATCACGGGCAGCGTGACAGCAAAAAAGAAATGACTGTTGCCGGTTCAGCTTACCGTAAAATTAATTTCTATATATATGGCTTCAACCCCACTATGCACACCCACGCCCGTGCCTGTCTTCATGGTCATACGTCGCAACAAACTTTGCTCTATTTTTCCGTCAAAACTTAATATGGCCTAAATAAAGGAATATCAATCTTCTTCTTTTGCACCTTTACACTTTGACTTGCCTGTCCCACGCCGTTCGGTATCTATTTTTGTTACTTGCCCAGCTCTGATGGTCAGAACATAAACAAAATCAAATTGTCCGCAATTATAATACCATTTCTCGATCTTTTCAGAAACCTCACTATATTGCCCACCAAACCCGCCGCGACGATTCATTTCCCCGCCGAATGTTCCCGTTGTTTCAACTTGAACTGTTTCTTGCCAAGTAGGCGGCCCACATTTACTATGCACGGCTGACGCAGAATCGCCCTCACTAACAATCTCGTCCCCACACCGGAAAGCATAGCAGTTAACTGACATCAATGTAATCGTAGCTAATAATAAAGACACTAAAAAACACTTTTTCATCATGTCGCTCCTTAAAGTATTTAGTTATGCCGCTTATTTGACGTGAATATAATCACGTTACTCCCCCATTGAATCTTTGTCAATCCCCTCTAAAGAGGGATAGCTATTAATGCTTATCTTCAGATAGTTTGATTTGCTCAAGTATCACAAGCGGCTTTTCTGCTGTTATCCTGTAATGCTTAATTACCTCATTGAGTTCTGTATCTGTTTTATAATCAACCCCCATCCAATTAATCACGCCTTCTTTTCTTGCTGCGACAAGGCTTTCAGCGTGAGGGGTTAGCAATTCCTTTTCTAATTTGTTCAATCTCTTTTTGATCGTGTCTTTCATTTTATCCCCTGTATGTTTTCTTTTCTAAAATTAGTCTTTCCACTTCTTCCAGTCTGTCTTCCACGTCTTCCGCTTCCGCCCATTTCAAACTATATTCAATAATCGAATTAGACGCCTTACGCGCCACTTCTTCATTTTCACTATTAACTAGCGCTTCCAGTTTGTTGACGGCCTTATTCATAAGTGATCTTAATTTTCCCATTGATGAATCTATGATTTCATTGCGCTGCCGTTCTAATTCGTCTTGAAATTGTTGATCGTCTTTCAGCCAGTAGTAATAAGCCTGACGGGTGACTTTAGCAGTTTTACAGGCGTCAATTACCTTGTTACCGGCCAATAATTCGTTGATACATATCTGCTGCGACGGTGTTAATTGTTTACTTTTTTTGTCTTCACTTGTCATTTTGAGCGCCCCTAAGATGAAATATTTTTGAAAAATAGATTTTTGATTGCTTCACTATCCGATAAGCCACCGTCAACAGTCTGTATGCAAAAACGTTCAAACTTTTCTTCGCTTCCAAACATTCCGGCAACGATCCACGTCCGCAAATCAAGTCCGTTTACTTTCGCGTCGCTTGCATCTTTCCCTTGAATAGTGGGCCAGCGTTTCACTTTCGCGCCGTATGTTTCCGGCCAGAAATTCCAACTTGCCTTTATTCCAGCTTCATCGGTGTCAAGTGATATAAGGATAACAGGCGTATCTTGTAATAGCTTGTCGGTTTCATTGTCGGGCTTTGCCGTCGCTGTTCCCAGCGCAACCGTTCCGCATAAATCGCCCGCTTCTTGCGCTAATAGCAAGGCGTCAAGTTCACTTTCCACAATGACATAAGCCGCTTTATCTTTCCCATTAATTAAAGGCGCCGGACTTGATCCACTTACCACAACGTAACGCTTCCCGTCGCTGGGTGTGTCGCGCCTTATTCTTAATCTTTGAATGTTGCCGTTACTTATTGAAGGGATGACAAGGCCAGCGGGCAACCATTGTTTCTTTTCCTTGCCGTTGTCATTATATGCGGTTTCCAGCCCCCACGTTACCCGTGGTTCGTATATATCGGCGCTGTTATAGCCCAGCCTTGCCCTTTCGATTGTTGCGTCATTCAGCCCTTTTTCGTTGTGCAGCCATTGACGGACGGGTTCGCCGTTTGGTGTCCACAAATAGTTAATTGCACCGTCAAGAAAAGCCCGTGCCTTCGTTTGCCATAATTCTGCCGGTGTTTTGCTTTCTTTGGGTGTCCACGTTTTCGCTGCCGGTTTATGTTTACGTTGCCCAGGATCACGGCCTAGTAATGAACAGGCGTCTTGAAACGATAAGCCCCGGTGTTCCCGTAAGTAGTTTATTGAGTCGCCACTCTTGCCACAAGCACGGCACCAATAGCGCCCACTTTCCGGCCATACGCGGAAACGATCACGCCCGCCGCAAAAAGGACACGCCCCAGCATATTCGCCTCCGCTGGTAGTAGCAACCCTCTTTAAATTTCCATTATCACTTTGTATCAAGTCAATGATAGTCATGTTTGTTTTTTAAATTTTCCCGTCAAAGATTGTTAATTAATGCAGACATTGCAGATGTAAAATTTCATTTAGTATCACTTAATATCAAGTTTGCAGACATAGCAGACATTTTCCGTAAACTTTCGCGTATAGTTTTAAAAAATCTGAAAAAGCAAAGTTAGTGAAAAATGCCTGCAATAGCTGCATAGCTGCATTTATTCATTTCCTAAAAGATTCAATCCGATATAAAAAACGTGGCGCTTTTGGTAACTGTCAAAACGTTTTAAGATTTCTTTTCCAAATTTGATCCCTGTCATGGATTTCAATCCGTTTTCTTCAGCCCATGCTTGATACGTCTTGTATAGAATTCCAGCTTGTATTTCGTAATTCGGGCCAACTATGCAGCGATCATTTAAGAATCGTTCTATTAAGTCTTCTTCTTTCTGATATTCGCGTGTCGCTGCCTTGACTATTTCCGGCGGGTTCAGCCCTTCACGTTGCCACAACAAACAGCCACGGATTAACCATGCCATTATTCCCGGTGCTTCAGCCTTCAGCTTATTCAATAAGTCATGATCTGCTTTCCGTTCGTTTTGTCCTTTAGGTTCGTCAACAAATCTAACGTTGAACGGTATCAATAATATTCTTTCCCATAATGCTGCGTCGCTGGCCGTCGCTTGCGGGCGTTCATTAGTAAGTAATATCAATAAATGTGTCGGCGCAAATTCCACGGGATCACGGCCATAAACAGCGCGGGCGTTCAGCGTGTCGCCGCCGCATAATTCCTTGATCCTAGCTGCGTTTAACTTTCTTGTGTCTGTTGTTTCCGACGTCCAGACAATTCTTTTACCTTTAAAAGCCAGCGTGTCCGCGTCTGCTGATCCGCGTTGTAATGTGTGTCTTGATTCCAGCAAAGTTTCGGATCGTGTTTTATAAGCAAGTTCGCCAAGAATATATTTGATAACTTCCAATAACGTGCCTTTTCCGTTCCGTCCTTGCGGGCCGTGAAATATCGGGTAAACGTGATAATTCGTTAAGCCTGTTATTCCATATCCAAACAATTTTTGAATGAATAATATCAAGTCTTGATTTCCGTCGAATATCTCAAAAATGAAATGTTCAAAAACGGGTGCCGGTGTATCAATGCCTTGATATTCAACTGGTGCAACAGTTTTTAAATAGTCGTCGGGATTGCCCGGTTCAAGAGTTCCTGTCTTCAAGTTTATGACTCCGTTCAAACAAGCCAATAACCACGGTTTTTGATCCCATTGATCCCCAGCATTAGCCAGCGAATCGCGGCCCGTTCTTGCCAACGTCAAAACGTTTTCTTTTCTGGTAACGGTTTGTAGTGATCTGATTCTTTTTAATAGGGTGTCTTCAAGTTCCTTGTGCTTTTTCGCTTCTTCAGTTTTCCCGCCTTTTTCGTTCTGTAAACGTTGCCATGCTTGCCGCTGGGCTTCTTCAGCGTAAAGGTCAATAACGTCATCAACGGCCTTTGCCGCTTCATTTAGATAGTCCTTGATCCAATAATGATCTTTCCATACATACCAGCGACACGCTGCAACATCATAAAGGTAACATCCCTTGTTCTGTTCGATGTATAATCTTGCGTCGCCGTCTTCATTGTCTTCAAGGGCTTCAAGTGTAATGTTTGAAGGCGCGGCGGGTTTTTGTTCCTGTGTTAATTTTACCCGTTCCGCTTCAATTTGATAGTTTACACCGGCGGCAACTTGCTCAATGCTTTGCATATTTGCCCCCTTTAATTGTTGTGTTTTTCTGTGAAATGGGTTCGCTTGCGAAGGTAATCAATAAAAGATTTTTTTGTATAGCCTGCGTTCCTCCCGACGTAAACCCTTTCCGCTGGCCCTTTGCCAAGGCAGTCATCATTTGCAACGCTGCGCGGTGACATTGGTAAAACGTCGCGCCAACGGTTCCAATTACGGAAAACCACCGGCGGCAGTTCTTCCGCGATTGCTAAAAGAATCTCTTCACATTTTTTTTGATCGTTCATAATTTTCCCCTGTGAGTTTTTATTCTTCAAAATGTTTCATTCTGAAGTCTTTTAACCCACGGGTGGAAATTTCCGGTTTTTAGGAAATAAAAAGTAAAGAAAAGTTCAAAAGATAGGTATCTTATTGAAATTATTAATAACTATTTTTCTATTATTTTGTAATATTTTAATGGTGCCGGATTGGAAATTTCCAATATTGATTGGAATATAACAAATTATTCTTGTTGATTTGGATTAATAATTATTCTTATGTCGATTTCATCAAGCAATTTCCTATCCCTAACAACCTTCACGGCAGTAAGAAGTTTATCTTGTATTTTGTTTGTTCGTGGATCTGCGTCTTTACCGGCGCTGTTATTAGCTTTTTTAAATTTAATTGCTAATGCTTTAAATTTTGATAGTAATTCTTCGTCGGATAATTTATTAAATTCTTCTTTGTCGGCATATATATATTCATCAATAGCGAATTTAAATTGATATATGCCCGGCCCTTCGGATTGCACTTTCTCATATAATTTAAATCCATCGGAAATTTTAACTCTGTATTCTTTATTTAAGAAGGTGATTAATTTATTGTTAATTTCTGCAAGATATTTCCGTGCTGAATCCTTTGACGTTGCGTCGGTTTCGTTGAGGTTGAAGTAATGGTTCTTTGATTTAAAAACTTTTATAAAGGCATTCCATATTTTCGCTTTGCCTTCTTTGTTGAAACCCAGTTTCCCCTTGTCACGTTTTCTAACTTTTTTATCGCCGGATTTTATGCTGATTTCTGTTTCGGATATATAAGCCATTGACAATGACTTAATGAATGTTTGGGTTTGCTCTTCCGTCAACTGTGCTGATGTCTGCTGTGCTGGGTATAGGTTATATTCACGCTCAAAATCAATTATATCGTCACTAATAAATTGTGCGATAATTGGCGCATGAATTTCTAATTGGTGTTCCAGCGCGTCATTAATGTCAATTTTCTTGCCATTGCGTAACCCGTCTATTAGTTCTAATTCAGCGGCAACATATAAGTCGAAAAATCTAATTTGCCTGCCGTTGATGTCATAAGCCCTTAACCCGTCTTTATAAACATATTCAGCAAGCGTAATTTGATCTATTCCCCAGCGTTCCTTGACTTGCCATTCACGTAATTTGTTATTAGGTTCAATTTCCATTGCCTATCTCTCCAAAGGCGCTCTCATGGTTAATAAGGGGCAGCGGGTGAGAGTTCCCGTTTTCGTCCCGTCGGACTATCCCCTTATTTTATTCTATTTCGGAAAATTCACAACTTGCCCAGCTTGCTGCGGTTGTAACGCCTGACTTAATGCTTTTGCGGCGTCCCTAAACTTATTTTCTGAAATGTGACTATATCGCTGCGTCATAACGTTTGTTTTGTGGCCCAGCAATTTTTGAACGGTGTATAAGTCTTGCCCTTGTTCAACAAGCCAACTGGCATAACTGTGGCGGCACGAATGAAATACAATGTGCAAGCGCGGATCATCAATGCCTTTATTAAATTTCAGCGCCTCAACAGCCTTTGCAAACGTCAACGAAATTTGCTTTAATTTTCCTTTGCGTCCTTTGAATATGAAATTAGAAAGTTTGCTTTTCTTCGGTCTGTTCTCTTGTCTGGTTTTCATCATGGCTATTGCCTGTTCTGTCATGAAGGCATAACGTGAACCGGCCTTTGCATCCCTTATTGTTAAAATGCCTTGTTTAGTGTCCACGTCTTGATATGTCAACGCAGCAATTTCGCCAAACCTTAGGCCACAATG
>JAKPVM010000040.1 GCA_029572555.1 Verrucomicrobiota bacterium | reverse complement strand
AGATGGTTGCAGGATTATAGCATAGACATTAACACAGAGGAAAACCACGGCAGTGGTGTCAGAGCGATAATTCAGAACCATAATAATGGCTCTGTCACCGCTGTGGGCGGTTTATGATGTTTTTGTATTGCTATTGCTATTATCCTGTCACCTGCTTTCGCAGGTTGGGTTTATACTATTTTGCAACTTCAACAAATATGCGCCAAAAAATGCAATTCTTATTGGTTTGCTAATTGATTGGGGTAGGATACGATTTTTTATCCTTTCTATCCTTGTTAATTTCTTTGCTACAAATCTGCCACTCCTGCCGGAGTTTTAATCTGACGTCGTCATCCCTGCTGATGTGTCTAAATGTGATGTCATCATCCTTGCTGACAGTTTTAATATTTGGGAGCAAGGATACTCCCTCTACATTTTTAAACAAGAATAAGACTCAGCCATAACATTGTTTCATTAACATCTTTTTGGCTTTTAAGCGGTATCGGGATAGCGGCGGTTTTAAATGTTTTATATCGACATAAGGCGGTTTTTATGGTTAAAGGGTGTTACTGCTGGTTCATTGTATTACAATTCTGCATTGACTTCGGTTGCCATTGCTGTCGGGAACAATGGAAGTATTTACAGCAGTTTTGATGGGACAACTGGAGCAGCACTGCAACTTTAGAAATAGAAGATAGTTCGGTTCTTTTGTATTTTTACAAATACGATTATATCACAAACCATCCTTCTTCAGAATTTTTTAGAACAAAACTGGTTTACTAATTAAATCATCTACATAAATTTCCAATAGAGAGCAATCCGTAGAATGTGTACTCAACATCTGTTTTATCATCACCCCAGTTACCACAAAAAGCTCCTTCATCACTCCACAGGGTATTAATAAAATCCAGACAATCTTCTTTTAAAATATCTAAATCACATCCTACCTCACCGAGACAATGCAGTGCTGTTGCGGTTGAAAGCAAGTCTGTTAAAGGCGCACCCGAGAAGGCGAGAAAACCGCAAGTCATATTGAACATATCCAATATCCAATCAATACTTTGCACCGGAATTTGTTGGTTAAATTTTTTTAAAAGAATTAACGCCGCCGATGTTGCGGTGGTGATACCGCGTTGAAGACCGACCTCATTTGAAAAACCGCCATCTTTTGTCTTTAACTTGTTCAAACATTCCAATATCCCATCTACATTGGGGATTGGCAGGTTCAATTCTTCGTAAGCCGATACAGCAAGAAAACAACCATAAACAGAGCCAGTTTTGGAATCTTTTACGACATTATAGCCGCCATCTGCGCTGAGATATTCCTCAATCTTTTTCCGAAAAAATTCCCTTCTCTCTGGATTATCAAAGCCTTCAATATTCAAATCATATTTTGATAGTGATGAAATCAATTGAATGTAAGAACAGATATGAACAAAGTCCAGCGAACTAAGGGATTCATAAGATTTAACGTAGTTGTATAGAGGAAAATTCGGTGTTGAACCTAATGAACTCAAACAATCTATTCCAAACATTGTGTAATATAAATCGCTCCTGTCAAACCTGCCTTTGAACCCGCCGTCGCTGTTTTGATGACTTTTGACATAATTGATTACGAGTGAGGACGAATCACCAAGAATAGTTCTCGCATTACTCGCTGCGCTAATCATCGCCTTTTTAATAGTCATCTTACAATATCAATTATTTTATAAGCACAAGAGACTAACAATTGCCAAACAACTACCAAATTATGATTACTTTGACTTTTTGCTTTCGGATTCTTTGATAATCGCCTTTATTTTTGCTATTGCTTCTTGCAGGGTCAAGACTTCTGATTTTTTCTCGGTTCGCAATTTAAATTCTATCTTGCCCTGTTCAGCGGTTCGTTTACTCATGGTAAGTCGGATAGGGATACCGATTAAATCCGCATCGCTGAATTTCTCACCTGCCCGCAACTGTCTATCGTCATAGAGGACATCAATTCCTTCTTGTTGAAGGACGGAGTAAATCCTTTCTGCTTCATTGGAAACATTTTTTTCTTCAAGGTTCAAACCAATCAAGTGCGTATGATACGGCGCAATTTGTATGGGCCAGATTATACCTTTGTCATCGTGGTTTTGCTCTATGTAAGCGGCTGCGATGCGCGAAATCCCAATCCCATAGCACCCCATTATTACCGGTCTGGATTTACCTTCTGCGTCGAGGTATCGGCAATTCATTGCTTCTGAATATTTTGTCCCAAGTTTAAAAATATGCCCAACTTCTATGCCCCGAGCAGAGTCCAACTTTCCATTGCATTTAGGACACCCATCGCCGGCTTCTGCCAATTTAAAATCCCCAAATTCAGGATATGGAAGGTCGCGTCCAAAATTGACGTTTATGTTATGATAATTTGTTTTGTTTGCGCCACACTCAAAATTTATACGGTCTTTCACATAATTATCCGCAATTATCAAAGTCCCTTCTGGCAAACCAATCGGTCCGGCGTAGCCGACCTCTGCCCCGGTTAATTGCTTTATTTTTTCAGGAGCAAGTAGCCTTAGACTTTTGCATTTGAGGTAATTAGCAACTTTGACCTCGTTTATATCGCAGTCGCCCCTGACCATAACAGCAACGAGTTTGCCATCAGCCTCGTAGAGGATTGTCTTTGTAATCTTCCACATCGGGAGGTTAAGAAATTTACAAAGCGGTTCAGCCTTAATAATTCCTTCGCCAAGAACCTCCTGTATAGGCTTAATTTCTTCGTTCTGCGGAAAGGTCTCAATGACAGAAGAAGCCCATTCTTGATTTGCGCCGTAATCGCATTTATTGCAGAACAAAATTGTATCCTCACCAGTATCTGCAAGAACCATAAATTCTTGACTACCACTGCCGCCAATTGCGCCGGGGTCAGCCTCAACAGCGCAATATTTAAAACCTAATCTCTGGCAAACCCGATGATAAGCCTTACGCATTGCCTCATACGAGACCTCAAGTCCCTGTTCATCTACGTCAAAACTATATGCGTCCTTCATTATAAATTCGCGTGCCCGGATTAGACCAAAGCGCGGACGGATTTCGTCTCTAAATTTTGTTTGAATTTGAAAGGCGCATTTGGGAAGGTCTTTATAAGATTTGATTTCCTGCCTTAAAATATCGGTAATTATCTCTTCGTGAGTAGGACCAAGACAAACAGTGCTGCCGCGTCTATCTTTGAAGGCAAACATTATTCCATCGATAGCGGTATAACGTTCCCACCTACCTGATTCTTCCCACAATTCTTTTGGCTGTAGCGCCGGCATTAGCAATTCCTCAGCCCCTGCCGCTACCATTTCCTCCCTGACAATTTGTGATATCCTTGTCAATGTCCTATGAAGTAAAGGCATATAAACGTAAACGCCGGCGGATAATTGCTGAATATAACCTGCGCGCAACATTAACGAGTGTGCAATTGTTTGCGCATCCTTTGGCGTTTCCCTCAATGTCTTTCCGATATGTCTTGATTGCCTCATTTATCAAACCCCGATTTTATACTTGTTTTATTCCATCTTGAATCAAATTAGTCTGAAATATTAAAGAAACTCCTTATAGTTTCAATTACATAATCCACCTGCTCATCGGTCAGTTCCGGATACATTGGCAATGGCAAAATCCTTTTTGAGATAGATTCGGCAATCGGAAAATCGCCTTCTTTCCAGCCCATATCCTCGTAGACCTTTTGCAAATGCAACGGTTTTGGATAATAAATAATAGTAGGAATATTATGCCTTGATAAAAATTCCAGAAGTTCGTCCCGTCTATCTGTCAATATGGCGTAAACATGAAAAACGTGTTTATTTTCAGGCGCAATATACGGGCATTCCAACGGCAATTTGGACAGCCCAAGTGTATATCTTTTTGCAATTTTTGCTCTTCGCTCGTTCCACCGCTGAAGATGTTTTATCTTAACTCGCAATATTGCCGCCTGCAGTTCATCAAGTCGTGAGTTGTATCCGTGCAAATCGTGGTGATACCGCTTGGAAATACCGTGAACACGAAGCATCCGCAAAATCTTTGCTACCTCCGGGTCATTACTAACCACCATCCCGCCATCGCCAGCCGCCCCGAGATTTTTAGTCGGATAAAAACTGATACACCCAATAATTCCATACGAACCCACAGGTTTACCTTTGTAAGTTGCCCCGATTGCCTGCGCACAATCCTCAACAATCTTTATATTTGTCTTATTTGCAATAGACATTAATTCATCTATTGCCGAAGCCTGACCAAATAGATGCACAGGAATAATTGCGCGGGTATTTTGGGTTATCTTTTTGGCAACTTCACGCGGGTCTATGTTGAATGTCTTTGAATCAATATCGCAAAAGACAATTTTTGCACCCATCTGGTAGATAGACTCAGCTGGCGCAATATAAGTAAATGGTGTTGTGATTACCTCGTCGCCGGCTTGTATTCCGATAGCCTTCAAAGCCAACGTGAGCGCATCGGAACCGGAATTAACGCCGATTCCGTATTTTACATTGCACAAGGTGGCAACTTCATTTTCCAGTTCCTCTACGTTTTTCCCTAAAACATAATGACCATTTACAAGAACTTTTTCTACCTCAGGTAAAAGTTCATTTTTTATTGTCTCATATTGAGCAGATAAATTTAAAAACGGCACATTCATTGCAATAGATTTAATTGTGATTATCTATTTTTGTCCAAGAAATAATTTCATAATTAATAAATTGGAAATTCAACGTTCATTGTGGTTTGTACTGAGATAGCGCTTCAGGCAACCACACTTTCATCTGTTCAATCCGCTTTTCATCAAGGGGATGGGTCCTTAAAAAAGTAGGGACATTTGCTGATCCTTGTGCCCGATTGTATTCGGCAAATCTTTGCCAGAATGCAATTGCCTCGCGTGGGTCATACCCGGCTCGCGCCATATAAATCAAGCCAATATGGTCAGCCTCGCTTTCCTGCAATCTGCTGTATGGAAGTTGAACGCCCACTGTTGCGCCAACGCCATAAGCAAGCAATGTGGCTGTTTGAATCTTGGGATCTGCTGTGGAAATTGCCTTCCCTAAAAGACTTTCACCCGTTTGAAGCAATAATGCCTGGCTTATCCTCTCGCCACCATGTCTTGCAACGGCGTGAGCAACCTCATGTCCAATAACAGTCGCAAGCCCGGCTTCATTTTTTGTTACCTGCAATATACCTGTGTAAACCCCAACCTTGCCGCCCGGAAGACAAAATGCGTTTGCCTCTTTACTGTCAAAAACTACAAATTCCCACTGCGCACCGGGAAGGTTTGCAACAGCGGCTATTCGTCTACCAACTTTCTGCACAAGTTCATTTATTTGTGGGTCTTTACTTATCGGCGTTTCCTTCTTTAATTTCTCAAAACTTGTAATACCGAGTTGGATTTCCTCCGATGAACTTACTAAAAGAAGTTGATTGCGCCCCGTTTCCGGAACTGTGGCGCAGCCGCATAACAAAATAATTGCTACAGAACAAACAAAGTATAATTTTTTAAAAGATTTCATCAATCAACCAAAAAATAAAAAATTCACAGGCATTTAGTTAAATGTATAGAAGCAGATATAAAATGTCTCCCGTAAATGCCTGCGAATTTGCAATTTAAACTTAAAATCTGTTATTCTCTGCGACGACGATTATCGCGGCGTGGACCACCCTGTCTTGGAGGTCGTTCTTGGCGAGGGCGCGCAATATTAACAGTCAGGGTTCTTCCCTGAAATTCTTTGCTGTTGAACTGGTCCACAGCGCGTTGTGCTTCTTCCGCAGAAGAAAATTCAATGAAGGCAAATCCTCTTGATTTGCCAGTGAATTTATCAACCATCAGATTAACCGATGTTACCACACCAGCCTGCGAGAAGTAATCTTTTAGATCTTGCTCTCCAGTCTGGTAGGAGAGATTACCAACAAACAATCTTGATTCGCTCATATTAACTACTTTTCTGCCTAAAAATCCGACTGGAGCACCTGCACCGGCAGCATTGCTTGAAGCCCTTTTTAAGGGGCATCTGTCCATTGACACCTGATCCGCAATTCTTTGGCAGATTAAGAAACTCTTTATAAAATCACACAAATTGTCAACAAAATAAAATATATCTTCCCGAACACACCAGCAGGGATGCTGTCTCCACATTATAATTGTCTAAATTCTACCAACGATTATGGTTTAATCTTTTGGTATGTACCTGGTAATCTTGTCTTATACATTTCAATCACATTCGGTTCCATTTCCGCTAATGGCTTTACTGGAACAAGATTCACAACCTCCTGTGGTGGCAATCCTGAATCTATGAGTGTTCTCGCGCTTCCACAAACCATCCGTTTCAAGGCAACATTAATTGCTTCCTCTTGTAATCCGAATCCTGCTGCAACTTCGCGCAATGCCTGAAATTGAAACCAGAGATAAGTCGGCCCCATTGCGGTTAAAATGGCATAAGCCTCTAATTTTTCTTCTTCAACTTCAGGAAATTCGCCAAGCGGTTCAAATAATTGTTTAACCTCATTTTTTTCCTCTGAAGTCAAAGAATCAGAAAAAGCAACGGGATTAAATCCCGCTCCAATGATTGATGGTGCATTCGGTATCACACGGCAGATTTTTTCAAATCCATTTAACAAACCCTTCAAGTTCTGTATCGTAAATTTTGGCGCGAGTGAAATGACAATCGTACTCTGTCCGATTTGTCCTTTAATTTGTTCACAAACTGACGGCACAACTGGCGGATGAACGGCAATAAATACAATGTCGCCTTTTGCCGAATCGCCTGCACTTGCTGCTATTTCAATTGCTGGAAGCTTTTGTTTCAATTTTGAAACAGCCTCTTGATTTGGGTCGCACACAATAATCCGTTGCGGCAGTCCACCTGTTCGCTGCCAGCCTTCAATCAAGATGCGGGCAACTCTTCCGCTTCCGATAAAACCAACTAATTTATCCAGCATAATTTTCTCCTTTCTATTTTTCCATTGATTCTTTGAGAATTTGTTTAATCTCCGGAATTGAAGGCACCTTCCCGCTAACCTTCACATTCCCATTCACTACAAGCGCTGGTGTCATCATTATACCAAGCGCCATAATCTGTTTATAGTCTGTCACTTTATTCAGCTCGTATTCAATCCCGAGCTCTTTAGCGGCTTGTTCAGTAAATTGCGCCAATGTTTTACATCTTGAGCAACCCGGACCAACTACCAATAATTGCATACTCATAATTTTTCATCCATTCAAAAAATCTTTCCATAAATAAAACCAGTCATTGTGGCAAAAATAACTACAAGGGTAACATATAAGAATGTCTTGCCACCCCCCATAAGTTTTTGCAAAACAATCATATTCGGCAAAGACAAGGCAGGTCCTGCCAGCAACAACGCTAACGCCGGTCCTTTGCCCATTCCCGAGCCAATCAGCCCCTGAAGAATCGGCACTTCGGTCAACGTGGCAAAATACATAAATGCGCCAAATATTGAAGAAAAGAAATTTGAAAATAATGAATCGCCACCCACTAAATTTTGAACAATTCGCTCGGGAATAATTCCTTCAGAGCCGGGTCTTCCAAATAAAAATCCTGTAACTAATACGCCGATAAACAGGAGAGGAAATATCTGTTTTGCAAAATTATAGGAGGTTTCTCCCCACTCTCGCGCTTCACCATCACTGGATATCAAAATACAACCCAAACCAAGACTGCCAACCAAAAATGCCACCGATGGATTGTTGGGAAATAATAATGCAATGATTGACGTTACAGCGCCAAGAATAATTACCGGCAAAGGCTTTAGTTTTATCCACTTAATTAAAATATAGCAAAATATTAAGCCTGATACCGCCGTGATTCTCCATTTATATTTCCATACTAAATACCAAAAACTCTCGGTATCCGGGCTTTCTCCCCAATTTGCAAATATAAGGATTGCAATCATAACGGCGAAATAAATTGCAACCTGCCACAATGGTCTGTTTACCTCTGGTTCATCAATCTGCATTTGAGCCTCAGCCTTTATCTGTTCTTCCTTTCGGTATATAAGATGCATTATCAAGCCAATGACCACGCCAAATAAGATTGCTCCGATTGTGCGCGCTAATCCAAGTTCAATACCAAGCACCCTTGCTGTTAAAATAATTGCCAAAACGTTAATTGCGGGTCCTGAATATAAAAAAGCAATCGCTGGACCGAGCCCTGCCCCCATCTTCCAGATGCCGCCAAATATAGGCAGAACTGTGCAGGAACATACGGTAAGAATTGCGCCGGATACCGATGCAACGCTATATGCAAGAAATTTATTCGCGTTTGCGCCCAAATATTTCATAACGGATTTGCTACTAACAAAAGCGCCTATGGCGCCGGCTATATAAAAGGCAGGTATCAAACAGAGGATTACGTGTTCTCTTGCATACCACTTAACAAGCGCAAAAGATTCTATAACGGCATTATTGAATTTAGTATGACCGACAGGTAAAAAATATGCGGCGGCGAAGCCAATTGATAAAAGTAATATATATTTATACTCACTTTTTATATATTTTACTATTTTCATAATTAACTAAATAACTAATTATCATCACCTATTATATTCTGTTAATTCATATATTTGCAATATTGCGGCTTAATCCCTATTTACATTTTTTAATGAAATCTCCTTCTTTCCGCAGAGTCTCCTTTTTGACTTCGGTAAGACATTTAAAAAAATTAAGAACACAAGGCGCAGCGAGCCTATAAAATATCTGAACTCCGCGCTTTTGCTCCTCAATTATTCCGGCATTTTTTAAAATAGACAAATGTCGGGATATAGTCGGCATTTTGACACCAACCATTTCAGTTAACTCGCAGACACATCGTTCTGAATTAGAAAGTTCATTTACGATAAAAAGCCGTATTGGATGCGCAAGCGCTTTCATTATTCGCGACTGCATTTCAAACAATCTTCTATCAAACTTTGCCATTGTTAACAATATTAGCCAAATTGCTAAATATGTCAATTATAAATAGGTTTAATCTAAAATATCATCTTTGCCTTTACGATTTTTATTATATACATTTATCTAAAATATATTTACTATATATTTACTAAAAGAATCTAATTCGAGGTGTACAACAAAAAGGCGCATAGAAATTATGCGCCTTTCGTTAATACTAAAATAATAACCTTATTATTGCAGTGGAACCCAGAAATAAACCCGTTGATCATCTTTACTAATCATCTCTAATAATCGTGCAGTCTTTATTTGCTCAATGTGTCCATCGCAGAACCCTATATTACCTTTTCCAAGATGAGATAGAAGAGCACCTGCCTTCATTGCACTTTGAGCACTGCCACCCGGAAAAAATCCACTCTCTCTCATTGATTCGGGGGTCTCTTGAACAAGCACTATCTTTTGTGCCGGGTTTCTTATCGCTACTGACTTCACACCTTCGGCAGGTATTTTTGAATTATTAATACTCTGAGATGGATTAAACAATTTATTCATACTAAAATTCACACGCAATACCTCGCCCTTAACACCGGTACTTGGACAGCGATATACCGGATAAACCGTCGTTATCATTTGTTGCATATCTTTATCATATTTTTTTTGCCCTGTAACATAATTAAAAACTGAACCACTCTCAGCGTGTATTGCCCAGCCCTTCGCATTTTTAATATAATCCTGATCTGGTAATGGTTTTCCTGGATTAATTAAGTCACCAGGACCACCCGGTGCAAAAACCTGATGCTCTGTTAATTTGCGCCCTTGGTTATTATTAGCCGGTGCCCAGGGCATTATATCGCGGTTTTCATCTGCATACATTATTATACCCAGGCAGATTTGTTTCATATTACTTTTGCAAGTAGTTGCCCGCGCCTGTTCTTTAGCTTTTGCAAGCGCTGGAAGCAACAATGCTGCAAGTATTGCTATTATCGCTATCACGACTAATAGTTCTATCAGCGTGAACCCGTTATGGCTCACAACATATTTTTTAATATTTTTTGTTTTCATAAAATTTGTTGGTTTTGAGTTTTTCATTTTCTACTTAATCTATAATAAAAATATATTATCAATGCAACTGTGCTTTTCAGTGCACAGGTGAAATTTTTATTACAGATTGGATTAAAATATTTATAACTCCTTGATTATCAAAATAATGGTTGTTTATAATAATTTCCCAATATTTATTTTATTTTTTAAACAATATTCGGAATTTAATGCATAATGTTCAGCTAAAAATTCAAGATTGCATCTTTCTTCCTTCGAAAGACTACGTTTAATTTTTGCAGGACACCCCATCACAAGTGAACCAGCAGGAACTTTCGTACCCGGCGGAACAAGTGCGTTTGCGGCAACAATGCACTGTTCTCCAATGACCGCCCCATCAAGGATTGTGGCATTAATACCAATAAGGCATCCATCGCCAATTGTGCAGGCATGAACGACCGCTGAATGACCGATTGTAACCCAGTTTCCAACAATACAAGGAATTTCTTCCGCAAGATGTATTACTGCATTGTCCTGAACATTTGAATGATGTCCAATGACTATTTTGTTTATATCTGCTCGTAAGACTGCGTTGTACCAAACACTTGAATAATCCCCAAGAGTTACATCTCCAATAACAATCGAACCTTTTGATATATAGACTTTTTTCCCTAATGTCGGTTTTTTTCTTAAATAGGTATCAAGTTGTTTAAATAAATAATTCATAAGAATAATCTTCAAATCTATTAATCAAATGTAAATAAAAAAACCGCCGTGGTAAAAATTTCTTTATTCACACCACCAATTTATTATAAACTCAACATAAGGGCTATAATATGAATATTACAAGAGACATTAAAAAGGACGAAAAAATTGTCGTCGCAGGAGCAGGTGGTTTTATTGGCGGTTCGCTGGTAAGATATTTTTATAATCTTGGTTATACCAACGTAAGGGCTGTTGACAAAAAACCGGTCCCGTTATGGTACCAGCGTGTCCCTGGCGTAGAATCAATATGCGCCGATTTATCGAAAGAAAAGAATTGTTGGCGTGCTGTTCAAGACGCCGCGGAAGTTTATAACCTTGCCGCAGATATGGGTGGTATGGGATTTATAGAACGGCATAGGGTAGAATGTTTGCGAAGCATTTTAATAAACACGCATCTCATTGAATCGGCTTATAGGGCTGGTGTGCAAAGGTATTTTTACTCGTCATCTGCCTGCGCCTATAATGTGCAACTCCAAAAAGACCCAAATGTACGGGCGCTGAAAGAATCCGATGCCTATCCCGCGTTTCCTGAACGCGGTTATGGCTGGGAAAAATTGATGTCCGAAATCTTTTGTCAGGAATACTGGGCTGAACGCGGTTTAAAAACCTTTATTGCCCGGTTTCATAATGTTTATGGACCACAGGGAACCTGGGACGGCGGACGAGAAAAAGCGCCAGCGGCTATTTGCAGAAAGGTCATCGAAGCAATTGATAACGGAACAGGAAAAATCACCATCTGGGGCGATGGAACGCAGACAAGAAGTTTTATGTTCATAGATGACTGCACGTTAGGGGTTGATATGATAACCCATTGCGATAAATTAATTGCTACGCCAATCAATTTAGGTTCATCAGAACTTGTCTCTATAAACCAACTCGTCGACTATGTAGAAGAAATCGCCGAAGTTAAACTCAAACGGGAATATGATTTGAACGCCCCCAAAGGCGTCGCCGGGAGAAATAGCGATAATACATTTATAAAACAGGTGCTTAATTGGGAACCAAATACACCATTAAAAGTCGGTCTGAAAAAAACTTACGATTGGATAAAGGAACAATATTACGCCCGAAAACAGGGAAAACGCACCGTTGAATAATTTGAAACAGAGTTCCGATATAACCAAAATCACAGGGAAAATCCCCTATAGAATAGCGCTTGCCGGCGGGTGGATTGACCAGCCGTTCGTTTCTATGCATAATCCCAAACCTCCCGGTTCTATGGTAGTTGTTGCTGTTGAACCGACTTTCAGGTTTATGGATAGATGCGGCATCTGTTCCAGCACCCGAGAAATTGCATTGAAATTGTGGAAAGGTAAACTGCCTAATCGTCCTCTTGAATCGCTCGTTGAGGAACTTTATTATGCCGAAAACAAAGGAAAAAAAGACCCATCGGGTTCACAGGATATGATTGGCATTATTTATCCCGGCATCAATAGACTTGATTATGACTATAATTACAAAGGCGGTTTTTTTCCCTGTCATATCGAGTCCTGCCGCAATGCTGATGTGGTTCAGTGGCTTGAAAACGTCCTTTATTTACTCGCGGTTTCACCACGCCCGGAAGGTTATAGCCCATTAGGCATTAAAAATTTAGACCCAAAATGGATTAACCGACTCGGTATGAGCGGCAAACAATGTTATGACGCCATTGTGAATAAGAATATTGTAAAACTCGGCGAATCCTTAAATGAATGTATGAGATGCTGGAAGGCTATCCTGCCACAAACGGTAAAACATCCTACCATTAAAATTGAACTGGAAAAATTGTTGAAATATTATCAATCAAATTATCCCGGCGCTATATATTCAGGCTGCGGCGGTGGATATTTAATTGTAGTTTCCGAATCTCCTGTTCCTGGTGGAATTAAAATAAAGATTAGAAATTGATATTATGAATTATGTAGTAGTTTCAGGGGGCTTTGATGATTTGCGTTCAAGAGAAGTCCGTTTTCTCCACGAGGCTTCAAAACTTGGCAAAGTCAGGGTTTGTTTATGGAGCGATAAAATGATAGCAAACAAAACGGGTTCTCCGCCAAAATTCCCATTCTCCGAACGGCTTTACTTCGTTCAGGCGATTCGGTTTGTTGAAGAAGTTATCGCCATTGATACCCCCTGGGCTTTGAATCAACTTCCTCAAAAGATGTTAACAAATGTTTCTGCCTGGGTAGATGATACAAAGGGAAATAGCCCGAAACGGCTGGAGTTTTGTAAACGTTCTGGAATTGAATATGTGATAATAAAAGAGAGCAAACTTCATATATTTCCAAAGATTTTCAAATTCCTAAATCTTAGGCACAAAGGACCCAGAGTTATTGTTACCGGGTGTTATGACTGGTTGCACTCAGGTCATATCAGGTTCTTTGAAGAGGCTTCTTCTTTCGGGAAACTTTATGTGGCTGTCGGCAACGATGAAAATATTAAAACGTTAAAAGGCGAAGGTCATCCATTGTTCAAACAGGATGAACGGCTTTATATGGTCTCGGCTATCAGATATGTCCATTGCGCGCTCTTAACCAGCGGCAGAGGTTGGCTTGATGCCGAACCAGAAATCAAGAGAATTAGACCGCAGTTTTATATCGTAAACGAAGATGGTCATAAACCTGAAAAACGCGACTATTGTTTAAAAAATAAGATAAGATATGTTGTTCTGAAACGAAAACCAAAAGAAGGTCTGCCAGGGCGTAAGAGCACAAATCTACGAGGCTTTTAACTATGACTGAAATGAAACCGTGGAAAATACTTGATAAAAAAATTGTTTATCATTCAAACAAATTTCTCAAAGTTGAACTGCATAAAATTAAATTGCCAAACGGGAGAATTATTGATGATTGGTGTTGGATTATCTTGCCCGATTTTGCAAACATCATAGCCAGAGATAGGAATGGAAAGTTTTTGATATTTAGACAGACAAAGTATGCCGTTGGTTCTGTTTGTCTTGCGCCACCGGGCGGTTTCATTGAACCTAACGAAGAGCCAATAAAATCGGCACAGCGCGAACTCCTTGAAGAGACGGGCTATACCTCAAACGAGTGGATTAAGTTAGGCGAGTTCGTTGTTGACGCAAATCGCGGGGCTGGTCGCTGTACATTCTTTCTCGCCCTTAATTGCGAAAAGAAAGCCGAACCAATCCCGGATGACCTTGAAGAACAAGAATTACAATTCCTGAGCCTTGATGAACTCAAACAAGCGCTTGACTCAAACGAGTTTAAAGCCCTGCCATGGGCTGCCTCTGTTGCGCTTGCAATCAGGACATTAGAAAAGTTAAAAAAATAATATCAAGTCTATTTTGAATTTCTAAAATGCCTGACGCAAAAAATATCGGATTAAATTATCCCATTACAGAACTGCGCGGGATTGGGAATGAACGCGCTGCCCTGCTCAATAAATTAGCCGTCAATACTATAGCAGATTTATTGCTCCTTCGTCCCCGCAGGTATGAAGATAGAACAAAATTAATCAAAATATCCGATTTAAAATCCGATGGTTCATTCCTTGTTAGAGGAAAAGTTGTGACAAAAGGCATCAATTATTATAAATGGCGAACAAAATCCGTGTTCGAAATGATAGTTGAAGATGAAACAGGTAGATTACATTGCCGATGGTGGAATCAACCATACAGAGACCAGATGTTTAAAATCGGTCAAGAACTCTGGATTTATGGGAAAGTTATCTCTGAACGTCCAAAAACTATGGATAATCCCGAGACCGAAATTGTCGAAGAAAACGACGAAGAATCTTCTGTCCATACCCGAAGAATTGCCCCGATATATCCATTGACCGAAGGCATCTCTCAAAGGTGGTTGCGTTTGTTAGTCTGGAACACGTTTAACCAGTTTGAATCGCTAATCCAAGAGACAAATGCCGAAATATTAAGACTTGCCAAAGAGTATTGCAATTTAACATTGCTTCCAAAAAGAGAGGCTATCCGCTACTTGCATTTTCCCGAAACATTGGCGCAGGTAGAACAATCTATTAAACGGTTTGCCTTTGAAGAATTTTTTGACCTGCAACTAAAACTGCAAATCAGAAGACAAAACCTGCTGAAAAATGCGCGCGGCATCGTTTGCAGCGGAGATAATTCTCTGATTAAACCATTTTTATCAAAATTAGGATTTAAACTGACGCAGTCTCAGACCCTGGTTTTGCGGGAAATCCGACGCGACTTTTCAAGCGGGATTCCAATGCGCCGTTTATTGCAAGGTGATGTAGGTTCAGGAAAAACTGTGGTAGCCGCCTGCGCGTCGTTAATGGCAATTGAAAGCGGCTATGATGTCGCAATTATGGCGCCAACGGAAATTCTCGCCCAGCAACATTACAAAACCTTTTTAAACTGGTTAGAACCGCTCGGCATAAAAGTATTTATTCTAACTGGCAGCGTCAAAAATTTTAATCCTGACGAACAGGATAATCTTCAACTCCACGATAATCATAAAAACTATGGGTCATTAATTGTTGGCACTCATAGTTTGATTGAATCTAATTTTTCAGCAAAAAAACTTGGTCTCGTAATTATTGATGAACAACATAAATTCGGCGTGGCGCAAAGGGAGACATTAGTCAAAAAAGGCGATTATCCACACCTTCTTGTTATGACTGCAACGCCAATTCCACGAACGCTTGGCTTAACAATTTACGGAGAACTTGATATTTCCATCTTGAACGAAATGCCTCCGGGCAGAGGAAAAATTAAGACTTTCCTTTATGACGAAGCTAAACTTCGTCAGGCATTTGATTTTGTAAAAACCCAACTTCAACAGGGACGACAGGCTTATTTCGTTTATCCAAGACTTGAAGATAGCGACCCTGTCGCCGGAATAAAAGCCGTGATGCAGGAATATTCAAAAATTAAATCCATTTTTGACCACTACAATGTCAGGATTGTTCACGGAAGATTAAACCAACAGGAACGCGAGTTGGTAATGGAAGAATTTCGCAGAAACAAAATCAATATACTTGTCGCCACATCAGTAATTGAGGTTGGGATTGATATCCCTAACGCAACGGTAATGGTAATAATGAATGCCGAACAATTTGGACTTGCGCAACTGCATCAACTCCGCGGCAGAATTGGTAGAGGCATCTGTGAATCTTATTGCATATTGGTCGCAAAATTAAAAACAGCGTCGGCAATTCAAAGACTAAAAATATTAGAAGAAACTTGCGACGGCTTTCGGATTGCTGAGGCAGACCTGCAAATCCGCGGTCCGGGAGAATTTTTAGGAAAAGAACAAAGCGGCATACCAAACTTTAAATTTGGCAATATTTTAACCGATTTGTCATTGATGCAGGCAGCAAAAATTGTCGCCACAAAAATCGCTACCGAGAAGCAAACCGTATAACCCTGAAAGTTCGGAAAAATTTAACAGACCAATATAATAACAAAAATTCTTGATTTTTCTATTTCCAATGGATAAAAACCTTCAAGAGGTAATTTATGTTGATTGTCCTTGTAAATCTAAAAGTTAAAGATGAGTTCCTGTGCGAATTCCAAAAGGCTTGTATTGAAAATGCAACCGCAAGCAGAAAAGAACCCGGTATTGCGCGGTTTGATGTTATTCAACAACAGGATGATAAAACAAGGTTTATGTTAATTGAAGTCTATCGTTCCGTTGAAGCCACAAAGGCGCACAAGGAAAATGACCATTATAAGAAGTGGCGAGATACAGTTGAAAAAATGATGGCAGAACCGCGTTATAGCGTTAAATATACAAATGTTTATCCACCAGATAATGAATGGTAATGCAATTTTATGAAGTTTGAATTTTCAACAGCTAATAAAATTGTCTTCGGACCGGGTTCGATTAATTACGCTATTTCTTTCATTAAAGAAACTTCCAAAAATGTTTTTATAATCACGGGGAAAGATAAAACTCGCGTTGAATTTTTCATTAATGAACTGGTTCGGTCTGGAATCATAACAAATACATTTCAGATATCTTCCGAGCCAACGATTGAGCAGGTTGAATCTGCGGCTGCGATGGCGAGACAATCTGGCGTCGATTTAATTGTTGGTATCGGAGGTGGTAGCGTGATTGACGCCGGAAAAGCTATCTCGGCAATGGCAACAAATCCCGGAAATGTAATTGATTATCTTGAAGTAATTGGCGGCGCAAAACCGTTGCAATTTCAGTCATTATTTTACATCGCAATACCAACAACAGCAGGCACTGGAACAGAGGTCACACGCAACGCTGTAATAACTTCGAAAAAAGATGGGGTAAAAGCGAGTATGCGCCATCAATGTTTATTGCCACGGGTCGCTGTTGTTGACCCAAATCTTACATTAACACTACCGCCAGGGTTGACAGCAGAAACCGGTTTAGACGCCTTAACGCAACTCATAGAGTCATTTATATCCGTAAAAGCAAATCCAATCACAGATGCATTTTGCGTTGAAGGGATCAGCCGTGCAGGCCGTTCATTAAGAAAGGCTTATGAAGGCGATGTTTCCGCCCGCGAAGATATATCCCTTGCAAGTCTATTAAGCGGGTTGGCTCTTGCAAATTCCGGGCTTGGGGCGGCTCACGGATTTGCAGCGCCGATAGGCGGTTTATTCAATGCGCCTCACGGCGCCCTCTGCGCAGCCTTAATAAGTCCTTCTTTAAAAGTGAACCTTTCTGCATTGAGACAAAGAGAAAAAGAAAACCCCGCAATCAATAAAATAAAAATAATAGCGCAATTATTGACCAGTAAGGATAACGCCGAACCAGAAGAGGCAATTGAATGGATTGGAGAAACCCACAGGCTGTTGAAAATCCGTAGTCTGCGAGATTTTGGCATCGGAAAAGAAGATTTTCCACCAATTGTTGAAAAGGCGCAAATGGCAAGTAGTATGAAAGGGAATCCCGTAAAATTAACTGTTAATGAACTTTACGAAATTCTGGAACTCGCCTATTAAAAATTCATAGACCGCCAATCTTTATTCAGTGGATTTTAATAAAACGCATTTAATTCTTTTCAAATTTTAATACGAGTGATAAAGTTGCGGAAGAATGAAAGTCACTTTATTTATACCGTGCTATATAGACCTTTTCTATCCGCAGGTTGGTATAAGCATAGTGAAGATATTTGAGCGGTTAGGGATTGAGGTTGAAGCCCTTGAATCGCCTGCTTGTTGTGGTCAACCCGCATACAATACAGGCTATCACGATGAAACCAAAGAGGCTGCCATCAAATTGATGGAGCAATTAAAGGATGCAGAAGCCGTTGTCATACCATCTGGCTCCTGCGGGGCAATGGTAAAGGTGTTTTATCCCGAGTTGTTTGAAGGCACAGAATATGAAATCCTTTCAAAAGAGGTATCGTCAAAGTGCTATGAATTCACAGCCTTTTTAGTGAACCGATTAGGTGTAACTGACCTAAAAGCGACATTTCCTCATAAAATAACATTTCACGATGGCTGTCATGGTTTAAGGGAATTAAATAACAAACTGCCGCCGAGAGTGCTACTTTCCAAAGTAAAAGGGCTTGAACTTATAGAAATGAAAGAGGCTGAAACCTGCTGCGGTTTTGGCGGGACATTTTCAGCAAAATTCCCAATAATTTCCACAGCAATGGGAGAAACAAAATGCGCTTCGGCTCTTGAGACGGGAGCAGAATTCATTGTCTCCTGCGATTCAAGTTGTATAATGCATCTTCAAGGGCTTATCACGAGGCAGAACAAAAATATTAAAACAATCCATATTGCAGAAATACTGGCTCAACAATGAACGCAATTGCATTAGAATTTAAGAAAAACGCTGTCCGAACCGTTAAAGACCTACAACGTCGACAGCTCGTTAAAACCGCTCTGGGCAATTTTGAGATTGCGCGAAACGATAAGGTTGCCCGATTTCAGGATTGGCAGAAAGCCCGTTATGTTGCCGCAAAACTCAAATGGGAGGCGCTTGAAAATTTACACGCAAATATTCAGCGGCTTGAAGAGAATTTAAAGAAAAATGGCGCAATTGTGCACTGGGCTGCCACAGCAGAAGAGGCGCGCAGGATTGTTTCCGCTATTGCTAAGGAAAAAAATGCACGACTAATCGTAAAATCAAAGGCGATGACAGCTGAGGAAATCCACCTGAACGAGGCGCTGGAAAAAGAAGGTTATGAAGTGGTTGAAACTGACCTTGGCGAGTTTATAGTTCAGTTGCGTCGAGAACCACCATACCACATCGTCTTCCCGGCAATGCACTTAACCCGATACGAAATAAGCGATTTGTTTGCTCAAAAATTGGGCAGTCAACCCACAGATAAAGCCGAAGAACTAACAATGATTGCGCGTCGGGTTTTACGTGAAAAGTATATTAAAGCCGACATAGGCATAACCGGGGCAAACTTTGCAGTTGCAGATTGCGGGGTAATTTCAATCACCGAGAACGAAGGAAATGCCCGATTAACCGCCGCATTGCCAAAGGTAATGATTACATTAATCGGGATTGAAAAGGTGATACCTAAACTTGAAGACCTTGCCCTGTTTTTACCAATGCTTGCAACAGCAGGCGCCGCTCAGCTCATCAGCGGGTATAATACATTCTATTCTGGACCGCGGAAAAACGGTGAAACCGATGGACCGCAGGAATACCACGTCATCCTTTTAGATAATGGACGCACTGAATTGCTTGCCGACCCTATTGAACGAGACGCCTTGCGGTGCATAAGGTGTGGGGCTTGTTTGAACGTTTGCCCGATTTACCGCACTATTGGTGGGCATTCTTATGGCACAACTTACTGCGGACCTATCGGGGCTGTTATTACGCCGATTATGCGTGGAATTGAGGATTGGCAACAACTTTCATACGCATCAAGTCTTTGCGGCGCCTGCGCCGAAATTTGTCCAGTAAAAATTATTTTACATCATCATCTGCTTAAAAATCGTAAAATCGCAGCAACAAAAAAGCCCGTCTGGTGGCAAAAGATTGGGTTCAAGATTTTCAGCAAGATTTCTACTTGCCCTACACTTTGGTCAATTATAACAAAGTGCGGGCGGTTATTACAAAAATTACACCCGTTGGTTAAAGGGAGTAGACTCGATCCCGCTTATGCCTGGACAAAGGAACGGGATTTGCCCCCAATAGCCCCGCAAACATTTAAAGAATGGTGGAGGTCTAAAAAATGAACGACAGAGGAACAATTCTTGCATCGATTCAAGAGGCGTTAAAAAAACCGTCGGTAAAACAAGACATCTATAAAGCCGAAGATAACATATCGGAGTTGATTAAACAAGTGATGCCGCCTGTTGGAGAAAGTTTTGATGAACGGTTGGCGTTATTTAGGAAAAATGCGCAAGAATTAAAGGCGGAGTTCTACGCCGTAAATTCCACCGATGAAGTTGTCCAAACCATTCTCAAAATAAAAGATGCCGAACAATGGAAGTCAGTCGCTACACACCCGAACGAATTAACCGAATCAATCTGCAACAGGATTGGCTTGCCGATATTGAAATTAACAGCCGGCTATGATATAACGGAATTTGAAAAATGCAGCGCATCAATCACGGTTTGCGATTGTCTTGTAGCGCAGACAGGCAGCGTTGTAGTTTCAAGCGCAAGCACCGGCGGTAGGGCAATCTCAGTCCTACCACCTCATCACATTGTTATTGCTAAAAAAGAACAACTTGCCCCGACAATGTCAGACGCTATTGCGCTGGTTAGAAAAAAATATAATGGAAACTTCCCGAGTATGGTCTCTTTTATTACTGGTCCAAGTCGCACGGGCGATATTGAAAGGATACTTGTCCTTGGTGCTCACGGACCAAAAAGACTGACAATCTTTCTCTTTTAATAACAAAAAGATAAGAATCCATTGCACAAATCATAAACAAGAACGCTGATATACAGGATAAAAATACGTGGTTTTATACACTGTTTCCTTCCTATATCCTGTCTATCCTGTCTATCCGTGTTAAAATAAAAAATCCTATAAATCTTGTTTGTATTTAATGTGGTGGGAACATCTTTGCTCCCAAATACTGAAATTGTCAGTAGGGATGCCAACACCACATTAAGAACATAGGCAAGGATGCCTGTGCTACTTGCTTTGTTTTAGTTGAATTTATTCGTGCAATAGACTTATTAGCAATTTAATAAAGTACCATCAGGGAGTGCTCGGATTCATTCTATATAGGTCAGTTACACCCCATAAATTCAAGGGAGAAAGCATTCTACCTGCTCGTAAGTAGGAAGCATGACCATCAACAAAGGCAAAATTTGAACCACCGCTACCTTTTTTTGAACTATCACCACCACTGGGTTGTCCCATGTGGCGGCTTTCCTCAACCTCAGTGAAGTCATTTCCCTGTGTTGTTTCCAAAAAATCCATGAAAAAGTGCTCTGATACTGTTATTTTTTCACCAAAGAGAATGGTTTCAGTAGAAAATTTTACAGCCGTTTCCTTCATTGCATTGGTTTCTGCCATACGAGAAATTAAATTGAAGTTATCCGCTTTAAGTTCAACTTTATAATAATCATTCCAACCATTTATGATATAACTGCGGGGTGATCGTTCTTCCTCAATTGAGCTGTTTTTTTCTGTGTTTGGGTCTAATCCATCGCTGGGACAACGGAGGAGTTTTAAATCCACATATCCTTCACGTAGTGTCGCAGGCCAGGCGCCGGGGGCTCTGCCAATTACCCGCGATGGGAAACACCCTTCATTATCATCCACATACATCTTTGCCGCAAGGGCGAGCTGTTTCAGATTGTTTAAACAGGAAATTTTTTTGCCAGCCTCTTTTGCCTTTGCCAACGCAGGAAGAAGCATACCAGCCAGTATTGCTATTATCGCAATCACAACAAGCAACTCTATTAAGGTAAATCCTTTTGTCTCTTTATTCTTCGCTTTCATAATAACTATAATAGGCAAAAACAGTCATTTTAGCCGCCTAATATTTTAGACGGTTCTTTAACCGCAATATTCATTGTTATCTTAATATATAGACGTAGAAAATTATCTAAAGGTTAAAAAAAATTGAAAAAAAACTTCAGAAGCATATTAAAGACACCGCCAGCGGGATGCTGGTGGCACATTACAGTAATTAAATTGTTTTGCAATCGTTTTCGTCTTTATCGGTGTAGCCAGTTTCTTGTCGGACAATATTTATCTTATTCTTTTTCACATATCCTTCGTAGAGGTCGTCAGCGTTCATCCCTAAAACCTGTGCAAGACTGATTAAAAAATGGAGTAAATCAATTATTTCAACTTTTGCGTTTTGCTTATCGAACTGCTGATATTTAGCCCACCATTTCCAGGGGACACTATCGGTTAGTTCAGCGATTTCCTGAGACATAGCACGACAGTAATTAAGAATCCATTTTATCCGTTCCTCTTCTGACATTTTGTCAGTCTGAATGCCGATTCGCTCGTTTAAGAGTTTTTGCAAACGGAACAGTTCATCAAGCTTGTCAGGCTTGATTAAATTATTTTCGTTATTAAGAATTTGGTTTTCAACCGACATTTTGAATGCCTTCTTTTTTGTATTTTTTAATTATATTATAAATTGTGATATTGTCCGGGGCGTTTAATATTTCCTGCAACAACTCCTGACGGTGCAACATTTTGGCAATATTAGAAAGAGTATGCAGATGTCTCTGAAATTGGCCAATAGGAACTAAAAATAGTAAAACAAGAAAGACCGGTTCATTGTCAAGGGCGTCAAAAACGATTCCAGATGTAGAACGACCTAGAACGCCAATCGCTTCTGGCACAAGATTTGTTGAAGCATGCGGCAATCCAACGCCAAATCCAATGCCAGTGCTCATAGTTTGTTCGCGCTTCTTCAACACATCTACTACGTTTTGGCGGTCATCGGGCTTAACCTTACCTAACCGGACAAGATGGTCAACCATCTCTTCAATCACCTGCCAGCGATTTTGCGATTTCAAATCGGTCAAGATTAAATCCGGACTTATTAAATCTGCAAGTTCCATAAATATAAATTACATTTTGCAACCAACCTGAATTTATTTTCAACATTTTAAATAAACTTTCAATTTAAATTTAATCCATTTGCCTGATTTTATAAAATAAGTTTATTTTAAACGAGTATAATAGGAATAAGAATTAAACTATTCATTTCAAAATCTTAAAATTATTCCAGTATTAATATTTCTAAAACAAAATTTGATTTTGTTGATGTCGCAAACGATATTTAATTAGCAGGCAAATGATTATGAATTTAGTTTTATTTAGTGATGCTATGAAAAATTTAACAAATACATAACAAACAATGCCTGAAGCTCAAAAGACTTTATCAATTATAGTAAAAGCATCGGTTGTTTATGGGTTGTTGTTTTATTCAGTTGTATTTGCGCAAGATTATTTAAATGAAGAAGAACGACAATGGCTAAATCAGCATAAGGTAATTATTTATTCTCCCGATCCGAATTTTCATCCATTTGAGTTTGTTTCAAAAGATGGCTCTGTTCAAGGAATTACTCCCGATATATTAAAAATCATTTCTCAAAAGCTAAATATATCCATCTCCAATGTTACATACCAATCCTGGTCTGAAGTATTAAATGGGCTTAAACGTGGTGAAATTGACTTTGTTGGAACAATAACAAAGACCAAAGAACGAGAATCTTATTTTGATTTTACTTCTCCCTATCTTAATGTTCCAGTTGCCCTTTTTATCCACAAAGACAATCCGCATTTTGCTGAATTAAAAAACTTAAAGGGTAAAAGGGTTGGCGTGGTTAGAAATTATGGCGCTGAATATTGGTTAAGAACCAATCACCCGGAATTTGAGATAATTACTGTATCTTCACCCAGAGAAGGATTGCTAATGCTTACGTTTAAAAGCCTTGACGCTTTTGTTGAAGTATTGCCGGTGGGATCATACTTTATTTCCGAAAACTCTTTAACAGACCTTGTTCATTCAAAAGAACCACTCTATTTAACGCCTCAACACTTTGCTGTATTAAAATCTAATTCTGTCCTTCTTGGAATTATGGAAAAAGGGGTGCAATCACTGACAGAATCAGAAAAAATGGAAGTCTTTAATAAATGGACAAAAGAAATTCCTGTCAAAGAACGGATGCATATTTATTTCTTTGTTATTCTGTTCGGGATTATACTTATTTCTGCCGGGGTTATTTATCTGTTGAACAAAATAATAACCATTCGGACTGCGCAACTAAAACAGAGCGAGGAAATGTTCAAAGGTATTTTTTATAATAATTCACTTGCTACCAGCATTACAACTCCAAAAGAAGGGCGAATTATTGATGTTAATAAAAAATTTGAAGAACTGTTTGGTTATAAGAGAGATGAATTAATTGGGCGTTCAATTATTGAACTTGGATTCTGGTATGATCCTAAACAGAGATATGAACTTATTGAAAAGGTTAAAAAGGATGGGCTTGTTCAAAACTATAAAGCGAGAATAAAGACAAAATATGGAAAAGGATTGATGGTTCTTTTCAATATGCATCTTTTTAAACAAGGTACAGAAGAATTTGTTCTTTCCATTATAAATGATATAACAGATTTAGTATCAACAACAATCGCTAAAGATCGTTTAGCAGAAATCATTGAAGCCACAAGCTCATTAGTCTTAACCGCAACCACTGACCTTAAAGTCTCATATATTAACAATGCAGGAATTAAAATGCTTGGATTGAAAACCAAATCCAATATTGATAATTTTACGATTCTTGACATCTTTCCAGATGATGTAAAAGAGTTTATTAAATCAAATGCCATACCGTCTACTATACGCGATGGAATATGGGAAGGTGAAGCCTCAATAAAAACTTTTGATGGAAGAACAATTCCATGTATAGTTTTATTTATCGCTCATAAAAATCCCGAAGGAAAATTAGACCATATTAGCGTTGTTGTTCTGGATATTTCAGAAATCAAAGCGGCTCAAGAAAATCTGATTAAGAGCGAAGAAAAATTTCGCCAAATAATTGAAAATAGCAGTCAATTGTTTTACATCCACGACACAGATGGCAAAATTATTTATATAAGTCCACAAATAAAGGAGTTTTTAGACATAAATCCTGAGGAATTGGATAAATTGGACTGGACAGGGTTTCTTTCTGATAATCCTATTAATCAAATTGGGATTGAATTGACCGAACTTGCAATCAGGACGGGCGAACGTCAGAAACCTTATGAACTTGAATTTGTAGATAAAAACGGTGAACGAATCTGGGCGCTGGTTAGTGAATCCCCAATTATTGTCAATGGAAAAACCACCGCTATTGCCGGTTCCTTGACCAACATAACTGAACGTAAAAAGTTAGAGGAATCTTTAAGAAAAAGGGAATCTTTTATAGAGGCAATTACAAGAAGTTCCCCGGATTTGATTATAGTGTTTAATATACAAGAGCAGAAATATATCTATACAAATAAAAACCCTGTAAAATTGTTAGGCTATGAAGACCTTGAAGAATCTGAGTTCACCGAATTTTTAAAATATGTGCACCCAGAAGATTTAAACAAGCTTAAACAACATCTTGAACAATTAAAGAAAGCGCCGGATAACACAATATTAACAATTGAGTATCGTATTAAACATAAATCCGGAGAATATCTCACTTTTTTTACCCGTGATGTTGTCTTTGAACGAGATTCAACTGGCAATGTTAAGCTTATACTAAGCGTGCACCAGGACATAACTGATTTTAGTAAAACAACAATTGAAAGGCAGAAACTCGAAGCGCAGATGAGACAAATGCAAAAGATGGATGCTATTGGGAAGCTTGCTGGCGGTGTCGCTCATGATTTTAACAATATACTTACAGTCATTGACGGATGTGTGGATATGTCTCTGGATAGTACCACAATTGATGACGAAACACGTACTTTGCTCCTGGATATTAAAAAAGCTTCAAAAAGGGCAACCGATTTAACTAAACAACTTTTGACGTTTAGCCGTAAACAAGTGCTGGAACCAGGGCCCATTGATATAAATCAGTTGGTGAAGGATTTAACTAAAATGTTGAAACGGCTTATTGGAGAACATATTTCTATTGTCTTAAATTTAAAAGATGGGCTGCCTCTAATTAATGGCGACCAGAGTATGATTGAGACCTCTCTTGTAAATTTAGTCATTAATGCCCGCGACGCTATGCCGTCTGGCGGAACAATTACCATATCCACAGGATTGAAAGATGTAGAAACTGAGTTTATTAGTAAAAATCAAGAGACATGCAAGGAACGTTTTATTTCTATATCTGTGTCAGACACTGGTATAGGCATTGAAAAAAATTTGATTAACAAGATATTTGAACCGTTTTTTACCACAAAAGATGTTGGACAAGGAACTGGCATTGGACTATCGGTTGTATTTGGGATTGCCAAACAACATGGTGGCTGGGTAGATGTGGAAAGTGAACCCGGTAAAGGTTCTACCTTTACAATCTTCTTGCCGGTACTGGAAAAATCGCCACACCTGCTCGCTACCACAGAAGAACATATTCCGCCAGAACTTTATGGAAATGAAACTATTCTTATCGTGGAAGATGATGAACAGGTCCGACAAATTGGAGTAATGGTTTTAAGACGATTTGGATATGAAGTGATTGAAGCAAAAAACAGTTTACAAGCGTTAAATTTGTGGAACGAGTTAGGCAATAAAATAGATTTAGTTTTCACCGATGTAATAATGCCGGGTGGGATTGACGGCTTTGAACTTGCTGAAAAACTTAAACAAAAAAATCCTGATGTTAAAATCATTTTTACAAGCGGTTATTCAGGAGAATTGTTGCATATTCAAGCAGACCTTATGTCGATGGGGGCATTTATTAGAAAACCGTTCGCCCCAATTCGTCTCGCAAAATTAATAAGAAATACCTTAGATAGTCCAGGATGGTAACCTTTTCTTTCATCAATTTCCGGGATAAATGCTCTTAATTTTATACTGTGTAAATAATCGACTTGTGCTTTCCCTTTTATTCACCAATACCGCTTACGTAATCTAAATATTTTAATACCCTGAAATATTCTGAAACAGACCAAGCCTGAGCATCGCAACCGCGTTGTGTGTGCGGTTCATCGCCATCAAGGATTTCAGGCAAATGATTCAAACAGCCTTCTTCCATTAAACCTTTAGCCGAAGCAAGATAAGATTTTGCCGCATTTATTGCGTCCTTATCTTCATTGTAGGCTTTAATAAGGGCTTCGCAAAAATGAGGAAAGGTGTAGACCCACGCTGTGCCATTGTGGTATGCAGGTTTTCTATGTGTATCTTCATCGCCTTCATACCTGCCACAATATGGGTATGATGGGTTATTCAACAGTCGTCCTTCCGGCGCTTTAATAACCAGTGGCGGATCTGCTTTGAGAGGCGCAAGCGAACGCAAAGCACCAGGCACTAATAGATAGTTTTTTACAGCATCCACACACTTTCTCGCATTTAGACCACCTACAATATCAAGGCAGATTGGCAACAAACAGTTGCTTCTTAACAATCGGTTCTTAAAGGCTTCAAATGCTGAGACACCCTGTGGACATTCCAGTACATCGCAAAACCAGCCTTCATCTTCCAGCCAGAATAATTCATTGAACGAACTTATAGACCGTTGAATCAATATATCCCATTTTTCTGAAATCGGCTTCACTTTTACTTTATGTAAATGTTTCAATAGTCGTATCCAGAGGGCTTGTATTTCCACCGGGTAGCCTTCGCGCGGAGTGCAAGCCGGATAATTTGTATCCATCCAGGTAAAATGCGATGGGCTAAAAACAAGCGCTGACTCTTGATCCATTTTTATCCTGTTAGACGTTCCTTTAATATAGTTAGCGGCAATAGATACAAGGACATCAATTAACCTTCTATTTCCATCAATTTTTGTCTGGTATAATGGGGCGTCTGAGATATCTTTCCCTTTGGTTTCAATTGCAGCCAATTCTTCGCATACCAAAGCGAACCACAATGGGGCGTCTGAGGTATCGCGATTTGCCGTGTTGTCTCCAAACAAAGCGTTTGGCAATGTGCCGCGGTCTTCAAGCCGCGCAAAAGTTATTAGAATATCCCTGACAATATCTGTCATACCAGCGGCGAGCAAACCTCTTGTGCAAATCAATGTGTCGCGTCCCCAGTCCAAAAACCAGGGATAACCAGCGATAATAGTTTTTCCTGAACCTCTTCTAACTATAAATGAATTGAGAGACCTTTTTATCCTATCACCAATATAAGGAGGCAGATCCTCTTTTTCAGGTTCAACGAAAACACCCGAAAACGAGTCGGCTTTTTCTGCTGATGCAATCAAATTAATTGGTTTTTCAGGCAAAAGCGGGATTTCAAACCAGCCCGGGCTATAAGCATCTCCGCTTGCTACCATCCCTCTTGTGGCTTCAACCGGATGCAGGATATTCATTGACCACTCAGGGTTTGGATGATAAACGCCGTCATCTGATACGACTCGCAGTTGGCGTTCAGGCGCAGGTGTAAACTCAAAGCCGGTATATACCTTTTTTTCAACCTCATATACGGCGGGGCGACAATTACTTGAAAAATGGTATTCAGTGCCCTCGTTTCGTTTTGTTTCCCAGTGGAAGTTTCTGTCTTCAATATCGAATCTAACCGTCAACCTTACCTCGCTTTGCTGTGGCAGTTCTTTTCCAATCTCAACCCGGTGAGATGAACGCCAGATTTTAAAAACAACGTTGTTTTTATTAGAAACCATCCAGGCTTTGACGCAAATTTCCACAGCCCTTCCGTCGCCTGCATTTGCGATAAATCGCCAGATTGGCGCATTACCCGGTGTAAAGCCGACGAGATTCTCGTAATTCAATGGGCTTAAAAAACCATCTGCATTTACCCAGAGCCGAATCCGTTTTACAAAGATACGGCGGTCAACAGGATATTCAGGATGAAGGTTTGCGCCAAGAACACAGTCATATTTTGAGGTTATTTCACCAAGGCTAACACAAATCCTTGCCATACCACCAATCCCATTTGTCATAAGAACTATGGACGAAGGCGACGGCATAATCTCGCCCTGTTCAAGTTGGGCAAACTGGCTTAAAAATCTAATTTTACCTTCAATAGATGTTGGTTCTGCATTATACCGTTCAAGTTTTACCGTTCCATCACATAGATAATCTTGTGGCGGAACAGCAGCGACAAATCCGCAGGAAGTTTCTACTGAACAAAGATTTAAAGATTTATCGGCAAATTGAACGGTTGCCCTAAATGGCGAGACATCTCGAATCAATAACCAGTGGTTCGCAGGGATAAGTAAAATCCTTGAGACATCCCTAATTTGCCACTCAACAACTTGCGGATAAATATTTTCCGATGGTACTTTTAAAATATCCGATTTACCTGAATTCAAAAATTTTAATCTCGAAAGAAAACCAAACGGGTCTTTATAAACCTCATTCCCGAGTGTTTTCCAATTATAAAAACCGATGTTTTCTGGCGGTATAACTTTTCTCATTGAATCAAAGGCAAAAGCGGCGCAGGCACGCAACCTTCTGTAATTTTCGCCATAAACACCCTTCGGGTTTAAAGAATCGCTCAAGCAGGCTGACTCACCGGGCTGTAGTGTGATATTGATTTTGCCATCTGAACCAAAATCTATTTGCGGCAGATTATTTCCAATAAGGTTTTTCGGGTTGAAAAGGACAGATTTGATTGCAAGATGTTTTTTTTGTAATTCGTTCAATGATAACGACAGGTTATGCTGCGAATTAAGGTCTGTATTGATTAATAATAGAACGACATCTTTTTTTTCCTCCGAAATTCTTAGGAGCGCATAGATTAATGAATCAGGTGGACTTAATCGGAAAAGTTTTGCTCCCTCAAAAAAGCAAGGATGTGTTTTTAATAAACTGTGTAGCTTTGCAAGTTCAGAGATAATATTTTCTTTTGCCCCCCATCTTAAACCTGAGGTATGATGAACGTCAATTTTTTCAGTGGCAAGCCACTCCACTCCACAGGTGAAACCAAAACCGCCACACACAGAGGTTAGCGCACAAAGGCGGTTCCGTAAAAGCGACCATTCTTTGCCTTTTGCTGCAAGGCGATTGTTATCGTGAGTCTCGCTATAATGAATAAGCGTGCCGACCCGCGCGCTTTGTTTGAGAGCGTGGTCAAGATAACCTGAAATATCAGTCGGCGAATAATTTTGAAACAACTCCGAGTAAGCCCACTGCATACTACCTTCTGTGAGGAGTTCTTCTGTTGCTTCCCATGCCCCGCCAAGCCCTTCTAAAAAGAAAATAGCATTTGGAAATTCCTCTTGAACTCTTGCTACAATGTATTGCCAGACATTCACCGGGATTTTATATCCGGCATCGCATCTGAACCCATCTACACCGCGTCTGCACCAGGTCAGAAAAGTTTCTGCGAA
>JAKPVM010000039.1 GCA_029572555.1 Verrucomicrobiota bacterium | reverse complement strand
GCGGTGACAGAACCATTATTGGATTTCTAAATTATCGCTCTGACACCCCTAACGGGGTTTTCCTCTGTGTTAATGTCTATGCTATAATCCTGTCACTCCTTCGGAGTTTTAAAATGCCAGCCTTCGGCTGGTTGATGTTATTAATAAATATTTTTGTAAAAATGATATAAACACATTTCATAACCTGCGAAAGCAGTAGATTATAGCAAACGGAATACAAAAACATCATAAACCGCCCAAAGCGGTGACAGAGCCATTATTGGATTTCTCAATTATCGCTCTGACACCCCTAACGGGGTTTTCCCCTGTGTTAATTTCTATGCTATAATCCTGTCACTCCTTCGGAGTTTTAAAATGCCAGCCTTCGGCTGGTTGATATTTTATGGATGACACATCACCTATTAATCTTCACAATTTAGTATATTATTCCACTATCTATGCTAATGATTCAGGTGCCCTATAAAATATCCTGTTTATTCCTGTTAATTAAAAAATCCCTATAAATTATCTGTTTTTCGTTTATTCCAATAGACAAGAATCCCTGTGATGATTGCGTTCATCTGCGTTTTAAAATATTTGCGAACATTTGCGAGAAATTTTCATACTAACTGCTTTCGCAGATTAACGAAGCTGTTTATATTATTGTGTCAATTCAACAAATATTCACCCATATATCCAATTGTAATTTATTTGCTAATGATTGAGTGGAAAAGGGATAAAAATTTCTAAAAGTGATTTTTAAAAATGCGTTAAAAAACCCCTGAAAAATCAGGGGGTAAGGTTTGATTTTTATCAGTTATGGGATGATAGTGAAAAATATTCTTTAAATCCTTTGTATATTTGTATTTATTATGAAACAGGTTCTTTTATCTTTTAAAAATCGGATTATACTGAAACTGTGTGTGTAAAATTAACAATTTTAGGAAGCGGTTCAGGCGGTAATGCCACATATCTTGAGTGCGGAAAAACACGGATATTGATTGACGCCGGATTGTCGGGAAGACAAATCAGGGAAAGACTATTGAAAATAAATCGCTCCCCGGAAACGTTGACCGGCATCATCATCTCTCACGAACATACAGACCATATTGATGGGCTGGCAGTAATAGCAGCAAAATTAGGGATCCCTGTCTATACAAATAGGCTTACAAGAGAAGGTATCTTAGAGAAATTTGATAAAAAGTTTTGTTTCAAAATCTTTCAAAATGGCGAGAGTTTTGAAATCGGCGACATTGAGGTTGAGGTGTTCAGCGTCCCACACGATGCCGTTGACCCGACAGGTTTTACTTTCATAACAAATAGCGGTAAAATCGGTTTTGCAACAGATATTGGATGTGTGACGGCATTAACCGCAGAACGGTTTCGTTCGGCTCAGGTTCTTGTAGTGGAGGCAAATCACGATGTAGAGATGCTCCAGAACGACCCGTGTCGGCCATGGAGTTTGAAACAACGAATTATGGGCAAGCATGGTCATCTATCCAATGAATCCGCCGCTGAATTAATAGAACGAACAATCACTGAGAATTTGCAACATATTACACTTGCCCATTTGAGTCAGGATTGCAATCGTCCTGAACTTGCGTTGAAAGTGATTAATAAAAGGTTGCAAACCATTGGCGCAACGCAAATAACCGTCAGCGCTGCATCTCAAGATAGACCCGCACCTACTATAAGACTTGAAAATGGTAAGGTTATTTAACTATGGTTGTTGTAAAGGCAATTGATTCTTTTGACCATCCGTCTCTTATTCCATACCGTACGATGAAGATGCAACGAGACCATTATAGTCAAGGCATCTTTGTCGCCGAAGGCGAAAAAATCGTCAGGAGGCTCATTGAAACGGATTTTAAAATATTCTCCGTATTATTGCCCGGAAAATGGCTACCTGAATTCCGACGATTGCTTGAACCAAGAAAAGATGTGGTGGAAATCTTCGTAGCAGAAAAAGACGTGCTTGAGCAGTTGACCGGTTTTTCAATGTATCAGGGTGTACTTGCTGCTGCAAAGATACCTGAATCTCAAACAATAGAGTCTATTGTTGCTACAAGTCGTAAACCGCGGCTTTTTGTCGCCACAGATGGTATTAACAATTCTGAAAATATGGGGACTATTGTCCGGAATTGTGCAGCATTCGGGGCTCAGGCATTGCTTATTAGCGAAACAAGCAGCAGCCCTTATATGCGCCGCGCTGTCAGGACTTCAATGGGGACAATTTTTAAACTCCCTGTGGTTGAGTGCAAATGTCTTGCCTCTACATTAAGGCTTTTAAATAAGTGTGGTATCAAATCAGTCGCCGCGCATCCTCATTCAGAAAAGAAATACATTGTGGATGTGGATTTAACCGAAGATGTATGCATTGTCTTCGGAAGCGAAGGGCTTGGAATTTCATCCGAAGTGCTTGAGGCTTGTTCAGAATCCGCCGAGGTAGAGATGGCTGCTAATATAGATTCCTTAAATGTAGGAAGTGCATCGGCGGTGTTTCTGTATGAGGTATGGCGTCAAAGATACAAACTATTTTCTGCGAGGGCGCAATAGGATTGCCTTTTTAGAGGTGCCATCCACTTCTACGCTGTATGTTTCAATCGTTGGGTCGTCTTTTAAAGCATTGTGGACAATCCGACGGTCAAAGGCATTCATCGGTTCAAGCTCAACCACATCGCCCCATTTGTGGACTTTTTCCGCTGCTTCTTTTGCCTTTTTAATCAGGGCTTCGCGAGCTTGTGCCCTGTAGCCGGCAACATCTATAACTATTTTGGGCGTGCCAGAACTCTGCTTGTATAATATCCTATTGACAAGATATTGAAGTTCAGAAAGCGTTTGTCCCTGTCTACCAATCAATCTGCCGGCATCTTCACTCTGGACATCAAGCAATAAACCGTTTTCGGTTTGTTTTTCTTCAACCGTCGCAGTAAAACCGAGCGCGCTCAATATTTTTTCAAGGACTTCTTTCGGTGTTTCAGACATATATCAATATTGTTGCTGATTTATTTATTAAATGCAAGAGCAGAGGTTATTTGTTTTTTACAAGTTTTTTTGCCTTTGATTGAGTTTTCTGTTGCCGTGCAGGTTTAACTGCTTGTTGCTGCACTGGTTGATTTGTCTTCGTGAGTTTCATCTGCGCAATCGTTAACAGGTTTTGCACTGTCCAGTATAGCGTCAGACCAGAAGACATATTATAAAGAAATACCATAAAAATTAGCGGCATATATTTGAGGATTTTTTGCTGCATAGGGTCAACACCCGGAGAGACAGGGGTAAGTCTGCTCTGCCAGAGCATTGTTAACCCCATAATTACCGGGATTGGATTTATCGGAAAACCAAATATCATTCCAATTGTGTCAGGCCTTGAAAGGTCTATTGCCCAGAGAAAACGCGCCCCTCGTAGTTCAATTGCAGTCTGAAGCATTGCATAAAAACCAAATAGAACTGGTATTTGAATGAGCATCGGCAAACAACCACCTAACGGATTGACCCGATTTTCCTTCATAAATTCCATCAACTTTTGGTTCATCTTTTGCGGCTCATCCTTATATTTCTCCTGAATTTCCTTCATCTGCGGCTGGAGTGCCGACATCCGTTTCATTGACCGCGTGCTTGCCTGAGTGAGAGGCCAAAATAATACTTTTATAATAATCGTTATAGCAATGATGCAAAGCCCATAAGAAAATTTGAAGGTGTTATGAATCCAGTTCATTGAAAGAAGCAATGCCTTAGCAAAAAATCCAGTAAACCTACCGCCAAGGATATTGTTGAACCCCATTATTTCATCTAACTTGTTTTTTTCCTTGAAGGCAATGTTTGAGAGCGTCTTGTATTCTTTCGGTCCTGTATAGACAAGGAACTTCCTATCCACAAACCGATTTGTGCCTTCATTGCTAAGAATAACAGTCGGAAAAACAAGGCTCGTTTGGAGCCCAAAAGGCGCCATATTTACCCGCTGATATTGTTCCTTTTCTTCCTCTGTTGGCGGTGGAAGTTCAACCCGACTAACATAAAGTTGCCGGGCTGCCTGACGAGACATCACCGCTATTGCGAAAAACTGATTATGTGCCGCAGACCATAGTATATTGCCCGGCTTGCTTTCATAATGAGTAAGTGGTGTGCGAACTCTGCAACCACCACCCATAAAAGCCGATGCCAACTGCCGTTGAACGTTGCCTCCATCGTTGTAGTAAAAACCGAGCATCGTCTCGTTGTCAAACGGACCCATCGGCGTCGCAGTTCCTGCTACAAATAGTTGCGGCGGCAAAACCAACGGTTGTCCTGAAACGTTCTCAAACCTGACCTCAACTCGCATCAAATAATTGCTCTCAGGTTTAAAACCTTTTATGATGCGAAGACCATTGGTGAGCTCTTTTTCAGCTATAACAATATTTCCATCACGTTTTAATGTGAAAACCCCATCTCCAAATGAAAATTTTTCACCCGCGATCGTAAAAACTGGCAGTGGTGCTTTATCGTTAATCTTTGCTATGTTATTGGTTACAAATTTCTTACTCTTATCAACAGTATGCGGATAGTGTTTCAAATCTATCCTTTTTATTCCGCCACCAAGAGATGAAAAAATATAACGTAATTGATCTGTCTCGATGACCTCCAATTTTTCTTCTGTGCCGGCTGGCAGAGGCAATGCCGTTATTTCCTTCGGAGATGGGACCGCAGGGGCAGATGTCGTTTGTGTGGTTGCCGCAATATTTGTTATCTGATTTGTCGCTGAAGAAACCATATTCGTTTGAACTGGAACGGGCTTTGGCGGCCAAATCTTATTTACCAGCGGAAACCAGCCAATAATTAACAATGTTATTATTACAATTACTATGATTGACTTTTTATCCATTATTATGTGCTACTCAAATGTTCTTAGATTTTGGCGGAACAGGGTCATAACCACAGCCGCCCCAGGGATGACACCTCAACAACCGACGTAGTGCAAGGGCTAATCCCTTTATTGCGCCATGCGACGAGATTGCCTCAATCGCATAAACAGAACAACTTGGTTCAAACCTGCAACCGCACTGTGGCGCAAATAGAAACACAAGCACAGGCGATAAAATCGCCCGATACACTTTAATCACTACGACCAATATATGCTGGGCCGGATTCATTTACTTATAATTAATCTTAACGCCATCTCTTAATAGACCGGCTTTGTGAATTAGTTCTAAAAAATCACGCTCCACATTGCTGAATTTAGATCCCTTTATACCGCTGCGGGCGACAAGGACAATCTCCGCAGGCTTTGCAAGGTCATATTGGTGAAGCCTACAGACCTCACGAAGTAATCTACGGGCACGGTTCCTTGTCACTGATGAACCTAATCTTCGGCTGGTCACAACCCCAATCTTACTTTGTGAACCTTCCGACAATGGCAGCCAGTTGAACACAAAACGTTCGCAAACCAAACGGTTCCCATTCTCCCGAAGTCGTTTAAAGTCACTGCTATGTTTTAAAAAACAACTTTTTTGCAGACTTAACTTTTTTCTGGCCTCTATCATTGGTTATACAGCAGTAAGCCGTTTTCGTCCTTTGCGTCTGCGGGCTTGCAATACTTTGCGTCTACTCTTTGACTTGCTACAAGCAAGGAAACCATACTGCCGCTTTCTTTTCAATTTCGATGGTTGATATGTCCGTTTCATAAATATTTTAGATTATTTAACTATCAAATAGAATTAAATAAATTATCAATCTAATCTTAATCTGTCAAGCCACTGATTTATAAGTTAACTCACAGAAAAGAAAATAGTCTCAAATTTCTCATTGGATTTTAAATGTAAGGTTGCACAATGGCTACTTTTATCTCTCTTATCTGCTTATACTCTTCTGGGGCTTTTACTTACGATGTCTATTCCTGCAACCTCATTGGCATTACAACATAAAGGAATGGTCCATTTACTTTAACCACACCCGGACTCATATGGTCTGTCAGTTCGAAGAATATGACATCTTCAGTCAATACACTAAGCGGCTCAATCAGATACGCTGGATTAAATGCTATCGAAAAATCCTCGCCACTGAATCTTACTGCAATAGTTTCAAGAAAATCTCCAACATCAGGTGTATTTGTTGTTATCGTTAACTGGTTTTCTGAGAAAGATAACTTTACAGAATTTTGACGCTCACTTGTAACAAGTTCTGCCCTTCTAAGTGCACCCAGAAATTCTTCCCGGTAGATGTCAATCCGATATTTTGACTCTGTTGGAACTACTTGACGATAGTTGGGAAATGCACCCTCAATTAACTTTGTAAAGATTTCTACAGGTGCACCTTCTTCGTTGTTCAATTTAAATTTTACGAAGTTCTCAAGGGAATTAATCTCCACAGTCCCTTTTTCATTTAGTAACCTATTCAATTCATTTACACCTTTTACAGGGATAATAATACCACCCATTGCATTTTCAGGAATATCATAATCTTCCTCAACAAGCGCAAGCCTCCGACCATCTGTCGCAACAACAACTATCTTGTGCTCCTTAAATTCTAAATAAGTCCCGTTGAGTACATACCTTCCTTCTTCCTGAGAAGCAGCAAATCCAGTCTTTTTAAGCATCCCTTTTAATTTACCCTGATCCAAGACAATCTTCTTATCCTCTTTTATCGTCCGCAGTTGAGGATAATCTGCTGCTGGAAGACCATAAAGATTGTACTTCACAGAACCACACTCAATCCGGCATCTTCCTTCGTCATCAGCCTCAACCGTCAAGTCCTGCAACGGCAACTCTCTTACTATGCTTTGCAGTCTTTTTGCCGGTAATGTCGTCTTTCCCGACGTTTCCACCACAGCTGCCACAGAACAGGATATCGTCAAATCAAGGTCAGAACCAGTGAGTCCAAGTTTATTCCCTTCTGCATCTAATAAAACATTTGAAAGTATCGGAAGTGATGAACGTGCTCCAACTGCGTTCTGTATAACTAATAGACCGTTTTGAAACTGTTCCTTTGTTATAGTTATTTTCATTATAGCTGATATTTTTATTCTTGTTTAAAGATTCATATTATTAATATAGATAGTGAATAAGTTAAATAATATATATTGTCAAGAAAATGCCTTACTATTTTTAAGAAAAATTATTGTGAACAATTTATCTATATCTTTTCAATAGGTTCAACAACTCAGGTTTGTTGAGGATCTTGAACATTATTAACATTACTTTTAATACAAAAAGGCTGGTAAATTATACCAGCCCGTTTGTTTGTGTTTATCAGGTTTTTTACTGTGCTTCTGCTGTTTTTAAAACTGCAAATGCTTGCGAGCTTCTTATCTTTACGCCTGCCCGTATGACTCCTCTAAAACTCCTCTGGTAATAATCCCATGCGTGATGGTCACTTGTGGCAAGCTCAATATCATTTCTTAAGCCGACAATACAACCTTGTGGGTCCCCAAACGTTGCAATCGGTGTATTTGCCAGGTTGTCTGATGGGGCAACGTTGCAAAGAATTACAGGATATCCAAGTATTGTGCCTATGCTTCCCGGCGATGGGGCTTCAATAGAAGATAGAAATAACGGTCTCCCGTTCTCATCTTTAATATGAAGCATCCTGACTAGTGTATGTGGATGGATCCACCACCTGGCTTTTCTGCTTAATACCTCTGATGGAACCGTTGTCAGACATTTTGTTATATCTTCTAACGTTAGCTGTTCAATCGTTGTATGTCCGCTTTGTGCTTGCGCTGGTGTTCCACCATTGAAAATACCTGTAAAGCCACCGTTATTAGCATCATTTGTTCCATTGCCTATAAAAGCAGCATAATCAAGCCTATATGCGCAAGCCTCAGCAAAGTCGTTCAATATATCTACTGTTATATCAGTCTCGGCATCTTCAATTAGTTGTCTGCTAACATTTATAAGGACTGCGATTAACTTTAACGTTAACTCTACCGATGTCCCTGCCTTTGCTGTGTCTTCTGTTATCTGTCCGCCTTCGGTAATAATCCATCGGGCGTTCGGTCTTGCTGTCTCTACCGGGAAGGAAGTCGTCTTTGTTCCAAGCCGCCTGACGCCAAGCGTTGACCATTGTCCATACCCGCTCAGAACGTCATAGATATCGTCAGCAACTTCATCTTGAATGTAAGTGCTGCCCGGCGAAGAATCTTCGCCAAGTGCCTTTTTGTGGGCACTATTCAACGGCGCACCGCATAGTTTCCTTACAGCAGCGTTTATCAGGTTTGTCTTTTCCTCATCGCAGAGGATTCGTTTTATCGGGTCGCTGATAGCAAGCCGTTGCTCATTTTTTAGGGCAAGTTGTGCCTTTTTTAACGAGCTAAGGATTGCTGTCTGGTCATCGACTTTTGTTTTCAATCGCGTGAATTCTTCCAGGGCTGATTTAGTTTGTTTATCAAGCCTTTCATACTGGTCTGTGACCATATCCTGGAGGTCATCTACACATTGCACTATATTTGTATTACTATCCATATTTGTTCTCCTTTTTTTAGCGTTTAACCTTTTCAACTGCGCCTCTTAACGCCTTAAACAAGGCGCATAAACGGATAGAATCAATTGAAGGTTCATTAAGAACCTCACCTGATTGATTGAATTTTATCCGAAATGTTTTTTTCTGCTGGTTTCTTTTGTAAGCATTAATAATCGGGATTAACTGTTCTATGCATTCGTCAAGAAATCTGACGTTTAATGCCCCTTTCTTTGCAGCAATAGCAAGGGCGTTCTGGTTTGCGGGAATTGAAACAGCTGATACCTCAATTAATTCTTGTTCAATAAACACCCTACGCGCTGGCGCAGCCTTTTCCCCTTCAACCCATTTAATTGGTTTAAACCCCACGCTAACCGCATTTAAAAAGCCGCCTCGGTAAAGTTCATACGCAACTTTTGCAAACGGATTTTCCTCAACCGCAAAGCGAACCCGTTGATAAAGATAGTTATCGCCAAACAAATTTGCACGCACCTCAATCTCCTCCGTCCTGCCGATAGTAAAGATTATATCCCCGTATTGATGGCTGTTCTGGAAGACTGGGTTTGCCTTATAACTATCAAGCAGCCAGCCTTTTGCGTTTATGATTTCGCCTGCCCTGTCGAGTGTCTCATCACTTGCAATAAACTCAATAGTCGGTTCTTTATCCTGTGTTTTTTGTGCTGTGATTTTAACGCCGGTCCTTACACCGCGCACTCCATTTGAGAGTTCAACAAACGATTTCTCCAGTGCCCCTATTTTCATTTTTACCTCCAATAATTTTAACATTTTGCAGAAGACTTCCCTGTCCTGCTATTGACTTGTTCATAAGAAGAATCAATATAACCAATGTCGTGCCACTGATAATATGGGAAACCGAGGTCAAAACATCTGTTAATATCATTAAACGGAACCCCCATTCGCCATAATCTTTCAGCGGTTTCAATCATTTCAAACCTCCTTTTTTGCATAATCGGAACCGCTTCAACATCAAACCAACCAACATATTCTTCACCAAATATAGTGATGAGCGGTTTTAATCCTGCCTCAATCCGTCGGCATAGCGGTATAATCCTGTTCTCAAAAAAGTTTAATCTTGCCGTTTCGGAAACACTGCGATTTGCGTCCTCCGTGAACCCGAGAATCTCTTGCGGAACGCCAAACACCGCGCAAATTTCCTGCCTGTTAAATTTCCTGTTCTCAAGGAATTGCAAATCGGCGCTTGTTATTGATGGTTTTACAATGTCTAACCCGGATTCAAGGATTATTGGTCTGTCCGGCAGTCCACAGCCCTGTTTCCTTGACTGTATAGCCGAGATTATCTGAGCGCGCTGTTCATCGGTGAGATACTGGTCTGTCTTAACAATCAATCCTGTTTCGCCGTTGTTTGAAATAATAGCCTTCATATATTGAGCCGAAGCAACATCCGTTTGCGCTGAAAGCGCCGCTACAAGAAGTGGAGAATATCCGTCCCAAATATCATTCACAAACGGCAGTCGTATATAAATTACCTCTTCGGGCAACAGGCTTATCTCTTTTGTTCCTGATTTTGGACGGTATTTCCAGCCGACAAGTTCGCCATCTATCATCAGCCGTTTAAAGTTATCCGGCGGCGCAATTATTAACCGTTTAATTTCCTCTGCGCTGCTTAGACCCCTCTCAAGACTTACTGGTCTACCTACCTCATCAAGCGCAATGATGAAAGCCTTGCCACTAACCATAAGCCAGCTGACTATCAGTTCAAAAAAATCAAAGCAGTTCAACATTGGATGTGGTCGCTCAAGCAGTTCAATCAATCGTCCCCCTTCAACCAATCTCTCATTATTTGGACTATACCGAGAGACCTTGAAGGGCACCTGGGCTACGCCCTCAGCAATCCGCTGAACACAGGCGTATACCCAGGTGCCGTACCGGGCAGGGTTTGTTAGGTTGGTTTGAACTGTCGCCGACTCGCAGTAGGTATTGAAGTATGGAGTTGTTGCAGCCGGTACAGTCTTTTTGGCTGGAATCTGTTCTTTCCCTCTTATTGACTTCACCGCCGATACTAAAATATTTTTTATCATATTCACGGTATTAAATTGGAACATCTGCAATAAAAAATCTTTCTCACCGTGAGAAGTTTGGACGATTTTTTTAAAATCAAGCATAGGCATCCCTGCCTGTGGAGGAAAAGGGAAGAACGGAGATTTACACAGATGAAAAGGATTTAACGCAGATTTTTATTTTTTATTTTTAACACGGATATACAGGATATACAGTTAGCAGTTGCCAGTTAATAAAATCAGTTAAGAAATAGATAAAAACCCGCAATCGCGGGTGACATTATTGTAGCAAAGAAATTAACACAGGAGAAAACCACGTCAGTGGTGACAGAGCGATAATTTAAATAATGGCTCTATCACCGCTTTCAGCGGTTTATGGTGTTTTGTATTCCATTTGCTATAATTCTGCCACCTGCTTTTGCGGGTTTTGAAATGTGTTTATCCTTGGAACGGAAGAACGCTGATGACGCAGATTAAACAGATTTACACAGATTTTTATTTAAAATTGGATAGAGAGAATATTTTATAGGAGTAAATAAGGTACAATTTTTTATTCTGTAAATGCGGGTTAATTTCTTTATCATCTGCGTAAATCAGTTTAATCTGCGTCATCTGTGTTCCATTCTTTCCATAAAACATCCTGTGTATCCCTGTTAAATAGTAACCTTGTAAATCCTCTGTTAATTTGGGGTTGAAATTGGTTGCGGGAGGGGTTATTAGATTATTATTGAAAAACTCGTTTATTAGTGTTTAAATTTCGTTATCATAGAAAGGTTATGAGTGATGTAAAAATTCCAAAACCAAAATATGTGCCATTTTTGATGGCGGATTTGGTTATGCTCCTTGTAGCAGGGGCAATAGTTTATCTTAACAACTTGCCGCTCAATCTTTGGCAGACGGCGTTGTGCGTGTTGTCAGCCATAGTTGGCTGCGTATTTTTGATTATCCCGTTTGTGCTTGAATACCGAGCAGCATTAAAGATGGAGGAGACACAAGCCCTTTCTTCCACAGTGGAAAAGATTCAAAAACTTGAAGAGGTGGCAAGGCAAATCACCAGCGCCACTAATTACTGGCAGTCGGTTCAAAATGACGCCGTCAAGATTGTTGAATCCACCCGCAATATTCAGGAGCAGATAGCAAAGCAATCGCGGGAGTTTATTGAATCTATCACAAGGGCGAACGATGTTGAAAAGGCGTCGTTGCGAGTTGAGGTGGATAAATTAGAACAGATGCGCAAAGAGTATGTAGAGGTTATTGTAAGGATGCTTGACCAGGTTTATGCGTTATACCGCGCCGCTCTTGGCTCGGGAAATCAACGGATTGTTGAGCAAATTACATTGTTCCAGATTAATTGCAGGCAGATTGCTGAACGAATTGGGCTTGTTGCGTTTGATGGCAAACGGGGTGATAAGTTTGATAACCAGCGCCACATAAACGTTGACCGCAAAGCAACGGAGACGGCTAACTCAACTATCTCGGGCGTACTTGCGCCGGGTTATACTTATCAAACAAAGATGTTGCGCCAGGCTCTTGTCAAGGTGGCTGATGGTAAGCAGGAACAACCGCAACCGACATCAACATCATCGGAAACACCAATGACTGAAACGCCCTCATCAGAATCAAAACCGCAGGAGCCACAATCGCCAGAGCCATCAGCACCGCAACAAAATCCTTAATTTAAGCCTATCTTAATGCCAAATATTGTTTATTTTGACCTTGAAACTCAAAAGTCAGCCGAAGAGGTTGGCGGTTGGACTGCAATTTCAAAGATGCGGATGAGCGTTGGCGTAACTTATAATACAGCCGAGAACAAATATAATATTTATGGCGAGGAAGACGTCCACAAACTTGTAAACGAACTTATCCGCGCCGATTTAGTCGTTGGATTTAATATTTTGAAGTTCGATTATGAAGTCTTGCACGGTTATACGGCGTTAGATTTAAGGCAAATCCCTACGGTTGATATGCTTGTTGAACTCCATACAATAGCGCAAAAGAAACTTGCCCTTGACGCCCTTGCGACTGCTACGCTCGGCGTTGAAAAGACCGCCGATGGAATGCAGGCGATAGTTTGGTTTCGTCAGGGCAAACTGCTGGAGATTGCCGAGTATTGCTGCTACGACGTCAAGATTACACGGATGATTTACGAATACGGAAAAGCCAACAAACGGCTTTATTACTTAGATAGGTTCGGCAAGAAACAAACAATCCCCGTCAGCTGGTAGCAAGGCGTATCACAGACATTCCTGCTGGTGGTGTGAAAAGGAAGAACGCAGATTACGCGGATGAAAAGGATTTAACGCAGATTTTTATTTTTTATTTTTAACACGGATAGACAGGATGGACAGGATATTTTACAAGATAAACAAGAGTACAAGACGCAAAGATACAAGGATAAAAGAGATACAAGAGACAAGGATATAAAGATACAAGACACAAGGGACAAGACACAAGATACAAGGATAAAAGAGACAAGGTACAAGTTTTTATCCTATATATCGTTGTTAATTTAATCTTTTTAATCCCTTGATATATTGTGAGTGAATGTCTTTTAAGATTTTAAAAATGATACGCACACATTTCAAAACCTGCGAAAGCAGGTGGCAGGATTATAGCATAAGCAATACAAAAACATCATAAACCGCCCACAGCGGTGACAGAGCCATTATTGCATTTCTAAATTATCGCTCTGTCACCACTGCTGTGGTTTTTCCTTTTGTTAATTTCTTTGCTACAATAATGTCACCCGCGATTGCGGGTTTTTATCTATTTCTTAACTGATTTTATTAACTGGCAACTGCTAGCTGTATATCTTGTATATCCTTGTTAAATTATCTTTTCTTTATCATCTGTGTAAATCCGCTAAATCTGCGTAATCTGTGTTCTTCTCTGCCACAACAAGAATGTCTGTGCTAATCTCTATCATATTCAGAATGGATAAGGTTGTCTAAACCGCGTGGGTCAAGCACCTCAATTCTTTTGCCCTTTACGTTAATCAATCCTAAATTTTTGAACTTTGCGAATGTCCGCGAAAGCGTCTCGCTAACTGTTCCCAATTCAGCGGCGAGAACCCGTTTGGGGACTTCAATTTCTATTGTTACTGGTTTTGAGATTGTAGGACATCTTTTTAACAACCAATTCGCCAATCTGCTTTCGACCTTTTGCAATAAAATTTCTTCAAGTTGTTCCACAAGATTTTGCAAATGAAGGCTCATTGCGATGAACATTCTCATAGTCAATTCGGACTGTGTGCGCAAGAGTTCCTTGAACCCACTTTTCTGGATTAACAAAAGTTGGGACGGTTCTTCGGCTCGGGCGTCAGCTGGGTAGCCACCCTCCATACTCATCGAGGCTTCTGCGAAGGATTCGCCGTTGCGAAAGATATGAATCACCTGTTCTCTGCCGAGTTTGTTGACACGATGGACATTTATTGACCCTTTTTGGACGACATAAAAACCGTGCGATTCATCGCCTTCGCTAAAAATATAATCGCCTTTGTTATATGATTTAACGACTGTTATTGCAGCAATTTTTTCAAGCTCGTCCTTATTAAGACCAGAAAATAGTTTGCAATTTTGCAGCGATGCAATTATTGCGGCTCTCTTAAAATCGCTAAATCCTTCTTTCATATCTTTGTTTGCCTTTTTGCTTTAATGCAATTAATCTTAAAACAGTTTTTTACTTAGCGCAATAACACAAAAATATGTATGGGTAACGCTAAAATAATAGATAACGACGAAGAACTAATTCGCCGCGCTAAGGCGGGTGATATTGATGCATTTGAGCAATTAACAGAAAAATATGAATCTAAAATCTATTCACTCGCAATGCGGATACTTCAAAATATTTATGACGCCGAAGATGTTACGCAACAGACATTTTTAAATGTTATAGAAAACCTCAAAAACTTTCGCGGCGATTCGACATTTTACACCTGGATTATGAGAATCGCTACCTACGCGGCGCTAAAAATTATTCGCAAACGAAAAGGTCTTGATACAGTTTCACTTGAACAGGCAACCGAACCGAATAAAGAAAATGACGAGATACCGCACCCGGAATATATCGCCGACTGGAAGGAAAATCCATCAGACCTTGTGAACAAAAAAGAGACTATGCAAATAATTGAACAAGCCCTTGCTGAACTTGACGAGAACTATCGGCTTGTCTTTTTGCTTCGCGATGTTGAAGGCTTGTCAGTAAAAGAAACCGCTGAAATACTCGGCATCAGCGAGGCTAATGTAAAAGTCCGACTTCTTCGCTCCCGATTACAATTGCGCGAAAGACTGACGCATCTCTTTGGGGACCCAAAAACCGCTGTCAAACCGCACAACCATAATTGATAAACCGCTAACCCCTCTTTTTATACTTCATAAGAATTGTCCGAACACTGTTTAAAAGGTCAATCTGTTGGAATTGCAAAAACATTCGTACATCAGAATCTGTTGTTCCTTCTGGCTCTGCTTTATAGTCGAACATCTGCTGGTAATCTGAACGCAGTCCAGCAAATCCAACAAGACCTAATCGTTCTCTGTTTTTGAAGAAATAAGCGGCCTGTTCGATACAGGCATCTTCCAAATCAGAAGGCAATGGAGTTTGTCCATCCGTACAGGGTTCATCGGGCAAGACATAACCGCCAGTGTAAGTAATTCTTATTTGTTCTCTTGAACTTCCAGCAGGTCTTAATAACGACACGATGCACTTATACCGCATTATATAGATTGCGTCATCTATAGATTCCCAACCGTTTTGTTCGCTACGTTTTATTTCGATGCTTGTGATTGATTCTATCGGATAGCACGACACAGACAATTCAGTCTGGTCTGCTGGAAACTCTTCGGAAAAGTTTTCCTGTCTTTTAAAAAATCGGTTGCACTCTTTTTCAAATCTGTAAGAAGTAAAACCGATAAAATATTCAAGCAATTTGTCATATCCCGTTTCGTAAGCGGGTATTGAAAGCCGCTCCTTCAATAAGTTTAATCTTGCGAACATAATTAAAAAATCGTTTGTATTGTTAATTGATTTACTGTTAGTGATGCCTCTGCGCGACTATGTGTAGCAGTTATCGTAATTGCGTTATTTCTTGTGGTATCTATCGGAATAGACTGATTCAGAGGATTGACAGATGAACTGAACCCGTAGGTGAAAGTCTGACTACCGAAAATACCACTCGATATATAAGCCCCATTTGTCCCCCTGCCAACGCAGGTCAATTGATAATCAAAATAGACATATCGGTTTGTCTGTCCTGTGCTGTAAATAAACGTTGGTGTAGTAAATACTGAATCGCCTATTTTAAACTTTAAGGTCACGGATGCAGTAATTGTAGGGCTTGAATAAATCCCCCTCATTTTAATAGAAATAACTTTACCCGGCACAAAAAAACCCGACGGTAATAACAGACTCCCAATCCCCGATGGAATTATCGCTGTTTCAGCTATTGTGTTCGTGCAGGTTATTGTGTTTGTTGAAACGAATATCGCCGTTTCAACCGCCTGAACCAGACCTGATTGGAAAACCATTAATGAACGTTGATTGCTATCATACCAGCCATCGCCATCAATAGGCGAAGCCGGTCCTGCCGATGGATTCAGCCTGAAATTTCCGGAAATATTAGGGTTCTCAATGAACAGATTTGTGGCAAATCCATTCAACTGTGTGACGCGCTGATTAAGTTGCGGTTGTATCGGTGATTGAACACCATCAAGGGCGTTAAACTCTTCATCACTGATTAAACCTGAACCGATATCCTGCGGCATAACCGCAGACCAGTAGCCATTGCCACGTAAAAAACAATTAGACCCCGCAGTCCCGCCTCCAAGTTGAGTTAAAGGTACACAACCGTTCTGGTTCAGTGCCGCATAACCACCGGCAACACCACGCATCTGCTTTTCTTCATAAATGGGTGAAAATGGAAATGAATAAGTTAGCCCCCCAGAAATTAATTCAGACCAGTCGTTTGTGGAATTATCCACTGGAACAGAGATAACAAATGAATCCTTAATGTTTGTTCCAATCGTTGCCTTGTAATTGCCGGGTTCAAGCTGAACACTGAACTTCCCATAAATATCGGTGTTCACCGATTTAACAGTAGAATAAACAACCCTGTCGCTAATCAACAAAGGCGTTGAAAGTGGAGAAAAAATAATGTTCGTCATACTCGGGCTTCCCCCTGTATCAACAACAGTGCCGATAATTGTTGCAGACTTTAATTCTGCAATGCCTATTACAGTTGCAATCGCAAGGTATCCTGCTTTTGCCACCATCCTTTTAATTAATGTATTCATCATATCCTTACAATGAACCGACATTGAATACAGCGCATTCTCACCGTGAGAAGTTTGGACGATTTTTAGTATTTCAAAAATGGGAGCGGTTGTGTAAAATAAAGCAATTTAACGATGTCCGCTGAAATACAAGAAATTGGAATCATAGCCGGCAACAGGTCTCTGCCATTAACATTTGCACGAGAAGCCCGCAAACTTGGCTTAAAAAGACTCATGGCTGTTGCCTTTGAAAATGAGACAGACCCGACGCTTGCTGATTTAGTTGATGAAATTGTCTGGTTGAAAGTAGGACAGTTCGGAAAAATGATTGACGCCTTTAAATCAAGGGGGATAACAAAATGCGTTATGGTCGGACAGATTGCCCCCAAAAACCTGTTTGACTTGCGCCCGGATTTTAAAGCCGCAATGTTGCTGCTTCGTTTAAAAGAAAAAAATGCCCACACAATCTTTGGCGCAATTGCTGATGAATTGCAAAAAGAAGGTATTGAGTTAATTGAGGCTACACCATGGCTAAAATCAATTATCCCGGGCGATGATTTTCAACTCGGAAATAAACCTGATAAATCGCAGATGGAAGATGTTGTCTTTGGATTTAAAATCGCTAAGGCGGTTTCAAGATTGGATATTGGACAAACCGTTGTTGTGAAAAATGGCGTTGTCCTTGCCGTTGAAGCCTTTGAAGGGACTGATGAATGTATTGCAAGAGGCGGCAAACTCTCCGGCAAAGACGGTGGCGCTATTGCTATCAAAGTCGCAAAAGAAAAACACGATATGCGGTTCGATATCCCCTGCATTGGTTCGCAAACAGTTCAAAACTGCATCAATAACCGACTTTCCGCTCTCGTAATAGAATCAAACAAAACCCTTATCCTTGATATGGACAAGGTAAAAGAGTTAACTAAAAACAACCGATTCTCGCTATTGACAATTTGCGAAGAGTCTAAAATCATTTAGCTTTCAACGATGAAAGAAAATATATTGCTTTCACTGGCAAACGAGTTTGGGACGCCGCTCGTGGTCGTCGACCACGACATAATTCGTCAGAACTACCTTGAATTCAAAAAACACCTCCCAAAGGTGCAGGCTTACTACGCAGTAAAGGCAAATCCCGAACCCGAAATTGTAAATACACTATTCAAAATTGGCTCAAGCTTTGATGTGGCTTCGATGCCAGAATTCAACCTCGTCTATGAAAATATAAAAGACTTTCCCGAAAAAGAACGTCAGAATTTTATCTGGGACAAAATCATCTATGCAAATCCGATAAAACCAAAAAAGACGCTTCAATTACTTGATAAATACAAACCGCTCGTAACATTTGATAACAAAGTAGAACTACATAAGATAAAAAAATATGCCCCCAATGCTGGTGTTGTGTTGCGGCTTCGGGTACCAAACACCGGTTCTATGGTGGAACTATCCTCTAAATTCGGTTGCGATGCTGCGCAAGCCGTTGACCTCATTTTGGAGGCTTTCAACATTGGGCTTGTCGTAGAAGGCATAAGTTTTCATGTCGGAAGTCAGTGCGCAAATTTTGAAAACTATATTCAAGCAATTAACATTGCCTATGCGGTTATGAAAGAATCGGAAGAACGCGGATATAAAATCAGGATTCTTGACATCGGTGGCGGTTTTCCCGCGCCTTATGACCGACACGTTAGACCTTTTAGCGAACTTGCCTATATGATAAACGTCGAGATTGAACGGTTGTTCCCGAACGATATTCAAATCATTGCGGAACCGGGCAGATTTCTCGTTGCCACTGCCGCCACCTCTATCAGCCGCATAATCGGGAAGACAGTCCGCGACGGCAAAATCTGTTATTACATTGATGACAGCGTTTATCACACCTTTTCAGGAATTATTTTTGACCACTGCAGATATACATTAAAAGCGATGAAAGAAGGAAAAACCGAAATCTGCGCCGTATTTGGCAAAACTTGCGATGGGCTTGACACAATTTCATTAGCCGAAGAATTGCCCGACCTTGAATTGGACGACTTTGTGTATTCGGAAAATATCGGAGCTTATAGCACCGCCTCAGCAACCTATTTCAACGGATTTCCGCCAGCAAAAATTGTCCATATCAATGTTTAGCCTCCCTGAGTTTTGACGATTAATTAGTGAACGGGAAAGAGAATGGAACGCAGATTACGCAGATGAAACAGATTTACACAGATGATAAAGAAAAGATAATTTAACAAGGATATACAGGATTTACAGGATTTAGCAGGGAGTAAATAGAAAGCAGTAGATAGTGGTTTGTAAAATAACAAAATAAACACATTCTACAACCTGCGAAAGCAGG
>JAKPVM010000018.1 GCA_029572555.1 Verrucomicrobiota bacterium | reverse complement strand
TAAGTTGCGGCGCGTTGGCGAGTCACTTTGCAGCGAGATGTTCAGCTGGCCCCCCATATAGATGTGATAAACGCACATAGCTACATTTTCAATTATAAGAGCCGCTATTGGCCCTAACGGACGGAACTATATGCAGTTGGGGATTGCGGGTTGCTTTCCTGTCGAGCCGCACCGCCGCTTTTGCGGGCTGCGGACTTAGTTGTCCGCACGGAAACCCCAATTGACATATAGTTTTTGTTAACGGCAGTTATTAGTTTACATATTTTTCAATTGCTTTTTTCCATATTAAATACCCTTGTCCGTTTACATGTAAACCGTCAAAAGTGTAAGCTTTGTCTAATGTATTTTCATCAGTTTTTAACAAATCAAACAAGTTTACATATGTCAGGAGATGCTTCTCTGTCAAACTCTTGAGTCCAGCGTTAATTGAAATGATATCAACGTTCTGTAATGTCTTTCTATTGTCAGTGGGCAAAACACTTTGAATGTACAGTTCCGTTTTAGGTGATTTTTGCTTTATCAACGAAATAAGTCTGTCATAATCTATAAGAATTTGTTCAACTGTCCGACCTCTGCCTAAATCGTTAATTCCAATCATTAAAAAAATCTTTTGGGGATTAGATTCAACAATTTCTTCAATTCTGTCAATAACTCCATTAATTATGTCTCCGCCAATACCACGATTTTTAATATTGGCATTTCCAAAAAGCTCATACCAATCACAATAGTCTGTAATACTATTTCCTAAAAATATAATCTCACTCGTGTCGTTTGGCATAATCTCAAAAATGCTTGTTTTTGCGTAATAATAGACGCCGTAATCTTGTTGATTTACTGTCTGGGTTTGAGCTTTGAATTTCATTTTCAAGTAGTCAACTCCGCCCTTTTTGTAGATTACGTATCCAAAAAGAATTGCAAATAAGATGTTAATAATAATTGAAAGTGTAAGTGTTTTTTTCATTGTGTCTGTTTTTGTGTCTGTTTTTTATAATTGCCGTTAACGTTCGGCGGTATGTGGCGTTGGCGCCGAGTCGCGGTGGCGCGTGTTTTTGCACTCGTGATGCGCTGCAGGGTTATGATTGTTATTAGTTTATTCTCGCGTTGGCAAAAACCGTGACACCAGGCGGGAGTCCCCGGCG
>JAKPVM010000004.1 GCA_029572555.1 Verrucomicrobiota bacterium | reverse complement strand
TTATGATAGCAAACAAAATACAAAAACATCATAAACCGCTGAAAGCGGTGGCAGAGCCATTATTGGATTTCTAAATTATCGCTCTGACACCCCTAACGGGGTTTTCCTCTGTGTTAATGTCTATGCTATAATCCTGCCACTCCTGACGGAGTTTTAAAATGCCAGCCTTCGGCTGATTGATATTTTACAGACAAAATGTTTTTCGCAATATTAATTGTCAGAGTTATGGATATATATTTTTAATTATTGTATGCTAATGCAATATCTGTGCTAATGATTCAAATAAAGCCAGCACTTTTTATTTTTGTTATGCGATGGCTGTGAACGTGTTTAATACTATTAATTTAGTAAAAAGTTTGCCATTTTTAAATTTTAAAAATCAAATTTATACATTCGCTAAATTTTTGTAATTCAAAGCTATTTGTTTTGTAATAATATTTGTTATATACTTGATAAAGTATGAATTTTGAAATTCCATCGTTTCCGGTCAGTCGTCCAAGACGGCTTCGGCAAAATGAGGCGATAAGAACACTCGTTCGGGAGACTCATTTAGAAAAGACTCAACTTGTAATGCCGTATTTCGTTCGTTCAGGTAAAAAACTCAGAATTCCAATTCAAGCAATGCCGGGCAATTATCAACTATCGCCTGATGAACTTTTAAAAGAGGCAACAAAAGTGCAACAGTCTGGTATAAAGGCAATTTTGCTTTTTGGGATACCAGAAAAAAAAGATGAGATGGCAAGCGGGGCTTATGCTGATGATGGCATTATTCAACAAGCAATAAAATTGTTAAAAAAAGAATTACCAGATTTACTCATTATTACAGATGTGTGCCTTTGTGAATATATGAGTCACGGTCATTGCGGCATAGTTAAAAAATCCAAAGGAAACTGGAATATAGACAACGATTCATCCCTAAAATTGCTGGCAAAAACATCGTTGAGTTATGCGCATGTTGGCGCAGATATTATTGCCCCGAGCGATATGATGGATGGTAGGGTGCAGGCAATAAGGCAAGTTCTTGATGAAAATGGATTTGAAAACACACCAATTATGTCTTATGCAGCAAAGTTTGCCTCTGCATTTTACGGACCATTTCGTCAGGCAGCTGAATCAGCGCCCCAATTTGGTGATAGACGCAGCTACCAGATGGATAGCGCAAATGCACTTGAATCTTTACGTGAAGTTGCCCTTGATATTCAAGAAGGTGCAGATATTGTTATGGTTAAGCCTGCCCTTCCTTGCCTTGATTTAATTTATAAGGTAAAAACCACATTTGGCTATCCAACAGCTGCGTATAGCGTTAGTGCAGAATACTCAATGATAAAGGCAGCGGGCGAGAAAGGTTGGATAGATGAGAAAGCTATAATTCTGGAGAGTTTAACCGCCATCAGAAGGGCTGGGGCAGATATTATAATTACTTATTCAGCAGTAGATGTGGCTAACTGGTTAAAATAATTATCCACCAGTGCCAATTGTCCCACTCTTCCGAAATGCAATTACCAACAAAACAATCACTGTTATTGCAAGAATAATACCAATTACCAGAAAAATTAAGTTGACCTTGCTGGATTTTTTAACGAATTGTGTTGTTGACTCAAATTTAACAGGTTTGCCGGAGCCTTTTTCAAGTTCAGTTAAAGCAACACCTTGCGAAACAACTGTTGTAGTTTGACTTAACGGGACTTTGGGCTGTTGTGGTGCGTCCGATTCAAGACGAAGCAATACTTGACCAAGCCGTAAAATTTGACCCGGCTTTAAAATGCCTTCTGTTATTTGCACCCCATCGATAAAAGTACCATTAGTCGAATTTAAATCTTTGATATGAACCTCGTCACCTTTAAGATAAATTTCACAATGATGGCTTGAAACTGAAGGCTCGGGTATCTGAAAGGCATTGTCCTCTACTCGCCCAACAGTGGTTTTCTCCGCTTTGAGCTCGTAAGTTTGCCCTGTCATACCTTCACTTAAAATGACGAGTCTTACCATAATTAATTATTTCATATTTTCAAAAATATTCTCTTTAAGTCAAACTTTTTAAATATTTTTAACTATTTCAATTGTATGGTATTTTATATGAAATTTATTTTCTTAAAAGCATTAAATTATGAAAAATGTTCATAGGATTGAAGATTATTTTACTATAAAATATAGGCATAAGATATTTTTTACCGAAAATGTTTTTTCACAAGAGAACTATATCCTTAAAAACATATTAGAAAAAGATGCTAATTCTAAGGCGCTTATAGTGATAGACAACGGCGTAGTTGAAAATAATAACACGCTGTTATCTTCAATAGCGGAATATTTTAATTCTGTTTCTATTGTTTCTAAATGTGTAACAATTACCGGAGGTGAAGCCATTAAAAACAATTTAGATAAATTAATTAAAGTGCTCTCATTAATAGATAAAAACCATATTGATAGGCATTCTTATTTAATTGGCATTGGTGGTGGTGCAGTGTTGGACATCACAGGTTTTGCAGCAGCAATTGCGCATCGCGGAATTCGTTATATTCGTATACCCACCACAACTCTCGCTCAATGTGATTCTGGTGTAGGAATTAAAAATGGTTTAAACCTATTTGGAAAAAAGAACTTTATCGGTACATTTTACCCGCCAATAGCTGTAATAAACGATTTTAATTTTTTAAATTCACTTTCACAGAGAGACAAACGTTCTGGTCTTGCGGAGGTTGTTAAAATTGCCCTTATTAAGAACAAAAAATTGTTTGAAGAAGTTCAACTGCTTTCAGACAGGTTAAACTCATTTGAACCATCAGCAATGAAATCCGTTATCATAAAATGTGCTCAATTGCATTTTGACCATATTGTAAACGGTGGTGACCCATTTGAAACTGGCAATTCAAAACCACTTGATTTTGGACATTGGTCTGCTCACAAACTTGAACAAATTTCTAAATTTAAAATAAAACATGGCGAGGCTGTTGCGGCTGGAATTGCAATTGACACTTTGTATAGCGCAAACATTGGTTTTATTAAACCTACCACAGCGAAAACTATAATAGACCAATTAATTAAGCTCGGATTTCAAATCTATTATCCCGAGATTGAAATTAAAGATTCAAACGGGAAATTAATTATCCTGGAAGGGTTAGATGAATTTCGCGAACATCTCGGCGGTAACCTGTCAATCACGCTGTTAAAAGGCATTGGAAAATCAATCCAGGTAAATAATATCCAATTAGATTTGGTTGAAAAATCGTTAAATCAATTGAGAAATTACTGTTAATACAAAATTTGTAAACTCGGGTTATCTTATTTTTAAATAAATTCCCATCCCGTCATTCTTCTCCATCGAAGCCCGAATAGTTACCTTTTCAAAATCTTTATCCTTTTCCATAAAGTCCAGAAAATCTCGCATTTCGTTTGCGCTTCTGATAACATTGTCTGCCACAACAATAGCCCCTTTCTTTAATTTTGGACTGATGGCTTGAAAATATTTTAGATAATCGCGTTTTAAAGCATCGATAAAAACAAAATCGAATTCTCCCTCGAGTGTCGGTAAAACTTTTAAGGCGTCTCCTTCAATAACCGTAACTGTTTTTTCAAGTCCTATCTTTTTGACATTTTCCCTGCAAATCTTCACCATTTGAGGGTCAACATCAATCGTGTACAAATGACCACCATTCCGCTCAAAAGCAATCCCCATATTGATTGCCCCATAACCGGTGGCTGAACCAACCTCAATGCCACGTTTTGCGCCTGACGCCTGCACAAGTATCCTCAAAATCATAGCATCATCAGGCGCAGTATTGAGACCTATTCTCTTAAAATTTTTGATAAATTCTTCCCTTTGCTCATCAGTGACTGTAATAGAGTCTGCGGCATTAATATTTGAAGTTCCAAATTGATTAAAAACTATTGTTCCGATGAATAATAACATTAACATTTTCATAAAACCTTTATACTATTTAACAAAATAAAAGCAGTCAAATTAACTCCTTAATTTATTTTGATTCCTTCCCTACATATTTTCGCGTTGCTGTATCAACCCTTACAATTTCGTCCTTATCAATAAAAAGCGGTACCATTATCTCAAGTCCGGTCTCCAGTTTTGCTGGCTTCCATGTTGAATCAGAACCTCCCCGCACTGTGGGCGCTGTATCAACAATCTTTAGGGGAATCGCAGGAGGAAGCACGATATCAATAAGTTTTCCATCTAATAAAATCGCCTTATACTCAATGTCTTCCTTTATAAACAAACGTCTATCTCCAATCTGGTCTTTTGTTAGTGTATATTCATCATAGGTCTCAGAGTCCGTAAAAACATAATCTTCCCCATTTTTATAACCAAAGACTACTCTGCGATATGCAAGTTCAGCTAAATTAACATGTTCATTTTCATTGAAAACACGTTCAAGGATGCGACCAGTTTTAAGATTCCTTAATTTACTATGGATTTTATGTTTTGTTTGCGCTGTGCCGGCGAGGTGAAAATCTTCAAGTATATACGGAGTGTCTTCAAGTATTAACACCATCCCGCGTTTTAATTCTGTCGTAAGAACGGTGTGCATAGTATTTCCGTTTAAATTTTAAATTGTAATACATTATTAGCTCATAATTCGCATTGAGTCAATTACAAATAAAAAATGCAAGATAACAAAAAATTATCTTGCATTTATGCCAAATTAAATATAGGGAAAATTACACGTCGCAAATCATTATTGCCTGGCGCAAAGAGGTCAGAGGATCTCGCTTTGGCACGAATTCCTGTCCCACAAATCCTTTGTAACCTGTTGCAACAATCGCTTTCATTACAGCCGGGTAATAAATCTCCTGTGTCTCATCAATTTCATTTCTTCCCGGATTTCCGCCTGTATGATAATGTCCAAAATATTTACCGCTTTCACGAATTGTCCGGATTATATCACCTTCCATTATTTGCATGTGATAAATATCATAAAGCAGTTTTAACCGTTCAGAACCAACCTTTTTGCAGAGTTCGACACCCCAGGCGCTATGGTCTGCCATATAATCTTTATGATTTACTTTGCTATTCAAAAGTTCAAGCACTACGGTCACTTTATATTTCTCTGCGATTGGCATTAGTCTTTTTAAGCCTTTTACACAATTTTCAAGGCCTTCTTCATCACTCATACCGCGACGATTGCCGCTAAAACAAATAATGTTAGGGTATCCAAATTCTGCCACCTGCGGAATTGCCTTTTCAAATTTAGCCACTAAATCATCGTGATGTTCAACCCTATTGAACCCATAATCAATACGGTCTGGTCCATTGCACATTGCACAGGTTAACCCGTATTTTTTAACTGTTGGCCATTCATTTGCTCCAAGCAACTCAACAGATTCAATACCAATATCAACACAAGCCTTGCAAAGGTCATCAAGGGATATTTTCCCATAACACCAGCGTGAAACAGAATGATGAATATTCCCTTTCAGTTTTGATTTTGTTTCTTCTGCTGCATTTGCCTGTTTGTTGACAGATGACAAAATGCCGAAAGTTGCAATTGCACCGCCAACTGATTTCAACGCTGACCTACGTGAGATTTTTGTTTTCATATTCATTTATTGGTTTGAAAATAAACTGAATTTTACATTTCGTCAATTTAATTACCTGTCTGTTTTCAAATAAATCAATTTAATCCGGGTGGATTAGGGTTGAAACTTTTTAATCTTATTCCTGATTCTTCTACATTTAATTCCGAGACAGCTATACCAAAATACTTTGCGATTTTATCAAAGTCCGGAAGCAATGTTGGATCAATCCATTGTCGGAGAAGTTTACTATCCTCTGCCAGACCGAGACGAATCCCAATAGGTGTCATTGCTAAAAGTGAAGCAATGGTGTCAGTTTCATTTTTTAACAAGGTGTACTGGAATCTTGTTTGTTCTTTTGCATTCTGAAAAATTAGCAATCCCGAATTTTCACTGCCAACTATTTTAATGGCATCACTCAATCCTTGAAAATTCTTGAGTGGAACATATTTACCATCAGAATAATTCAAAAACTCCTGCAAAATTGATAAATCATTTGCAATTGCAACATAGTTTGCAACAGAAGATACAAAAGTGAACCGAGCAGGCTCCTTTTTATCCGGATTTCGAACAAGTTTAGGATTTTCCCAGTAATAGACCTTTTTTCCTGCTATCTCTCTTTCTTTAACCTCAGGAGGTTTAGGCGATAACAAGGTAAGAAACTTTACTGAACTTGCCAACTGTTCAGGATTTGTTGAGGAAAGTAAAAATAGATTGGCGGAATTGTTTATGTTTTCAAAAGTTGCCTTTGGCGGATTTTTTGAATAGATAATTAAATCATCACCCATCGTTCCAATTATATTCTTTCGCCAGTCAAAATTAGGATCCTTTGCTTTACCTGCGGTTTGCAACACCAAGTTAATAACGCTCGGAATCTTAGGGTCAATTTTTTCAAGTTCTGATTCAATTGTTGCCCACGTCTTTTGCAAATCCAGACGATATCTGATAAAGCTAACCACATTCGACGGCACATAAGGCGGGATGCTTGTATCCTTTTGTTCAGGAATCAATGCCTTTATTAGTCCTGAACGTTCATTTGCAGGAATCTTCATAAACAAATCAAACATACCTCCTTCAGGCACCATACATACCGTCATCTCAATGCCTTTTAGTCCATTTAGTCCTATAGCATTTAAAATTTTTCCTGCATTTATATCAAACCCACCTTGACCTTGGTTCTTTTTTTCCTCAGGCTTTTTTGTTGTTGCTAACTGAATTATAGGCTCAATATTTGCCCAGGCACAAATTGTTGTATCTTTCTGCAAGGAGTCATAAAACTTCTTGAAGTTCTGATTATCAATCAACGAAGTACTTGATTTGCCTAATTTGTTGGCAACTACTTTGTCAATCCAATTTGTAGAATCACTCGCAATAAATAAGGAATCAACTTTGCCTATTGAAACCTTATGCTGAACATTTTTAGGTTTTGGTTTTGGACCGTCTAATGTTTCCCATCCGTCAGATGGGTTTGGAATTACTTTGTCTATAATTTTTGATACCTCCTCAGAATTGATTTCTAATTCATAAAAATCCAAATCCCTTACTTTATTCGTTACCACATTATGTCCCTTGCTATACTTCTGAATTATGTCTGCGAGTGATTTTTCCAATTTTTCTTTATTTACGCCTGATTCCATCAAAAAAACAGAACCAACATTAATAGGCGGTGTATTGGTAGCAACTTTTGTAAAAAGAACGGCAAATGTCATTTGACCATTTGCAATCCCTGAATAATCGCTAAATTTTATCCCCAATTCTTTTTCTAATGGAGCGACAACATCAGCATTCCATTTAGCTAAAAATTTTTCTTTTGCAGGCTGAATAGAAGGGTCATTCCAAAATTTTCCCTGAGGAGATTGTTTTGATAATTGTATTGTCTTATCAATATCCGGAATAGTGAACATTAATATCGTTTCTGAAGGTAAAATCTTTTCGTGTCCGACTTGACCTTGAGCGCCTATTAAGGTTACACACAGCAACAAAAAAACCATTATTTGAAATCTCTTCATATTATTTTTGATAATCTAAACCTAACAGGTTTAATTGCAAACTAAAAATGCTTATAAAAAGTTGTTAATTTAACTTACCTAATAAAAACCAAATACGCGCCGATTAAGATGGCGAGGATGTAAAATACTGGCTTTACCTCCCGAGCGCGACCAGCAAACACTTTAATTATGGGATAACTCAAAAATCCAATAGCAAGCCCATCACCTATGGAATAAGAGAGCGGTATTCCAATAATAACGAGAAATGCAGGAAGGCTCTCGCTATAATCAGCCCAATCAATTTTTGAAACAGTTTTCATCATCATTGCGCCAACAATAACCAGTGCTGGCGCTGTAATTGGGGTATAACTTCCCACCATAGAAATAAGTGGATTAAAAAACATTGCGACAATAAATAAAAGTCCAGCAACAACAGCGGTTAGCCCTGTCCGTCCACCCTGTTCGACACCAGCTGCGCTTTCAATATAACTTGTTACTGTGCTTGTCCCAAGACAGGCCCCAATTGTTGTCGCTAACGCATCCGATACAAAGGCCTGTTTTGCGCGGGGCAATTGATTATCTTTCATTAACCCAGCCTGCTCTGCAACTCCTACAAGAGTTCCAACAGTATCAAATAACACCATAAACAAGAACACAACTATGAACGGTATCATCGGGACAGAAAGCGCGCTTTTAATATCTAACTTTAAAAATGTGGGGGACAGCGATGGAGGCGATGAAATAACCCCCGTCGCAAGTTTAAATTGTTTAACAAACATAGAGTCCTTAATAGCACCAACATCAGTGATTGAAGTAGGAAGGAATTGAAACGTTATCTTAAGAACAATCGCAGCCAAAGTGGCTGCAACTATTCCAATAAGGATTGAACCAGTTACCCGACGCGAATGCAACGCAGCAGCAATAAATAATCCAATAAAAAATATTAATAAATCGGGCGAGACAAAATTGTGTGTAAGCTTAACTCCGGTGCTCGGGTCTTTTATTATAAGTCCGGCATTTTGAAGTCCAATAAACGCTATAAAAAGACCAATCCCTGCTGCAATACCATTTTTAAAGGCTGGACTTAACGAGGAAAGAACAGCCTCTCTAACCCCATAAAATGAAAGTATTAAAAACAATACTCCAGAAATAAATACAACCCCCAGCGCAGTTTGCCATGCGTTTGAATAACCCGCTGCTGTTGCCGCTGGTATTGCGCTCAGAACAAAGAAAAAGTTTTGTCCCATTCCCGGCGCCTGAGCGACTGGATATCGCGCATATATTCCCATTATGATAGAAGCAATCGCCGCAGAAAGACAGGTGGCCGTCGTAACGGCTCCAAAATCCATTCCGCTATCTTTCCCAATTATCGCTCCGGAAAGAACTGCTGGCTGAACAAAAATTATATAAGCCATCGTTAAAAAAGTCGTCAGCCCAGCAAATACTTCGGTTCTAAAATTGGTTTTAAACAGTTCAAATTCAAAATAACGACTTATTTTATCTAAAAAAACGTTATTCATCTGTTTCTGATTATTGTTATCTTTTATATATTATTCGTTTTTTAATAAAGGATAATATTTAAACTTGGTATTAACCAATTATCAGATAAAATTTCTATATGAAATGTTTTGTTACTGGCGCAACAGGATTTATAGGTTCTAACCTATGTCGGGAGCTGTTGAAACGCGGTTATAAGGTAAAGGCTCTTGTAAGAGAAAATGCGGTAAAAAAGGCAATTGAAGGGCTTGATATTGAATATGCATACGGCGATGTTCTTGATAAAGACCGTCTTGAAAATTTAATTCGTGGTTGTGATTGGTGTTTTCACGTTGCGGCAAGTTATCAATTATGGATGAAAGATTACAGTTCAATGTATGCCACAAACATAGATGGAACAAAAAATATTATCAACGCTGCTATAAAGTCGGGTTGTTCCCGTATTGTCTACACAAGCACTGTCGGATGTATTGCCCTCCCGAAAATAGTAAATGGAAAACTTATACCTTCTGATGAATCAATCCCGGTTACTGAAAAGCAAATGTCTAACCACTATAAAATATCAAAGTTCAGGGCTGAACAAGTTGCGCTTGAATTTGCAAAAAATGGCGCGCCGGTTGTTATTGTCAATCCAAGCGCTCCTATCGGTCCGTATGATATTAAACCGACGCCAACCGGAAAAGTAATCGTAGATTTTTTAAATCGGGAAATGCCTGCTTATTTAGACACCGGTTTGAACTGGGTTCATGTTAGAGATGTTGTAGTTGGACACATATTGGCGGCTGAGAAAGGAAAAATAGGTGAGCGTTACATTCTTGGAAATGCAGATGGAAACTTGACAATGGAAGAAACATTTAAACTATTGGAGCAAATTAGCAGTATCCCGGCGCCAAAGGTTAAAATCCCATATTTTGTCGCATTACTGGCGGCATACATTGATGAGTCTATTTCTAAAATCACAGGCAAACCGCCTAAGGCTCCCATTGCAGGTGTGCGAATGGCAAAATACAAAATGTTCTTCAATCCACAAAAGGCTATAAATGAACTTGGATTGCCGCAAACGGCTGTCAAGGAGGCATTTATTGACGCAATTGATTGGTTTAAAAAAAATGGTTACGTCAAAACTTAAAAACCGTTGATTTAATAGTTTTATATTCTTGCAAAATAGTCTTTAAAAAAGTCTCTCCTGCAATGGATTTGTTTGGCTACTCAAACTGATAGGTTTAACAAGTTCTAAATTACATAATCTGACCTCTGGTTTTCCAAACGAATCAATTAGCAGTTGACCATCGGGATTAAATGTTATCAAAAGGTGGTCGGGTTTTAAATTAATGTCTTCAAAGCCGCACTTAGCCATTCTACTCCCTCCGTGTTCTAATAAATCAGTTGCTTGTTGTTCATTAATCAAACCGTTCTGCGTGGCTTGTTTTATATTAAATCCCTTATAGAAAATACCATCTCTATCAACGAGATATTCATCTGGCCCATTCCAGAACCCCCATATCGTTATATACTCATGATCGATTTCAAGAACAGGCAAACCGTCCGGTGTTCGCAAGTCTTTAAAAAACTCAAACCGACTTAAGTCTTTTATCAGTTCAATGTTTTTACGAAAACTCCCTGTTCTGTATATTGCACGCGGATAAACGGTTTTAAAACCTGCTCTCGAAAGTTGCAGCGCATACGAAAATTCTTCAAAGGGAGAATTATACCCGTAAGAAATGGCTCGTCTCAAATTCTTTGAATCACCTATACCCGATGGACGTTCACCCATCTTAGATATTCTCCAAACAAGTTTTATATCATCTTTGGTCTGAGTATAAAAGACATTGTTTTTCAATGAAAGGTCGCGTTTAGGTGTCCTACGCCATCGTTCAGGTAAAAAATAGTTAAACAAATCAGGGTCTTTACCCACCACCCATAAAATTCCACCAGTGCTTTCAGCCCTTCCATAAATATAATCGACACCTAAAATGTTCATTGCCTTTAAATGAACAGGCAACGGTTTTTTATCCTGGCTTTCAAACCGTTTTGCCATATGTTGAAGATAGTATTTTCGGTTGGCACTTCTTACGGCTTGCTCGTGTTCTGGTGTTCGCGCTAACAATTCATAATCGACTACCGCATATACGATTTGATTAAGGCGGTCTCTTAAGATTGTGCCATCAGGTTTAAGCCGCATTATAACATGTTCGGGCTTCATATCAATAACACGATACCCCTTTTGTTGGAGTTCATGAATCGCAAGCGTAGTAAAACGAGCCAGAAATTCATCTCTTGCAATCCCGGTTAATCCGAGTTTTGCAGCAGTCTCCACTGCATCATAACCTTTTATCCATTCAAATAGTAAAACATACTGGCGTAGAATATCCAGTTCAACACCGGGGTGTCTTGCAATTTTTGCCGCAATTTTTGCTTCGCTTCTCCCTGTCTGCCACAACTGAAGTCGTTTACTGGGGACATATATCCCAAGCGGTCTTTGGACGTTAACTCTAATTCCAGATGGTCCGGTCTTATTCTCCCGTAATTCAGTAACAAGCGATAACTCTTCAAAAGGACTGTTAAATTCTGCATTAATAAATCTATTTATGGTAAGCGTATCTATCGGAACCTGTTCTCCAACACGAGACCATTTGACAACAAGGTTAAGTATCCTACCGTTAATCTCCTTAGTGGGGACTTTATAAACCGCGCTCGTTCCAATCAAACGTTCACATTTTGCCTCAAACCAATCCTTTGCATACCAATTTTCTGGCAACAAATGCTTCCAAAACTTTACCCCATGCTTTGTTAAATAAAGGTCCCCGTCGTCATACGTTTTAAGACGCACATATTTTACACCGAGCAAATCAACAATTGACGTCCCCGAAGGGAGTGGTTCCTTTAATGAAAAACCGAACACCTCCTTTTCATTAATGGATGTCAAAACTGTACCAGTATTACCGTTATCTTCAATTTTTGTTATGTTATAAATCTCAGATTCACTCATTTGATTTCTTATTATATAATAATATAAATATGCTTTGTTATCAACTAATCATAAATCCAACAAAATCATTATTTTTCAAATGTTTGGCGGATATTACCAAAAATATTTTTCTTGTGTAAGTTTTTAACATAGGAAAACTTATGTATTGTGAAAACAAAATCTATAACAAGACTCCAAGCACCTGGCTCACGACCGCCTCTGGAAAGAATGATAAGAATACATCAATCTATTGCTTCTGGCGAGTATCCAAATGCAACAAAACTTGCCACAGAATTTGAAGTATCAACAAAATCTATATATCGCGATATCGAATTTATGCGAGATAGAATGTATCTACCAATTGAATTTGACCATATAAAAAATGGATACTACTACACCGAGCCAGTTGAAAATTTTCCTGCAATACAAATGACAGAGGGCGAATTCTTTGCTTTGCTCGTTGCAGAAAAAGCCTTGCAACAATACAGAGGGACAAATTTTGAAAAACCGCTTTTCAGCGCATTTAAGAAAATGGCAGCTGCACTACCCGAGCCAATCTCCTTACAAATATCCGACTGGGAACAGGCAATATCGTTCCAATTAAGGCAAACGCCAATTATAAATTTGGAAATCTTCGACACGATTGCATCAGCTGTGGCGTCAAGAAAACAAATTGAGATATCATATAAAAAACCCGGAAACCCCTCTGCTGAACAACGAATCATAAACCCATATCATCTTTCAAACATTAACGGAGAATGGTTCCTATTTGCCTACGACACACTTCGAAAAGACATCCGCACATTTGTCCCATCTCGAATTTTATCAATCAAACTAACTGGTCAGACCTTTGAAAAGAAACACAAATTTTCTATTCAAAAATTCTTACGCGACAGTTTCGGCGTGCATTCTGGTTCTGCTAACTACAATATTGTAATAAGATTCAATGAACGAGTGGCTGATTATGTAAGGGAGAAAAAATGGCACGATTCACAACAATTGATTGAATTACCCGATGGTTCAGTGGAAATCCGTTTAACCCTTTCAAGTTTACTTGAAATTCAACGTTGGATTTTAAGCTGGGGCGGAAACGCCGTCGTTTTAGAACCACCAGAACTTATTCAAAGCATTAAAGAAGCAACAATGCGAATTTTAGATAATTACAAATGATTTGACTGAAACCGCCATTTATAAAATTATGTTCACAATAATATCTGAAATTGTTCGTTGAATTGGATTGTTTTATGTCTACACAATCAAAATTTAATTGGATAAAAAAGACAACAATACTTGAACACATAGGTCCAATAATTGGGCTAATCTTTGTATTCACTCTATTTGCCTTTATTGCGCCAGAAAGTTTTCGCTCCGGAAGAAACCTCGAGACTATTGCACGTCAGACTACGATTGTTGGAATTGGCGCATTAGGGATGACGCTTGTAATCATTATGGGAGGGATTGACCTGTCAATAGGTTCAATGGTCGCACTGGGCACTGTGGTTATAGCAATAACCTTAAAATCATTTGACACACCGCATCCATTGATAGCAGCTTTATTAGCGATAGTTGTTTGTGGATTGTGCGGCGCCTTTAACGGTTTATTCATAACAAGACTTAAGGTTGTTCCATTCATAGTAACACTCGGTATGATGTTAGTTGTGCGTGGCGCAGCCAAAGGGCTTTCTCATGAGCAAAAAGTTGACGCACCTGAAACATACTTGAACGAACTTTTAGCATCGCTTTCTGCTGAACAACGATGGATGCTTGTCCCTATTGGTGTCTGGATTTTGATAATTATGGCTATTCTGGTTGCGGTTGTTTTAAAATACACAAAACTCGGCAGGCATACCGTCGCCATAGGCTCCAATGAGCAAACCGCAATGCTATGCGGCGTAATGGTCAATCGGATAAAAGTTTATATTTATACTATTTGTGGATTATTCGCCGGACTTGCTGGGGTGATGCAGTTTTCAAGGTTGACCGTTGGAGACCCAACAGTTGCAGTTGGGCTTGAACTTGATGTAATTGCCGCTGTTGTTATCGGCGGAGGTAGTTTAGCCGGTGGTGAGGGATCGGTTTTAGGAAGCATTGTGGGGGCTTTAATTATGTCCGTGATTCGTTCAGGATGTTCACAGATGGGTCTGCCAAATTGGGTGCAGGAGATTTTAACAGGCATAATAATAATTGCAGCCGTGGCTATGGATAGATTGCGACATAAATCAAAAAAATAATTGCCGGTAAATTCACGTTTGCGGATTGTCAATGATTTATGTTATTGTATTAACCGCTGTTATTTATGTCACATATAGTTCAAGTAAAAACAAAAATTAAAGAACAAGAAGTCCTTATTGAAGCTCTCAAGGAATTAAACCTTTCTTTTCAAACCGGCGAAAACCTTTTTGTTCTGGATATGGAAAAAAGGAGATACAATGCCGATATATTAATAACGACAGATTTGCCTTATAATATTGGTTTTGTAAAAACAGATGATGGTTTCGATATAGTTGGTGATTTGTGGGCTATCAATGCTTATCACAAAATTAAAGCTGAGGATTTAATTCAAAAAATTACAAATAGATATGCCTATGTAGTTATCAAAGACCAACTTCGCAATCAAAATATGGTAATAGAAAATGAAGAAGTTATGGCAAATGGCGATATTGTCATTACAGCGTCAGAAAAGGCATAATTATGAAGAAGATAAAAATCACCCTTCATAAGGACGGAACTCAAACAATCGAGGTTCTTGGTTCAAAAGGTTCTGAATGTGTAGAATTTACAAAACAACTTGAAGAAAGACTCGGCGATAAAATTGGCGAACGGATATTAAAGCCTGAATTTCATTATGAAGACTGGATTTTTGAACAAAAAGAAAACCAGAGAGAAAAAGAATAGCAAAACATTCTCAGCCCACTTATTTTAGAAAAATATTTAATCTTTTAGACAAAGTAAATCGATGAACTCTAATGACATTATCAAAAAAGCGAAAATCCATTGTAAAAATCTCGAATTTTCTTTCTTATAATTTCATAAAAACCGTATTTATGCTTATGAAAGAAACTTTGATCCAACTGATAAAACGAGTAAAACAATGCCGCATCTGCGAAAGAAAACTCCCTTTTCCGCCTAAACCAATTTTTATAGTTTCCGCTACCGCAAATCTTTTAATTGTGGGACAGGCGCCTGGTATTCGGGTGCATAAGACTGGTATTCCATGGAACGACCCATCAGGCGATAGACTTCGTTTGTGGCTTAATCTTAACCGTGAACAATTTTATAATGAATCAAAAATTGCAATAATTCCAGCAGGACTATGTTATCCGGGAAAGAGCGTTCGCGGAGATATTCCACCAATGCCGGAATGCGCGCCAAAATGGCACCCCGAATTTAGAAAACATTTAAATAAATTAAAATTAACCTTGCTTGTAGGCAACCACGCACAGAACTTTTATTTAAAAGGAAGACTTAAAAAAACTATGGCAGACACAGTTCGCGCTTATAATGAATATCTGCCCCATTTTTTCCCTATTCCTCATCCCAGCCCAAGAAACATAATGTGGTTTAGAAATAACCTCTGGTTTGAGAAAGAGGTGCTTCCACAATTAAAACAAATCGTTTCAACTATTTTAAATGATACTAAATCTTAAGTCCTTTGGTATTAAATTCGAACTTTTCACCCGAGTTCATCATCTGGTCCCAGGTCACTTCGCCGTTCTTGTAAGCAGCCTGCCTGCCAAGAATCGTCGTTAAATTACTCCTTACGCTCGGTGATACGGTCGGATTTGAAAAATCACCTTTTACTATATCGTTATAAAATCTTGCGATATTTCTTACCGTGCCATCTTCGTAAAGGTTTCGTGTATCACCATTATAACCATCTTCACGACTTCGCATCCAGACTTTGCCAGAGTAATGGGTCTCAATCGTCCCTGTCGTCCCGTGCACTCTGCACATAATATCATCATATCCAAACCCGACCTGTTTTGAACAAAAGACACAAACAATATCATTTGGAAAATAATAAATCACAGCAAAATGATCCCAGCAATCACCAACAAACGGACGCGTCTTACCACCTGTCCCATAAGCCTTAATCGGGTCTGCATTTATAAACCAGGTTGCCACATCCAGAGTATGAATGTTTTGCTCCGTTATAACATCGCCAGACAAAATTCTATCCACACCCCACGAACGCAAACGCACCTCCGGATTTGTCGGGTCTTTTTTCAAATAACTATCCGTTCCTTCAAACATTAAATTGGTCTGATACTCTGCAAACACAGTTATAATTTTTCCAATATCGCCTTTATATGTCCTGTTAACGACCTCCTGGTATGCAGGATGTGCGCGGGTTTGAAAATCCACCAAAAACGCAAGTTTTTTACCCGTTGCCTTTTTACCGCTTTCTGAAACGGACAAACACCCCGGCACATCAACGGCTATTGGCTTTGCTAAATAGACATGTTTGCTAACCTGAACAGCATCGGCTGCCTGTTGCGGATGAAAATACGGTGGTGTTTCAATTGCAACTGCGTCAATCTTCAAATCAAGCAAGCGCTTATAACCGTTCAGTCCAGTAAACCTGTTGCTCTCCGGCACATTAAACCTCTTGCCTGCTGAATCAACCCTGTCCTGAAAATAATCGCTTACCGCTGCGATATTATAATTTCCATTTTTCTGGAACAAATCGGTTATCCACTGACCACGACCTCCACAGCCGATTATTCCAATATTGATTTTTGAATTTGCCTCAGAACCACTAACCAGTTGTGGTGAAACAATAGAAAACGTAACTGCTGTGGTTGCAGTCGCTTTTATAAAACTGCGCCGACTAACCGTTGTTGAATTTTCCTTTTTCATAAAATGTAATTTCTCCAATAATCACTGTTTAATAAACTTATGCAAGAAAGAAATAAAATCGTCGGCAAGGATGCCGACGCCACTTTCTTATTCATCAATAAGAAAACTAATCCCTTACCTCTACTTCCCCATTTTCTTCCTTGCCATTTGCTCTTCTAATAAGGGAGGTAATAGTGGCAATGCCGGTTAAGATTCCTCCTACAATGTAAGCGTGCTTTAATCCGTATAAGAAAGTTACAATATCTGTATTTTCAAGGGCGGTTTTTTTAAGAATATGAGATGGAACGATTGCATAAAGAACTGCGCCAGCAATAGCAATCCCCAAAAACATACCTAAATTCCGCATCGTTGCCAGAATCCCAGATGCTATACCAAGATGATTTCGGGGCACACTACCCATCACTGCGCTATTGTTCGGGGATTGGAAAATACCCGTCCCAAAGCCAAAGAGAGCCAACCGCCATACAATATCAAAAGAATTAGCGGCGGCTGTTAACTGGCTCATAAGAAACAACGACAGCGCACATATACCCGCGCCAAGACAAGCCAATGCTGTTGTCCCCATCTTATCAGACAACGACCCGCTAAACGGCGCAATTACCATCACCGCTAACGGAAACGAAACCATAATCAGACCAATGTTGTTCGTGGTATAATGCAACACCCTTTGTAGATAAAATGGCGTCAGAAACACCATCACATACTGGGACATATAGTTCAACAATGCGCTAACATTGGCAAGTGAGAAGGTTGAATTTTTAAAAAGGCTCAGTTTTAGCATTGGTTGCTTAACGGTGCTTTCTATTTTAAAGAAACAAAACCCTGATATAACTGCAATAAAAAACATTATAATAGTCAAATAACTCAAGCCCTGATTTTGAAAACAGTTCACTGACAAAAGAATAGAAAACAAAAAAATAAAGGCTGTAATCGCACCCTGAACATCTATCTGCGCAGGATGTCCCTTAAATTTAGGGATAACCCGTCGTCCCCATAATATAGCAACAATGCCAACAGGAATGTTAATAAGAAAAACAAAACGCCAGCCTAATAAAGAAGTAATGAATCCGCCGAGTGACGGACCTATCGCCAAACCAGCAGAAACGCTTATTGCGTTAATTCCAAGAGCCTTACCTCGCTCTGTTGTCGGAAACGATGCCGTAATGATAGCGTGAGACACCGACATCATCATACCCGCAGCAAGCCCTTGAATAGCCCTAAACACAATTAGCCAATGTATTGTTGGCGCAATACCGCATAGTCCAGAAACGACAACAAATCCCGTAAGCCCGATTAAATAAACTTTTTTATATCCAAAAATATCGCCTAACCGACCATAAAAAAGCAGCAAACTGCTAATCGTCAGCAGATAAATCATTGGAACCCATTGCGCCGTAGAAATGCCGACTGCAAAAGACTGGCTGATAGTTGGCAGGACAACATTGACTATGCTGCCGTCAATTGGTCCCATAATACCGCCCAGCATAACCGCAGCCAAAACCCTATAACGTCTGATAAAACGCGTACTTTCAAATGCACTATTCATTTTCACTTCTGCCACCAATAAAGAAACTCAATATTGATGAAATTACACCTAATAACAATTTTGAAACAAGAAAATCAGGGCAAAAAACAGTTTAAAACCAACAGAAAATTATGAAAGAGTAGTAACGCAATGATAAATTATTTATAGAATTTTAATTTATTTTAAAAGATAGGCAGGATAAACAGGATTATAAATAAATCCTGTTTATCTTTTTATAATTTCTATTTTTATTTAAAAAAAACACAGACAGGATGCGCTTACCAAATTGAAGATTTACTAAATTTGTTGACTTGAGTATGGCATTTTAGCGCCCCTTTTCCTTAAAACAGAATGGTCGGAGCGGCCGGATTCGAACCGGCGACGTCTTGGTCCCAAACCAAGTGCTCTAGCCAGGCTGAGCTACGCTCCGACAACACGAAGTAAAATATACTAACGAGATACAAAATAAAGCAATTAAAATATTTTTTTGGCAATAGTTTTTTATGCCTAAAAATAAAAACCGGGTCATTCAGCCAGAGGGTGGCTGTAATGACCCGGGGAATTTCGATAATACACGTAGGATACAGTAGGTTACTCTGCGCCGACTTGTATCAGAGCCTGCGCAGAAATTCAAAAACTCTCAAAGAACAATTCTAAAATCTTTCTCAAATTTAGTTGCAGTAATAAAACACGTATTAAAAGGACTGTCAAGTGCTTTTTTATAAAATTTTTGATAATTTTTACAATTTATTAATTTTGTTAAATATTCAGAGATACCACTTTTACAACTCTTTTATATTCAATTAGTTACATTTATCATAATTTCTTACACAACTGATAATATATTCTATTATTTTTTAAAATAAATAAAATTTTTTGAAAATTATTTTAAAAGTAATCTGAAATAACTTGAATTTTATCCAATTCTAAATTCAGGATTTGCAATCAAGAAATTTTACAGCATCAAACATTCTTTTTAAAATTTTACAAATTAAAAAAATTCTATTTCATTTTAGTTTTTAATCACATAATTTCATATCATTATTTTGTGAATAACATTGTTTTGATTTCTTCAATTAAACAGTTAAAAAGGTTTTTATGGCCGATGAATTAAAATATGGTATAGATGAACAACAGCGCGACACACAAATAGCGGCAGGCGCTTTTTTTAGGATTCAAGGTGGTAATTCCATAAGCGGGGAAATCACCCCACAAGGCAATAAAAATGAAGCTTTGCCTGCGCTTGCAGCATGTTGTTTGACTAATGAAAAGGTATTTTTGGAGAACCTTCCTCTCATTGAAGATGTAAAGGTGATGGTAAAGATTTTGCGTTCGCTTGGCGTCAATGTTGAATGTCCGTCGCCGTCGGCCGCGGTTGTTCAAACAACAGGGAAGGTAAAGACAAGGCTTTCTATTGATTTGTGCGGTAATCTGCGCGGCTCAATAACGCTTGCAGGTCCATTACTTGCAAGATACGGTCGCGTAGTGCTACCGCGTCCGGGTGGTGATAGAATTGGAAGAAGACGGCTTGATACACACATCCTCGCATTGAGAGAATTAGGAGCGCAGGTTAAAGTCAAACCGTTTGGATTTGAGTTGAAAGCCAAAAAGTTAAAAGGCGCGGATATTCTCCTTGATGAAGCCTCTGTTACAGCAACTGAAAATGCTGTCTGTGCCGCATCTCTTGCCGAGGGCGATACTATAATTAGAAACGCTGCAAGTGAACCGCATGTGCAGGGATTATGCAAAATGTTAAATCTAATGGGCGCTCAAATTGACGGGATTGGAACAAATGTATTGCGGATAAAAGGTGTGGAAAAACTAAAAGGCGCAGTTCATCGGATTGGACCGGATTATCAAGAAATTGGGAGTTTTATCTCGCTTGCGGTTGTGACTAAAGGCGAACTATGCATAAAAAATGTGAACATAAACGACCTAAGAATGATACGGATGGTAATGGGAAAACTTGGAATCCAGACCGTAGAAAGTGGAAACGATTTAATTGTTCCCAGAAAACAGTCATTAAAAATAGTTGCCGAAATAGGCGGGGCAATCACAAAAATAGATGATGCGCCCTGGCCGGGATTTCCTTCTGATTTGACCTCTGTGGCGCTGGTTACCGCAACTCAATGCAAAGGCACTGTTTTAATTCATGAAAAAATGTATGAATCAAGGCTATATTTTACCGATAGCCTTCTCAGTATGGGCGCAAGGATAATCCTATGCGACCCACATCGCGCCGTAGTTATCGGTCCATCAACTCTTCATAGCGCCCGATTGAACAGCCCGGATATACGCGCTGGTATGGCTCTATTAATCGGCGCTCTATGCGCTCATGGAGAATCTACAATCTTTAATATATCGCAAATAGACCGTGGATTTTACAAAATCGATGAACGACTTTCAACGCTTGGCGCAAAAATCGAAAGAATAGGATAGCCAACTTTTGCAGCAACCTGATTAATTGACAAAACATACATAAGCAGTAATATTAACGCTATGCGCGTTTTAATTGTTGTGTTAATTTCGGCGCTTTGCGCAATCCAATCTTATGGAGATGCTCAAACAATGATTAAACAACGGGCAAAGGATTTGCGAGACTCGGGCGGTTCTCCACCACCATCTCGACAAACCCAACGTCCGGTTCGGCCATCGCAACAAAATCAAAAATTATCTCCCGCCGAGGAAAATGCGGTTCAAGTTTTGTTTAGTGAACTGCAAAAAATTAAATCAGAAAACGAGACAACAAAAGTTCAGATAGAAAATATTCAGAAAAAAATTTCTTCATCAATTAACATTGCAACCAAGCCAGAACCATCTGATTTAGAGAAATTGACAACAGCAATTATAGTCGTATGGAAGAAACAAAACTTAAACGATGACGCAGCGAAACAGGTATTAAGGTATATTATTATTGTTTTAAATGGAACAAATCTGTTGTCACAAAGCGTAGATGCAATTACCTATAACATTGAGAAACAATTTGTAAGCGCAGGAGTCAATCAAGAGGAAGCAAAAAAAGTAAGAACAATTTTGAAAGAAATTTCATTAAAACTCCGCAATCAATAAAGAGGCTTAAAGTGGTGTCAACATACTTGTTTGCAATTACGAATACCTAAAATTACTTCCACCACCATATACATTATTTCTTCAATTCTGAAATAGTCTTCTCAAGACTCGGCACATCGCCAATGTTCAATATTGTTGCGGTGTTATCTATTCTCTTTAAAAATCCACTCAATACAGTTCCCGGTCCAAGTTCAATAAACCTCGTGAACCCTTGAGATAATAAATATCTGACACAATCTTCCCATCGCACTGTTGAAGTAAGTTGTTCAACAAGCAATTTGCAGACATCATTTTTATCTGAATAAGGAAGCGCGGTAACATTGGAAATTACCGGAACGACAGGGTCGGATAATTTTATCTCGTTTATTGTTTTATTAAGCAACGGACGAGCACTTTCCATCAGCCGCGAGTGATATGCGCCTGCCACTTGCAGAGGCAGAACTCGTTTTATGCCGCGCGCTTTTAATAGATCCGAAGCCTTTTTAATCTTTTCTTTTTCACCTGAAATCACGATTTGTCCCGGACAATTCAGATTTGCAATATCCACGTTGCATTCAGCACATACTTGTTTAACCATAGACAAGTCACTACCAATAACTGCAACCATAGCGCCGATGGTCCTATCGCAAGCCTCCTGCATATATTTACCGCGCTTATGGACAAGTGTCAGTCCATCTTCAAATTTCATAACACCTGCGGCAGTGAGCGCAGTTATTTCTCCTAAGGAAAGTCCTGCCGTTGCATCGAATTTTAAATTTGGGAGGTTTTTCTTCAATAGTTCAAACGCAACCCAGCTTACAGCAAATATAGCAGGCTGCGCATTTTCGGTTTTTGTTAAAACATCATCAGGTCCTTCAAAACAGATTGAAGTTAAATCGTAGTTCAATATCTCGTTGCATCGAGAAAATAGACACCTTGCATCTTCGAATAAAACCGCAAGGTCTTTTCCCATACCGATATATTGAGCGCCCTGCCCTGCAAACAATAATGCTGTCTTCATAAAAATTGGGGGTTAAAAAATCTTCCTAATGTTTTTTACTATTGTGATATTCCTGTAATGTTTGAACAGCATAACCAGACCTCTTCATCGCCTCTATGCCAAGGGCTGCGGCTCTTGCGCCGCTCAAGGTTGTCATAATCGGTGTGTTCATATAAACAGCAGTGGTGCGAATTCTAATTTCATCAGCGCGCGGTGTTTGTCCAGTCGGCGTATTTATCACAAGATTAATTTTCTTATTTATTAAATAATCAAGTGTGTTTGGACGTCCCTCGTTTATCTTAAAAATTCTTTGAACTTTGATACCGGCTTTTTCAAGGACATCTGCCGTGCCAGAGGTGGCAATAATATTGAAACCAAGGTCAACAAATAACTTTGCCACAAACGCAACCTCCTTTTTGTGCACATCGCTAACGCTTATGAACACAGTACCAGAAAGCGGAAGCGGTGTACCAGCAGCCATTTGTGATTTTGCATACGCTATACCGAGGTCTTTATCAATCCCCATCACCTCACCCGTTGAACGCATCTCAGGAGAAAGCAAAATATCCTGGCCGTGAAATCTGTTAAATGGGAAAACCGATTCTTTCACCGCCCAATAATCCGGCACAACTTCCTTTGTAAAACCAATTTCAGACAACGTCTTGCCAACCATTACCTTGGCAGCGAGTTTTGCTAATGGAACGCCTATTGCTTTGCTTACAAACGGAACAGTTCTTGAAGCTCTCGGATTGACCTCCAATACATAAACCGTGTCACCCTTAACAGCATATTGGACATTCATTAAACCAGCAACCTTTAGCTCCCGCGCCATAGCGTAAGTATAATTGCGAATTGTCTGAATTACTTCATCGCTTAATGTATGCGGTGGCAATACCATAGCCGCATCCCCGGAGTGAACGCCAGCAAACTCAATATGCTCAAGGATTCCGCCTATAACCGTAATTCCGTCTTTTTCAGTGTTTCTATATAAGCCAACATCAGATATACAATCTACATCAACTTCAATGGCATCTTCCAGGAACTTATCCACCAATACTGGACGTTCCGGCGAGGCTTCTACTGCAAATCGCATATAATGTTTTAACTCTGAATCAGAGTATATTATCTGCATTGCCCTTCCACCTAAAACGAATGAAGGGCGAACAAGGACAGGATAGCCTAATACTTGAGCCACCTTGAGCGCTTCTGTTTCATTGGTTGCAGTTCCGTTTGAAGGTTGCGGAATTTTAAGCTTTGTCAACATTGCGGCAAATAATTTTCTATCCTCCGCAATTTCTATGCTTTGAGGCGATGTTCCAATAACATTGACGCCATTTTTTTGTAGTCCCAATGCAATATTCAACGGCGTCTGACCACCAAATTGGGCGATTGCACCCCAACATTTTTCCCTATGATAAATATGCAAAACATCCTCAAGGGTCAGCGGTTCAAAATAAAGACGGTCGCTCGTGTCGTAATCAGTGGAAACCGTTTCAGGATTTGAGTTGACCATTATTGTCTCAAAACCCTCCTCTTTGAGAGCAAACGAGGCGTGGACACAGCAGTAATCGAACTCAATCCCCTGCCCGATTCTGTTAGGACCGCCGCCAAGAATCATCACCTTCATTTTGTCCGAAGCCTTGATTTCATCGTCGCCTTTATCATAAGTAGAATAATAATAAGGAGTGTAGGCCTCAAACTCAGCGGCGCAGGTATCAACAAGCCGATAAGATGGCACAATATTAAGACTTAACCGACGCTCCCTGATCTTATCTTCGGTGGTGCCGATTAAATATGCTATCTGTCGGTCTGAAAAACCGAGTGATTTTAACCTTAAAAATTTCTCCGGGGATAACTTTTCAATCTTATCCATAAAAATTTTTTCTGTTGTCCCCGGAGATTAAATCTGGCAATTCAATATCTTGCATTATATTAAGCCTCCATTGGGGGCAACTTTTTCTCAATCAAACTTTTTTCAAGTCTATAATAGCAAGGCAGACCATCTTTTATTGGCAATGGCAATTCGCCTTCAACTAATGGGCGAGCATACTCGACCATCTTTTCATTAGGCATAAATCCGTCCTCAGAAAGCCAATCCCTCGGAACAAGTCGTTCAGCATTGGCAATATCTTCAAGCGGTTGCAAATCTGTGCCCCATTCAATCCTTTGCTTTCCGTTATCGTCGGTAATAACATTGCGGATAATCTTAACCATAAACCCGCTCTTGCCCTCAACAGCAGCCTTGACGGCAGCGCCACCAACCATCACCGCGTTTTTTATATCCGTCAAACTTGCAAAATGTCCTGCTGCCCTCTGTGCATAACCAAGTTTCACTGTGCGTGTCTTTGTTCCCAAGTTATTTTGCACAATCTGGGCGAGTTTATCTGCGGCGCCGCTCAACAATTTATGACCAAATGCATCAACTAACTTGTCATCAGCGCCTATCTCATTACCCGATGCGTTCTTAATCCCCTCTCCTGCAACAACAATGCAATACTTATATTGAGAAACAACCTCTTTGACCTTCGCAAGAAACTTTTCTTCCTCAAAAACAATTTCCGGCAAAAGAATAATATGAGGTGGATCTTCAGGTTTTCTTTTAGCAATTACAGTACCAGCGGCAATCCACCCTGCGGAACGTCCCATCACCTCAATTATACAACACGAACCATCGTCAGTCGCCATACAACCAACATCGATTCCAACCTCCATTACAGTCGTGGCATTATACTTAACAACAGAACCGTAACCCGGGCAATAATCAGTATGCGGCAAATCATTATCAATAGTCTTTGGGATACCGATTACGTGCAATTCAAATCCGCGCTTAATAGCCTCTAAATGAATCTTATGGGACGTGTCCTGCGAGTCATTTCCACCTGCATAAAAGAAATATCGTATATTATGCGCCTCAAAAATCTGGAACAACCTATCCATATCTTTGGCGGCTTTCTCCGGTTTTTTCTTAAAATCAATTTTATAACGGCAGGTGCCAAGAGCCGCAGCCGGGGAGTACTTCAACATATCGATTGTCTTAGCTTTTTCGTCGTTAATATCTATAATATCTTCCCTCAAAATGCCGTAGACCCCATTCAGACCGCCATAAATTTCCTCTATACAATCGTGTCTGCCGGCTTCTTGAATAACACCAACAATACTTGCATTAATCGCACAGGTAGGACCACCTGATTGAGCCACCAACAAATTTCCGTTTAATTCAGCCATATTATTACAATTATCTTTTATATTTTTTATAATATCAATTTATATTTACAGGGCTTTTTTTAATACCAGTTTATTCTTTCCCTGTCCACCATTTTACAACACAACTTGCCAATCACTTTAATCTATGTCAAAAAGAAATTAAAATGAAAAATATTTTTCAGATAATAAAACTTGATAATGGAACATACAGTATCCGTTCAATAAAAGATGCCGAAACATTTCACCCAGTCATAGGTCCAACCGACGAAGCAAAAGCGCTTTATCTTAATCAACTCAATATCCCAACCAGAATGGCTCAATACAAAAAACAATTTGTCATCTGGGACGTTGGGCTTGGCGCAGCTGCAAACCCCATAACTATCCTCCAACACACCAAACACATCAAAACATCTTTGAAAATATTAAGCTTTGACAAAACAATACTACCGCTGGAATTTGCCCTACAAAACACCCAATACCTTACATACTTAAAAGGATGGGAACATATTTTAACAATCTTACTCGAAAAACACACAGTCGTTTTTAATAACGGCATACAACCAGTAGAATGGAATCTAATAAAAGGCGATTTTCCAGAAACAATTCAAAAAGCCATTAATTCATATCTAACACTACAACCACCTTGCGCTATCCTTTACGATGCCTATTCACCAAAATCCAACCCCGATATGTGGACGCTAAATCTATTCAAAAACATCTATTCACTCCTTTCACCCGGAGTCCCCTGCTCATTAGCCACATATTCACGAAGCACAATGATTAGAGTAACTTTACTCGTTGCAGGATTCTTCGTCGGGACCGGACATCCAACCGGTGAAAAAGAAGAAACTACCATCGCAGCAAACAGACCTGAACTCATCGATAACCTCCTTGACAAACGATGGCTACTCCGGGCTAAACGATCAACTAATGCAGAACCAATGACAGAACCCGTTCCTCTCCAAAAACCATTAACAAAAACCACACTTGAACTCCTTCTAAATCATCCTCAATTCAACACCCAACCAATCTAAAACCATAACCAAGAGTTTTAAACACCAAACTTACGACCTAATTCAATTTCCCATAACATTTGCATAAATTGTCTGAAATCAAATCCTATGATTTTTATGGTTAGAAGAAACTAATAAATTAAATATTTTTCTCTTCGTTTTTTGAATTCTTCAAGGGCGGGTTTCCACAGGGATTTGAGTTCATTAAGCGATTTGTTCTCCTTAATAGCAAGGATTAATTTATCATCAAGAAGCAGTGTGTTTAACTTTTTTAAATCAAATTGCTGAGAATACAAACGATGTAATGTGAGAGCAATTGTAAAACCAACATCTACGGGAGATATTTTGTCTCTGTCTGTAATTATGATAGAAACGCCTTTACATAGCGTATCTTTAAATATACTTGCAACAGGAGTGAATTGTATCGGTATAAACTTTACGCCATTTAACTTACATTGGTTCAACGCTGCTGCGAATTCCACATCATTTATGTAAGGAGCGCCTACCACTTCAAAAGGCGTGTCCGTGCCACGACCAACGGATATTGCTGATTCTAATAATCCAATTCCCGGGTATAAAACGGCAGCACGAAGACTTCTCATATTGGGCGACGGATTTGTCCAAGGTAAACCGGTCGCATCAAACCATTGGTTTCGTTTCCATCCTGAAACTCCAATAATAACAAGGTTAAGTTTCAACCCATCTTCCGCATTAATCATCCTGGCAATTTCTCCAACTGTCATACCATGCCTGAGTGGCAGAGAATGAGGTGCAATAAAACTAAAGTTCCCAGAATAGACCGGTCCTTCTACTACATCACCATTAATTGGATTTACTCTGTCCAACACAAAGAATTTTAAATTATTTTTTGCCGATGCTTTCATACAAAGTTTCATAGTAGAGATGTATGTGTAAAACCTGCAACCAATGTCTTGAATATCAAACACGAGGGCATCAATATCTTTCAAGTGTTCGTTAAGTGGAGACCTCCTTTCCCCATAGAGACTATAAACAGGCAAGCCGGTTTTGGCATCTACAAAGTCGCTAATCTTTTCATCAAAGCGTCCATACAAACCGTGTTCAGGTGAAAACAGGACTTTTAATTTAACATCTGTGGCATTAAGGAGCAGGTCAACCGTTGACTTTCGGTCTCTATCGTGTCCAGTGTGATTAGTAATCAAACCTATCTTTAATCCTTTTAATGGGGCAAAATTATTTTTCTTTAAAACATCTATGCCATTCAAAACAATAGCATCATCTATTGGCGGTAAATCAATTGATTTAACTGTTTTATCCCCAGCAAGAAGGGTAGATTTAAAGTCAAAGTCCGTAATTGATTCTGCAACGATTGTGCCGAGGATAGTTTGCAATGACAACACGTTACCCTTGCCATTGGGATGAACCCGGTTCGATAGAAATATCCAGAATGTCTTTGAAACCGAATCTATCCAGATTGCAGTCCCTGTGAATCCCGTGTGTCCATAAGAACCGATGGGAAAAAGTTTGCCACGCGGTTTACTATAACCCGAATCAATGTCCCATCCAAACCCCCTTTTAACATTCAGAGATGTAGTCTGATTAGATGTCATCTCATTGATGGTTTCTTTTTTAAAAATTCTTACTCCTTCCAACTCACCCTCATTAAGAAACATCTGGGCGAAACGAGCTAAATCTCTGGCAGTAGTAAAAATTCCTGCATGCCCTGCAACACCACCCATATTCCGCGATACAGGGTCGTGGACAATCCCGCGCAATACATCGTTTCCAATGACCTGGGTTGGCGCGATTCGTGAAATCTTTTCTTTAGGAGGTAAAAATCCGGTATCTGACATCTTTAATGGCTTAAAAATTTCTTTTTCGGCAAATTCATTTAAAGGAAGTCCGGAAACTCTCCTCACAATTTCTCCTAACAGAATAAAATTTATATCACTATATAAAAAAGCCGAGCCGGGAGTTGTTCGCGGCTTTTCGGCGCAAGCTAATTCAATTCCAACGTCATAACCATTCCACGGCGGATTTGCACCAATACCAGCGCGAAGGCCAGAAGTATGAGTCAATAAATGACGAATCTTAATATTTTCCCTACCACCACCATTAAACTCAGGAATATACCTATTGACAGGGTCGTCCAAGACTATTTTTCTCCGCTCCCATAAGAGCATAATTGAAGGTGCAGTTGCTATGATTTTAGTAAGCGAAGCTGCGTCAAATATAGTGTCTTGTGTCATTAATTCCTTTTCGGGAATTAACGAACGATAACCAAAAGCCTTTATAAGACTATCCTGTTTATGTCCAATATAAATAACGACACCGGGCATTTGCCCTGAAAAAATTGCATCAGTTATGGCGCACTCTATTTCAAACAACTTATTTGAATTAAATTCCCCGAACGTTTTTCCTATGGACGCAATTAAAAAAACAACAAACACTCCAACGAGGTAACTATAACAGCCTCGTCTGGTTTTCTTAAGATTCATTATATTCGGGAATTTACAGGATTACCCTTTTTTTACTGGCTTTTTCTTGACACGTTTTTTGAGTGCCTTTTCGGGCTTAACCGGTTCAGGTTCGGGTTCTTGTTTAGGCATTATTGATTCTTGCTGATGCATCTCCATATCTTCTTTTAGAATGATTAGGTATCTTGCGCAATGTTGGCAAAGTTTGACGTCGTTTTCAGCCAGAATTTCAGCAACAGTCCCAACTGGCAGTTGCATGTGGCAACCTGTGCAAGACTGGTTTCTAACAGGCGCGATCCCGGTTTTACCAGTATTCCTTAAACGGTCATAATGACGAAGAATCGGTTCAGGAATTTCAGTCCTGAGATGTTGTATTAATATTTTGTTTTCCTTAGAGTCCGGATTAGGACCCATTTCAATTTCTTGAAGCTTATATAATTTAGTAGTAACAATATGCATAGTAAGTTAAATAAGTTTACTGCGTAACTATTCCGCACTCATAAATTAAGAATCAAACTAAATTAAATAAATGTCAATATATATAACAAAGAGATAAGTTATATTCAACCTGAATATCATTTTTTCTAATAAAAAGTCCACTTTGCAATTTTCACAATTTAACACAAATCTTTATTTTACTACCAAAGAAGAAACAAGATTATTATGCGACTGCTTTTCTATCTTTCCGAAATTAAACTATTTAATTCTCACTATTTTCAAGACACCCAGTTATCGATTACAATAATATAATCACGTTGCTTTTCTTAAAACCTTTCTTATACCTGAGATTAAAATCTTACCGCATTAGTACAACAATAAATTGCTCTGTTTGATTTTTTCTAATGCCTTTGCAGATGCATCTCGGACATCGGGATTTTCGTCCTTTAATGTGGAAGTCAAGGCTTTAACGGCACGAGTATTTCTTAGTTCTCCCAATGCCAAGGCTGCCTTCTCTCTTACGGTAAAATCTTCATCCTTTAATGCTTCAACTAATGAGTCAAATGAATCAATAGATTTTAATTTTCCTAATGTCTCTGCTGCTATTGCACGAACACCGGGATCTTCGTCTTTTAATGCACTAACCAATGGTTTGGTTACAATAAAATTTTTAATCTTTCCTAATTCCACCACTGCTCTTTTTCTAACGTCTGGATCTTTATCCTTCAATGCCTCAATTAAAGGTTGAGCCGCACAAAAAACCTTTATTTTTTCTAACGCTGATGATACTTCATAATGGACATCGGTATCCCTATAATTTAGCGCATCGGTTAAAGCCTCAATCGCCCGAGGGTCTCTTATCTCTCCTAACGCCCACGCTGATGATCGACGGGCATAACGACTATAGCCTTTTAACGCGCCAATCAACGGTTCAACTGCTGGTTTACCTATTTTTGCTAATGTCTCTGTTGCACACCATCGGACATTAGAATTTATATGTTTTAATAAACCAATCAATGGTTTAACCGCTGGTTCACCTATTTTTGCCAATGCATCAGATGATGCCCATCGAACATATAAATCATTACCTTTCAGTGCAACAACCAATGGTTCAACCGCCCGAGGGTCTTTTATTTCCCCTAACGCCCATGCCGCTTCTTCACGTCCATGCCAATCTTTTTCTTTTAGTACACCAATTAATGGTTCAACTGCGGGCGTGCCTATTTTCACCAGTGCAGCAGCCGCCGACCAACGAACATCCGAATCCTTGTCTTTTAGCGCAATAATCAGAGGTCCAATTGTACATGGATCTTTTATTTCCCCTAATAACCTTGCTGCCTCCTTTCTGACATGCCAATCCCCATCTTTGAGATTATTAATCAAAGTATTCAAATCTTTTTGTTGCGAATATCCACCAGAAGGTTGGCACAAATAGATAATCAACATTATTATGGCTACTTTAAAGGTGATATTTAATACCTTATTACGATTCATAACATTTATTTCCAATTTATGTTAGGCAAATATTTTGGTTAATTTACTAACGAACTACTTCATTTATACTGCTAACTGGTAAATTCTTGATAATATACTATTTTCTTTTTGCCTTTTCATCTATTTGTTCAAGTTTAAATCTTATACAAAGTATATAAGGTGGCTCATCTTTTTCCCAGTGTCCGTAAGTAACAAGAACAAATGTGCCATCAGGCAAGACTTCAACCCCGGGATAAGCGCAGTCCCATTGATGGAGATTATCTTTTAATCTTATTAAATATTGCCCAAGAGTGTTATTCTTTAAATCCGAATATTTACCCACCCATGCTACCCAATCGCCTTCATAATCGTCCTGAATTTTTGCCGGGGACTTTTTTCTGAACGATACCAACAATCTACCATCAGGTGCATATTTAGCCGTATGTCTATCTCCGGTTAAAACCGAAGTAATTTCTTGCGGCGGTGTAAAAGTTTTTCCTTCATCGGTAGAAAAAATTATGTGCGAATTTTTTCTACGGGTGTTTTCTCTCAAAAGAACGGCAATTTCTTTTTCATCAGGCGACCTAACAGAGCCAGGCTCACAAAGATGAATTTCACTTGATTGAAAAATTGCTTCCGGTTTTGACCATGATAGTCCACCGTCAGTTGAAAATGTTTTCAATAGCGTCATAACGGTCGGTTTTTGAACTACTGGCTTTGCAGAAAAATATCTACCGTCGTCGTGAAACAAGGCGAGATAATGTCCTGGCGACTTTAATTGAACGAGGCTTCCCATAACTACGATGCCACCCCAATCACCAACAGGTTTAAGTTCACTCCAACTATTTCCATTGTCTTCGGATATAGAAAACCTTGCAGGATAAAGTCCCGACCATAATATCAATCGTTTTTTCCCTCTGGCATCAATTATACGATGAATTGTCGGTGTCTCCTTGCTTGTTTCCCAGGACTTTGGTGTAGGAAGCCGTTCGCTCCATGTTAATCCGCCATTAGTGCTCTTTTTATAAATGATAGCACCGCGTCCGTGTCCTTTTGGGTAAACACAAAGAATTGTCTTTCCATCTTCAAGGAGGCAGGTGCTCGGGTGTCCAAGATACTGCCCGGGCTCACGATCAACGACAATTTGAAATGATTTTTCATCGTTTAGGTCAATTCTGATAATTGCACTGGAATTCTGGCAGAGAACAAAGCAGTATAGTGTAATGATAATCAATATTTGCTTCATAGATAATTAATTTTAATGGTGTATATTGTTAAAACAAGGCGAATTGTTATAAATCTTGAAACTACAATTGGAAAGATATTATCATAATAGAGATGACTGGTCCTAACATAACCAGAAAAGTATGTCTTTTTTTGATGTTTGGGGTATTGCTAATTGCCTACCTGCTATTTTTATTTACTAAATTACCGACATTGTTTCGTTCATATTATGAAATTTCAATGAGAACGGGGTATGTAGGGGAACTTAGACCGGGTGCGAGCGTATTAATGAGCGGATTTCAGGTTGGTAATGTACAAAGTATAAACCTTGAACCGGATTTACGCAGCGCAATGGTTAAATTCAGGATTATAGAACAGTATAAGGTTAGAAAAAACTCCCTATTCACCATTGAACAGCGCGGTATTTTAGGGGAACAATATGTGGCAATTTATCCGACGAACTCTGTCGGAGTATTTCTTCAAGATGGAGATATTGTTGAATGCACAGAAGTTATTGATTTTTTAAATACTGCGCGGTTGACAAAAGGAATGGCAAAAAAAATTACTGAAACAGGTGAAAACATAGAAAATGTTCTTAAACGTTCACAACGGGTGTTTAATACTGATACTTTCAATACAGGTGAAAAGGTAGCAAAGAATTTTAAACAATCTATTATTAGTGCATCTTCTACTTTTCGTGAGATTAAGCGATTAATTGACACCAACAAGCCTTACGCAGACCAAATTGATTTAAATAGTGAAAAGGTTATTACAGATTGGAATAAACTTTTTTTGGACTATTCGCATTTAACAAACAGAATTGACTTGTTCATAGATAATTCAAAATTGTATGTAGATGAGATAGAAACAAATATTCAGTCTGGAAAAACTCTTATCCGTTCAGAGAAAAAGGATAGAATCGGTGAAGTAGCGAAAGGTATTGACCCGGAAGAACTTAAAAAAAAGATATCAAGACTTGCTACAAAAGTTGACACACTTAATAAATTTAGCAGTAATTTAAATTCTCGTGGATTGATTGACGCAATGAAAGAATAACTGTATAGCAACATTTGGTTGAATGTCAGCAAATTAAAAATATTGTTATGGCTACTGGAATAGTCGAGCGAACAAAAGAAATTATAGGCGAAAGCCTGCGTGGTCTGGGTGGTATAGCCTTGATGACGTTGGAGTCTATTCGTTCTTTATTACACAAAAACTTTGTTTGGCGGGAATTAATTAATCATATTTATTTTATTGGCGTTAAATCCCAGTCGGTTGTTCTAATAACCGGAGCATTTACAGGAATGGTTCTATGTGCGCAAACATTTTTTCAATTTCATAAAGTAAAGATGGATACGGCTACCCTTGCAGTGGTAAGCGTTTCAATGTGCGCCGAACTGGGACCTGTATTGAGTGGTTTGATGGTAGCAGGCAGAGTAGGAGCGGCTATGGCGGCTGAATTGGGAACAATGCGTGTAACCGAACAGATTGACGCATTACGAACACTGGCTACGCATCCGATTGATTACCTTGTTGTTCCAAGAATTATTGCTACAACTGTAGCATTGCCATTATTAACTGCGGAAGCAATTGCCTTTGGTATTTTAGCCGGCTTTGTTGTAGGTGTCTATCTTATGGGAATTGATCCTGCATATTCCTGGCATAATATGGCAAAATATACCAGCACAGTTGACGTGCTCACCGGGATTATAAAGGCATTTATATTTGGTGCAGTGGTCTCGTTAATCGGTTGTTACAAAGGAATGAATTGTAGTCAAGGTGCCCAAGGTGTTGGAAAGGCAACAACAGAAGCCGTTGTATTTGCATCAATTACGATATTGATTAGTAATTTCTTTTTAACTCTGGTGTTAAACAAACTGCTTGCCTGATAATGATTGAAACAAAAGACATAGTAAAAGGTTTTGGACGCCAACGGGTGCTGGATGGAATAAGTTTGAAGATTGAAAAGGGCGAATCTGTTGCTATTATAGGGCGAAGCGGCTGCGGTAAAAGCGTTTTATTAAAGACTATTATTGGTTTAATGCCTCCGGATAGCGGCAAGGTAATAATTGATGGACAGGATATTACCAGATTAAATGAACGGGAATTAATTAAAGTTAGAAAAAAATTCGGGATGTTATTTCAAAGCGCGGCATTGTTTGATTCAATGAATGTTTTTGAGAATATCTCGTTTCCTTTACGTCGAGAGAAACGGTTGAGTGAAGATGAAACAAAGCAAAAAGTTGCTGAAGCCCTTGAAATGGTAGAGATGCCGGGCATTGAATTAAAAATGCCTTCGGAACTTTCCGGCGGTATGCGCAAACGAGTCGGGCTTGCTCGGGCAATTGTGTATCAACCCGAGATTATTCTTTATGATGAACCAACTACTGGTTTAGACCCTGTTGTATCTGATAGTATTGACAAGCTAATATTACGTATATGCGAAAGACTCAATGTTACAACAGTTGTGGTTACCCACGATATGCGAAGCGTTCGTAGAGTGAGTAAAAGGATTTTTATGATGCATAAAGGCAAAATTTATGCCACGGGTACACCGGAAGAAATTTTTGAATCTAAAGACCCAATTGTTAAACAGTTTGTAAACGGCGAATCAGATCCAAAAGAGGTTTTTTTCCTATGAGTAAAGAAAGATTGGAATATAAAGTTGGCATTTTTGTTTTAATAGGGCTAATACTTGCCGCAGTTCTAATGGTAAGTTTTAGCAAAGGGACTCTATTTGTTAAACCAACTTATGAAATTTTTCTCAAGACTTCAAACGTGGGCGGAATTAAATCTCGCGCAAGCGTTCTAATGTCCGGCGTACCAGTTGGTTATGTGGAAGATATTCAATTGACAGAGGATAATTTCAGCGTCTTGTTGAAATTAAAAATTTTAGGACAATACAAGATAAGAAAGAATTCTCGGTTTGTAATTGAACAGTCCGGCTTTCTTGGAGACCAATATATTGCCATCTATGCAACTAACCAGGGACCATTTTTGGTTTCAGGGGAAATAATTGAATGTCAAGAACCATTTAATCTTCAAGAAACAGCTCGGGCAGCAGCCCTGTTTATAAAGCGGGTAGAAGATACAGTAACAAAAGCAAATAGTCTTATAGAACGGATTGACGTTAAACTATTAACAGACCAAAATTTCTCTAATATTTCGCATTCTCTGGCAAACTTAAGTGGTGTTTCAGAATCTACTGTTCAAACAGTACACGAAATAGAATCTCTGCTTCAAACGAATACTGTACCGGTGACACTAATTATTAGTAACCTTACACATATATCAACGAATCTTGTTGTTTTTATCGGCGAACTCAACGGTCTTGTTGAGTCTGTCAATAATACCTTGTCAACAAACGAAAAAAATATCACACTTGCATTAAGAAATACGGCTATTGCTTCGGGCGAATTTACAAATCTGCTCGGGCAACTGCAAAGTGGAAAAGGAATTGCATCCGCATTGTTGAAGGATGCAGAATTAAAAGAAAATGTGGATGGGATCTTGAAAAATATGGATAGTTTGACTGCAAATCTGACAATGGCAAGCAGCAACCTGAACAGATTTGGGTTATGGTGGATGTTATGGAAACCAAAATATCCAAAGACAAACCAGCCACCGACTCAGCTCAAAACTCCATCCGCTCCTGTCACACCAATACCAAGGAGAAATTTTTAAACTATGTCAATGTGGGTAATCAGAATCTTTTTTTTAGCATTATGCTCACTTGCCGGCTACGCTGTTAGCCAATCTGCTGAGCTCGGATTAATTCACGCAGGGTGGCAAGGACTTTTATTAGGCTTCGGTTTCGGCGGTCTTATGATTGCCATTGACGAAATGGTCAAAGGACTTTCATTAAGGGCATTTTCAGCAGCAACATTCGGTCTCTTTTTAGGTATGTTTATCGCATGGTTAATAGATAGCTCCGGATTATTTGCTTATGTTGAAGAAAAGGCAGTAATGTGGGTAATACGACTCGGATTGTTTCTCGGCTTTGGTTATTTAGGGATGGTGCTTGCTATGCGAAGTAATAAGGAAGATTTTTCACTAATCATACCGTATGTCAGGTTTGTTTCTCAAAATAAGCCTGATATCCATATTATATTTGATACAAGCGCAATAATTGATGGGAGAATCGCCGATTTAATCGAGGCAAATTTTATTGAAGGAATCGTTATTTTACCGCGTTTTATTATTAAAGAATTGCAAGGTTTAGCGGATTCTCCAAATACCTTGAAGAGCGAACGAGGCAGACGCGGTATTGAAATCTTGAACAGGATAAGAAATAATAAAAACATTGATGTAAAAATCCACGAAGGAGACTACCCAGAAGAAAAAAGTGTTGATACTAAATTAATTCGCCTTGCGAAAAATCTTAATGCAAAGATTTTTACAACAGACTATAACCTTCACGAACTCGCAAAGCTACAATCTGTTGCCTGTATAAATTTAAACGATGTAATCAGGTTTTTGAAACCGGTGATTTTGCCGGGCGATGTAATGAAATTAAAAATTGTCCGTAAAGGAGAGAAATCAGGTCAAGGAATTGCTTATCTTGAAGATGGGACAATGGTAGTTGTGAACAACGGTCAAGATTACATTGGTAACACTGTAAAAACAGAAATTCAAAAGGTAGTCCAAACCGGCGCAGGAGTAATAATTTTCGCAGATGTTATTGAAAATAGACCCTACAATATATCTTAAATTTTATTTTCACTAATATTTATATCCAAAAAGGCTAATTAAAAAATATTGGTTTAAAACCTTTAATATGTGGTAATTTTATGGCAAAAAAGATTTATGCAAAATTCAAAACCAATATTGGTTTTAGAGAACGTGTTCAAGTCCTATATTGTTTCCTTAAAAGCACCACCTCTTGAAGTTTTAAGAGGAATTAATTTAACAATAGGTAATTGTGAATCCGTCGGAATTATTGGACCGTCAGGATCAGGAAAAAGCACATTGTTAAATCTTATTGGAACACTTGATAAACCTGATTCAGGACGAATTTTGCTTGATGGTGAAGATTTAAATAATCTTGATGAAATTGAACTTGCAAAAATCAGAAATAGAAAAATCGGATTTGTATTCCAATTTCATCACTTACTGCCACAATGCACCGCGCTTGAAAATGTATTACTACCAACTATCGCTTTAAAAGATAAGGATTACACTCAAAAAAGCAATGAACGGGCAATAAAATTGCTCCAATGGGTTGGCCTTGAAAAAAGGATTCATCATAAACCTTATGAACTTTCCGGGGGTGAACGTCAACGAGTTGCTGTTGTTCGTGCTTTGATAAATAATCCGAAAATCTTGCTTGCAGATGAACCGACCGGCGCCCTTGACCAAACCTCTGCACTTGCCCTTGCGGATTTATTAGGTCAGATAAACCAGGAAGAACATGTTACATTAATAGTAGCT
>JAKPVM010000298.1 GCA_029572555.1 Verrucomicrobiota bacterium | reverse complement strand
TGTTGATAATGGATTGCGCCTTTTGAATTAATCTATTGAGTGTCCCAATTTCTTCTAAAAGTTCCTTTTTTGTTTCAGCAACGCTGGTGGTTTCCCAGATTTCCTCTAATTTCCATCTCTCTTTTTCGCTATAATCTTCAGCCTCATCGAGGTCTGCATTTTGTAGATTCTGGTTCTTTAGGTATTCTTCGCCCTTTTTTAATAGATCTTCTAATTTTTCCTTTCTCCTGACCAAAGACTTATAAAGAGCATAAGTGCTTGAGGCTATTCGTCTTTGTAAGATAACCAAGGCAAAAGTAACATTTTGTCTTTTTGTTTTATCTAATTTTGGCTTATTTAACGCCGTGTTGTATTGGTCTTTTACATACTTTGATAGTTCGTTATAAAGGTCTTTCTCATTTGGGGATGCCGTTCCAAGATTAAATGTCTTTGTTGTCACATTGCGCGGCAAAAATAGCGGTTTGCCATCGAAATCTTTTAAGTCTTCTTTAACCCTTCTTATGAACAAGGGATTATCTTTGTTATGGATAGATTCTTGAACCATTTCCGTTGTGGCAAAAAAACCGGGCTCTAAAAGGTCAAGAAACAGCCTGAAATTTTCCGGGTCGCCTTTGTGCGGAGTGGCAGTTAAGAATAAAAAATGGTCGGTATTTTTTGATAAAGTTTCGCCTAATCTATATCTGCCGGTCTTATCTATTTTATCGCCATAACGATAAGCGCTCATCTTATGAGCCTCGTCAACAATAATAAGGTCAAAATGAGCTGAACTAATAGATGGCAATATATCTTCTTGCTTAATAAAATCGATAGAAGAGATAGTTTGATTATATATATTCCAAACACTGGCGCCGTAATGAGAATTTAAAATATCTCGCGTTATAATAGTGAAAACTTCTTCAAATTTTTCATTTAATTCACGCATCCACTGGTCCTGTAAGTGTCCCGGCGCGACAATAAGGATTTTGTTAACAAGTTTACGTAGTTTCAATTCTTTAATAATGAGCCCAGCCATAATTGTTTTGCCAGCCCCGGGGTCATCGGCTATCAAAAAACGGATTCTGGGTGATTTTAAGACTCGTCCATAAACAGCATCTATCTGGTGTGGCAGCGGGTCTATTTTGGAGGTGTTCATTGCAAGCAATGGGTCGTATAAAGAGGCAAACCGATAGCGTGTGTTCTCTATTGCAAGAAAGACCTTATGCGGTTCTTCGGAGAAATAAGAACCGTGATTGATAATCTTAATATTTTCTAAATCTCCTTTAAAAATTAATTGGTCGATATGTGTATTTGAATGGGTGGTAGCTCCGATTAAGTGAATATAATCTCCATTTTCTTCAACAGATTTGACCTCAACAGTTTCAGGCCAGTTAGGACCTTCGATATAATCGCCTTTTTTAATACTTTTCATTTTAAATTTCCTGTCTCAGTTCCTGGCAACATAGATTAGTTTTATCAATATCAAAAATCCTATTTATTTAAAAAAAACAACACACAGCATTACAAATAATTGATTTTTTAGTTTTCATATTCCAATAATAACAAAGCCGCTAATTATTGTATAAGAATTATTTTCATAAACAATCTAAATGTTATCGGATAATTTATTTCAAATCCCCCATTAATATGATAAAATTTTGAGTGTTGGTTTTTTATGCCGAGTGTTTATATAAAGACTTATGGTTGCCAGATGAATGAGCGGGATTCGGAGGCGGTGGCGGCTCAATTGCAAAGACGGGGTTATTCTATCGCCGAGTCCGAAGATTCCGCAGATATTGTCTTGTTAAATACTTGCAGCGTTCGCGACCTTGCAGAGCAGAAGGCATTGGGTAAAATGCGCGCTGTTGCCGCTGATGTTCGTCGTTCAAGGAAAAATGTTGTGTTAGGGTTTTTAGGATGTATGGCGCAAAGTCGTGGAGAGGAGTTGATTGATAAACTGCCAGATGTCGACCTCATAGTTGGAACGCAAAAGATTCATCGTATCGGGGATTATATTGACGAGGTGTTGAATGGCAAACGGGAGAAGGTTGTTGAGGTTGGCGAGGAAGAGGGGAGTCAGATGGCAATCAGGGAGCATCTTCTTGATGGACGAGGACCAAAGGCTGTCAGCGCTTTTGTGAGTATAATGCAGGGTTGCAATCAGCGGTGTTCGTTTTGTATTGTCCCGCATACGCGCGGGAGGGAACGTTGCCGTCCTATTGATGACATTGTCCAGGAATGCCGAGAACTTGCCCAGCAGGGTGTAAAAGAGGTTACGCTTTTAGGACAGATTGTTACAAGTTATGGCAGGGGTGTGATTGAGGAGAAAGGCGGCAAATCGCCATTTGTTCAATTGCTTGAGGCGGTTCATCAGGTTGAAGGTATTGAGCGGATTCGTTTTACTGCGCCGCACCCGAAGGGCTATGGCGATGACCTTGTTGAGGCTTATGGGAGGCTTCCAAAGTTGGTCGAAAGTGCGCATATCCCAATGCAAAGCGGGAGCAACAGAATCCTTAAATTGATGGGGCGCGGGCATACTCGGGAGAAGTATCTTGGGATAGTTAAAAAGTTGAGGGAGGTTAAGCCTGAGATTGGGATTTGCACGGATATTATTGTCGGATTTCCGGGTGAGACTGATGAGGATTTTCAACAAACCGTCAGGCTTGTTGAGGAGGCGCAGTTTGACCAGGCGTTTATTTTTAAATATTCGCCGCGTCAGGGGACAAAGGCGGCGTCAATGCCTGAACAGATACCGCAGGAAGTCAAAGAGGAACGTCATCAATATTTATTGAATTTGATGAATCGGGTTGGGTCAGAACGGTATAAGAGGTTTGTTGATAGGAAGGTTCAAATCCTTGTTGAAGGACCGAGCAAAAAGAACCCTGAACGGTTGATGGGCAGGACACGGTGCAACAGGATTGTAGTCTTTGAAGGTTCTCCGCGGCATATTGGAAACCTGCTTGACGTCAAAATCACAAGGGCAGGGACATTTACGCTTTACGGCGATCCGGTTATTTTTGATGAATAAATTAAATTGTTTCTTCCATTAATCGATGAATTTGATAGACTAAATTAAATCTTTTTCCATTAAATGGTGTAAATATAAGTATGTTTAAAACCAAGATAACTACAGGCTTATTATTGGCTGTTATTCTCCTTATTTTGGGGGTGATAATTGGCGTATTTATCCCGCATCTTAAAAACCAAAATGCAAAAGAAAAGATTTACGATACGGCTACTGTTCTTAAGCAAATAAAAGGTTTATCGGAACTTGTGACTGTAAAATATGTTGTTGAACGCGTAATTGTGCTTGAAGATGTTAAGTGGTATGGAGAGAATAGGGTGATGCTTGTGGTGAACGGCATTGTTAAAGCCGGGGTTGATTTGTCGAGGCTGAAACAGGAAGATATCGTTAGAGATGGCACGAATATTGTTATCAGCCTACCACCTGCTCAAATAACCGATGTATATATTGATGAAAAGAACACACAGGTGATTGAACGTTCTACCGGTTTGTTGAGAAAGTTTGATAAAGACCTTGAACAAAATGCCCGTCGGCAGGCGGTTGATGACTTGAGACGCGCAGCAAGATATGGTGGAATATTAACTGATGCTGAACGACAGGCAAAGTCGCAGTTGAAATTATTGCTTTCAAATTTGGGTCTTTCAGTGCAGTTTAGATAAAATAACAATTTGCAATAATTCAAACTCGTGGTAAATAGATTTAACTTAAAAAATAAGAGAAAGAGATATGTCACAACATAGAAGTTTAAAAGCAAGCTCTGTAATGGGCGTAAAACGGAACGTTTTAAAACGATTTGAACGGGTTGCCATTTTGAAAAAACTCGGTAGATGGAAAGATGGAGACCGTATTCTTGGTCTGCCAAAAACAAAGCCACAATAGAATATCACAATGAACCGGGGATTCAATTCTTCGGATTATTGCGGTTGAAAAGGATTGATGCTTGTCAGACTACAAAAGTTTTTAGCAAATGCCGGAGTGTCATCACGGCGAGCCGCAGAGGGATTGATTGTATCTGGCAAGGTTAATGTCAACGGTGAACCTGCAATTGTTCTGGGGACCAAAATTGACCCTGATAAGGATGTAGTTGCGGTTAATGGTGTTTTAATAAAGCCGAAAAAGAGGCTTTACATAGTGTTGCATAAACCGCCGGGTTATATTTGCAGCAGAAAAGACCCGGAAAGTCGCAATACAATTTATGAGTTAATACCGCCTGAATGGGGAAACCTGTACAATGTCGGCAGGCTTGACCGTTCAAGCGAGGGTTTAATCTTTTTGACAAATGACGGCGAGTTTTGTTTGCGACTAACGCATCCGAGATATGGGATTACAAAGACCTACATTGCGCGAGTTTCAGGACGGGTGGAAAAACCTGTTCTTGAAAAAATTTGCAAAGGGGTTTATCACAGAGGTGAAAGATTGCGGGCTTTAAAGGCAAAGTTGATTTCTGCAAATAGTACGAACAGTGTTGTTGAACTTGAACTTAATGAGGGTAAAAATAGGGAAGTTAGAAGGCTTTTTGAAGCTGTAGGGTTCAAGGTCAATAAGTTAGTTAGAATAAAAATTGGGAATATTAAACTTGGCGAATTGCCATCAGGTAAATGGCGAATATTGACAGAATCGGAAATTAAATCTTTACTGGATTAAAATGAAAAATATTTTAAATCTTATTGTTGTGGCGACTGCGTTTTGCAGCCTTATAAATATAGCTGTTGCGCAGGAACAAGCCATTGTTAGACGCGACCGAGTTAACGTGCGAGGACAGCCCTCCGTATTTAGCGAAGTCCTCACGCAGCTAAATAAAGGAGATAAGATAACAATTATCGAACCAGTTAAAGTTGAAAAGCCAAAAGAAGGCGATATTGCCGACTGGTATAAAATCCAGCTGCCTGCGGGTGTGCCAGTCTGGGTGAACGCCGCTTATATAAACACCAACTTCAATACTGTAATTCCTAATAGATTAAATATCCGCGCTGGTTGTGGAGAAGAATTTAGTATTCTTGGCAGATTGGAAAAAGGAACGGTCGTAAAAATCATTAAAACCGAGAATAACTGGTACCAGATTGAAACACCGACTAATGCTTATGGGTTTATTGCTACTGAATTTGTGGAAAAACAGGCTGCTCCGCCAAAGGTTGAAGAGGTGAAACCTGCCATTACTCCAGTAGTTCAACCTGAACCGGAAAAAACTGAAAAACAAGAAACACCACAAAAGACCGAATCTGAAAAGGTTGAAAAACAAGATGGACAGGAAAAGCCAGCAGAAAAAGAAAAGCCCGCTGGCGCTGTTGAACCCGCGACTACGGAGAAAAAAGAATCAGCAATTGTTAGCGTCGAAGAGAGACCGTTAGTAAAACAAGAGGCTGACGCAAAAGAACGTGTATTAGCCCTTATACAGGGGAAAACAACATCCCAATCACAACCTGTACTTGAAACAGAACAACAAGAAGAAAAACCAGTCGTTCCGTCACCAAGAATTGTTACACGCGAAGGTTATGTTCGCGGAACGCTCAATATTCAGTCTCCATCTTCTTATGTTCTGCAGACAATTGATACTGGTAAAACAATAAATTATTTATACACAACCTCCACAAATATTCCTTTAAAAATGTATAAAGGCAAAAGGGTGGTAGTAACTGGTAGAGAAGCAATTGACAAACGATGGCCTAACACGCCGGTTCTTACCATTGACACTATAAAAGAAGTGGAGGAAGAATTAAATGCAACCCGCTAATGTTATCGACGGGCGCGCAATCGCTGAACAAATCCATAGCGAAACTTCTCAAAAAATAGCGGCCCTAAAAAGCCATGGCATAATACCGGGACTTGTTTTTATCCGCGTCGGAGATGATGCAGCCTCAGTTGTCTATGTTGGTATGAAGGAAAAAATGTCTGTGCGCTTGGGAATAACATCACAGACCCGTGTCTTACCGGAACAGACGACCCAGGAAGAACTCTTAGAATTGATATATAAACTCAATGCCGATGCATCTGTTCACGGTATTCTTGTTCAAGCACCTCTGCCAGACCATATATCTCAAGAAATAGTTTATTCATCTGTAAAGCCTGAAAAAGATGTTGATGGTTTCAATCCTGTTAACGTTGGAAAACTTTTGCTTGGTGACCCTACTGGCTTTCGTCCCTGCACACCTGCTGGGATACAAGAACTGTTGATTCGTTCAGGAGTAAATACCGAAGGTGCAGAGGCTGTGATACTTGGAAGGGGCGAAATCGTGGGCAAACCAATGGCAGCGATACTGTGTCAAAAGGCAAAAGGCGCAAATGCCACTGTAACAATATGCCACTCACGAACAAGAAACATAAAAGAACATTGTCGTCGGGCGGATATTTTAATTGCTGCGATGGGAAATCCGAAATTTGTAAAGGCAGATATGATAAAACCGGGCACAGTGGTTATAGATGTGGGGGTGAATAGAGTTCCTGATTCATCTGCCAAAAGTGGCAGCCGGATAGTTGGGGATGTTGATTTTGATGATGTCCAGCCAATTGCAGGTAAAATCACGCCAAATCCTGGTGGTGTTGGTCCAATGACTATTGCTATGCTGATGAGTAATACAGCGCGGGCAGCGGAGATAGCCTCTGGTATTTGAAGATATTTCATTGTTTTGATTTGTTTGGCTATTCAATTTCTTGAGAGTTAAATTTAAATCGTGTAGAATAAAAACTTTATGAGTGTAGATGCGGTTAGAATATTGCCGGACTTGCAGTTCTCGGTTGTTTGTGAAGACATACGGCGAGAAGTTACAGGTAGATTTATAATAATTGGTGTTTTAGATGGAATTATTCTACCAGAGATTCCATTCAGGGTCGGTAGGTTTTATGTGTTTAATCGTTGGACTTCCGGTGTCGGTGAATTTCGCGAGAATGTTAAATTGATTTCTCCTGATGATGTCTTGGTAATTTCAAAAACAGAGGTTAGGTTTGTCCTAAAAAGCCCACTCCAGACATCTACCACAGTCTCGGTATTCAATGGGATTGAATTTAAGCAAGCAGGGTATTATTTCATAGAAGTTTCGGTTGATGATGTAAGAAAATTAAGAATACCGATTAATGTAGTTGCTGCCCCAAAAGAAGAGGTTCAACAACCTAAACCCGAACAGAAACAACAAACTGAGGGTTAATGATTATTATGTCGGTCGCGGGTTCCATAAAAGAGGTGGTCCCCGGCCCGCAAAGTGGTAAGGGGATTGAAAACGGGAATGCATCCTGGTTCCTAATTCCGTTGACGCCAAAATCTATTGCGACGTTTAATAACGCAAAGTTTATTATATTGTTAGTCAATTGGATTGTTTTTGGCTGTATATGTTCTTTTTTTATAACAAAAGCAATTAATAAGGCAATCATCTCCTCAATTACAACGGCGGTTCAAAATTTACCACAAAAAGGGGAGATTAAATCTGGTGCGCTTTACTGGGAAACAAACCAGGTCTTTGTTCTTTCTGGCGCAAAGTCTTTTTCTATAAGTGTTAATGCAACAGATGAGGAAGATATAGCGGATAGTTCCGATATTCAGATTATCATTGGGAAAAACCATTTCAGGTTTCGCTCAATCTTTGGTTGGCTTGAAATAAAATATCCATTATGGTTTAGGCTTCCGCTGAGCTATAAAGAGGTTTTTCCGGTATGGGATGCATATATGCCAGCCATAAAAGCCAGCGTCTTTATTTCTTCAATGGTTGTTTTATTAATTGTATGGACAATTGTTTCTCTGATTTATTCTCTATTTGCTAAATTTTTAATTCGTCTTTTTAATCGAATAAGTAAACCCGGTGGGGCTTTTAAAATATCCGGTGCGTCATTGATTCCTGCTGCGCTGGTAATGTCAATTGCAATACTTGGATATTCGTTAAGATACCTCGATTTGTTAAGCCTGCTGATTGTGTTCGTCTGCCATTTTATTATTTCATTATGCTATTTGTTCCTGAGCATTTTCCATTTAGAAAAAATTCCAATGGAAGACAAAAATCCTTTCAGCAGTTCTAAAACCAAACAAGATGTTAAAAAAGATAATCCATTTGCAGGCTAATTTGTTTTTTTCCTATGGATTTTATTAATAGACGCCTGGTCTGTTGGTTTTATAATTAATTCGTCAATGCAAACGTGCGAAGGTCTTGTAGCAACCCAGAGGATGGCATCGGCAATATCGTTCGCCGTTAGCGGCGTCATTCCTTCATAAACCTTAGCAGCTCGCACCTCATCCCAGTTGAACCTTACAAGTGAGAATTCGGTTTCAGTAAATCCCGGGTCAACAGTGCAAACCCGCACGTCTGTTCCGCATAGTTCAAGCCTCAAAGTGCGAGTAATTTGGAGTTCTCCTGCCTTTGCTGCGCAATAAACAGAACCACCTTCATACACTAATCGGCTCGCAATTGAACCAATATTTATTATTAATGAGCCCGGATTCTTTAAAAGCAGAGGGATGGATGCCCTGCACATCCGTAAAATCCCGAGCACATTTGCTTGAATCATAAACTCCCAATCTTCATCTTTACCTTCGGCGACAGTATCCATTCCCTTTGCGCCGCCGGCATTGTTAACGAGAACGGCTAATTTGTCCGTGAATGTTTTTGACCATTGAATAAATTCTTGAACGTTATCGGTTTTAGTTACATCAAGATAATGAAATTGTGCGGAAGCAGCGCCTTTTTTGATGCATTCTTCTACGGTTGTTTTCAATCGGTCAGTCCTCCTTGCGCCAAGCAATAGGTGCGCACCTTTTTCAGCAAAAGCCAATGCAGTTGCAGAGCCTATTCCACTTGAAGCGCCTGTGATTAACACCCATTGTCCTTTTATTTCCCATTTATTCATAATGAGTCTTTATAATACAAATCTGTTAAAAATGAACAAATTTTTTTATCTGTCATAAAATTTTAATCCTGAATCATTAGCAAAGATATCGGATTAATACACAATAACCAAAAATTTATACCTCAGATTTTGAAAGTTAATACGGTGAAAAATATTTTGTTCATAATATATCAACCAGCCGAAGGCTGGCATTCTCAAACTCCGACAGGAGTGGCAGGATTATAGCATAGAAATTAACATAAAGGAAAACCACGGTAGTGGTGACAGAGCGATAATTTAAATAATGGTTCTGTCACTGCTTTCAGCGGTTTATGATTTATTGTATTTCCTTTGCTATAATCCTGTCACCCGCTTTCGCAGGTTTTGAAATGTGTTTATATCATTTTTACAGCCCTAAAATATTCATACAAGATATATCCAGCGATTAAAAAATAAATTAACAGGGATAGACAGGATGGACAGGATTTCTTTTGATTAAATAAGATTTGTTTATCCTGTATATCCTGTCTATCCCTGTTAAATAAAAATCCTTGTAAATCTTATGTTTTTCATTTGTTTTTAAAAGCAAGAATACTTGTGACAAATCTGCATTTATCAGCGTTTTTAAATATTTGCGAACATCTGCGAGAAATTATCTATCACCTGCTTTCTGAAGTTAAGGAACTTGTTGATATCATTGTGTTAAATCAAAATATTCATCCACAAATCCAATTGTTATCGGTTTGATAATGATTGAGATTTTAATTTAACATTTAAATGCAGGGTTGCAAGAACCACAGATATTTTGCAAACTTTGGAGAATGAGTAAATGGTTTTACATAACTACTGCGATTGACTATGTGAACGGTCAACCACATTTAGGGCATGCTTATGAAAAGATAATAACCGATGTGATTGCACGTTCGCAACGAAGTCTTGGGAATGAAGTTTTTTATCTCACAGGCACAGATGAACACGGTCAAAAGGTTCAACAAGCCGCTACAGCCGAAGGAAAATCGCCGCAACAATATTGTGATGAACTTGCTGTTATCTGGAAGAATTTTACAAAAAAACTAAACTTGTCCAACGATGATTTTATCCGAACAACAGAGGAACGACATAAAAAGATCGTAAGCGCATTTTTACAGAAGCTTTATGATGAAGGACATTTTTACAAGGCGACGTATCGCGGCTATTATTCAACAAAAGAAGAAACCTTTTTGACCGAAAAAGACCGTCGTCCCGATGGAACATTTGACCCTGCTTATGGAAATGTCGTTGAACTTGAAGAGGAAAACTATTATTTCAAATTAAGCATCCATCAAAAATGGTTGACAGAATATATCGAGTTGCACACGGACTTTATTTATCCTGATTACCGACGCAACGAAGTTTTAGGTTTTTTGCGCAACAATGCTCTTGAAGACCTTTGTATCACACGCCCTGTGAACCGACTTAACTGGGGAATTCCGCTGCCGTTTGACAAGAATTACGTTACTTATGTTTGGTTTGATGCATTGTCAAATTATATAACTTGTCCGGCAAATTACGGGGACCCAGTTGTAACATGGGCAGCAGGAGTTGAATGTTTATTAGATTCTCCGCTTGAACTCTGGCCAGCCGACGTACATATTATCGGTAAAGATATCATAAAATTTCATTCCGTCTATTGGCCTATAATGCTGAAGGCTATGGGACTGCCGCTTCCACGCCAGATTCTTGTTCATGGTTGGTGGCAAAAAGATTATCAAAAAATGAGCAAAAGCACAGGCAATGTTGTTGACCCTATTGCCGTAATAGACGAATGGGGTTGCGATGCCTTCCGATATTATGTCGTGCGTGAATTAGATATTGGACCGGATGGAAATTGGACCGATAGCGGTTTTACATCAAGATATAACGCTGAACTTGCGAATGGTCTTGGCAACCTTGTGAACAGGACGCTTTCGATGCTAAAACGATACCGAAACGGTGTTGTTCCTGACCGTTCATCAGACCTTGAAAAAGATGTCTCTGAATTTGTTAATAAGATAAAAGACCAGTTAAAAGGTTATAAACTTCAGGACGGATTAATTTCAATCTGGGAGATAATCACGCGCGCAAATCAATATATTGACCATACTACCCCATTCAAAATTGCCAAAGACCCTGCGCAGGCGCAAAGATTAGACCAGATACTTTATTCGCTTGTGGAGACTTGCAGAATTCTTGGAGTATTGCTTTATCCATTTTTGCCAGATACCGCTTGCGCTATTTTCAAGCAACTGAACCTTGAACAAAAGCCGGATAAATTTAAATTATCAAACTGGGGCGGAATGGATACCGGACATAAAGTTGGCGAACCTTCGCCACTATTTCCAAGACGAGAAACCAAATAAAAAGACGCATATCACAAACATCCCTGTTTGTATATTATATTGGATTTTTGATAGACTTAAATTTCTATGCAACCTTTGCTTGAAGCATTGTGCGTTTGCGCTTTGTTTCATCAAGGATCTTCTTTCTGAGCCTCAAATTTTTCGGTGTGGCTTCAACATATTCATCTGGACCGATATATTCAATGGCGCGTTCCAGCGACATTTTAAGTGGCGGCTCTAATTGAATGCCTTTGCCGTCGCCTTGAGACCGCATATTGGTAAGATGTTTTGCCTTTGTTGGATTTACCGGGATATCATATTCACGGGAGTTTTCCCCGATAATCATTCCCTGATAAACTTTTTCGCCGGGCGCAATGAAAAGCCGTCCTCTTTCCTGCAATTGGTCTAATGCGTAAGCAGTAGCGATGCCGTCTTCAATGCTTACAAGCGAACCATTCTTCTTTGCTGAAATTTCTCCCCTGTATGCGCCGTATTCGTGAAAGAGATGGCTCATTACGCCAAGACCGCGCGTCTGGTTAACGAGGTCAGTTTCAAACCCAATCAATCCGCGAGTTGGGATAAAAGCCTCAATGCTTATCTGGTCGCCGTGATGATTTAGAACGGTAATTTCTGCCTTTCTATCAGCGAGATTTTCAAGGACAATTCCCATAAAATCCTTTGGAATTTCAAGGAAGATCTTCTCAATCGGTTCAAGCAGGTTACCGTTTTTGTCATACTTGAAAATTACTTCTGGTCTTGAAACGAGGACTTCGTAACCTTCTCGGCGCATCTGTTCAACGAGTATTGCAATTTGCATTTCTCCGCGGGCACTGACAAGAAAAACGTTTGGTATATCGGTATCCGAGACTTGCAACGATACATTTGTTCTCATCTCTTTAATCAACCTCTCTTTGATATGCCGAGCGGTAAGATATTCGCCATCTTGTCCGGCAAGTGGACCATCATTGACGGCAAATTGCATCTGGATTGTTGGTGGATCAATTGGGACAAATGGCAGCGGAGTAGCCTCCTCATTGTCCGTTAGGGTTTCTCCGATAAAAACGTTTTCTAATCCAGTTATACCAATTACATCGCCGGCGCTTGCTTCTTCAATTTCAACTCGTTTAAGACCTTCAAAATGAAAGATTGCGGTTACTTTCGCTGATTCTCTTGTGCCATCGCCGTGGATGCAAAAAATCTGTGAGCCAACTTTTATTTTTCCGCTGTGAATTTTTCCAAATGCGATTCTGCCTAAATAGTCGGAGTAATCAAGATTTGCGACAAGTAGTTTAAACTCCGACGATTGTTTAATTCGCGGTGGCGGGATATGTTTTATGATTGCCTCAAAAAGCGGTTCCATTGAAACGCCGGGCTGGTCAAGGCGCGTTTTTGCGTAACCTTCTTTTGCGCTGGCAAAAATTATCGGGAAATCAAGTTGTTCATTAGAGGCATTAAGTTGAAGGAAAAGTTCAAGCACATGGTCAAGCACCTCATTTGGACGAGCATTTTCTCTATCAATCTTGTTTATCACGACTATGGGCTTGGCGCCGGCTTCAAGGGCTTTACGGAGGACAAACCGTGTTTGCGCTTGCGGACCATCAGCCGCATCAACTACGAGCAACACCCCGTCAATCATATTCATAATTCTCTCAACCTCGCCACCAAAGTCGGCGTGTCCCGGAGTGTCAACAATATTAATATGATAGTCTTTATATTTAAAAGAAGCGTTCTTGGCTTTGATTGTGATTCCTTTTTCACGCTCTAAATCCATCGAATCCATTATCCGCTCTTCTGTAACAATTGCCTGATTTGCGCGAAAAATGCCCGACTGCTTCAGCAGGCAATCAACTAATGTTGTCTTGCCGTGGTCAACATGAGCAATTATCGCAATATTTCTAATATGTTCCATACTATATAAATAAAGAAGATAAGTTTCCTTATATTTAAGTAATCGTCAAGTTTGCATAAAAAAATGTTGTTCTTAAGGAATAACTATCTTAAAATATTCACATATAATAGCATAGAAATCAAGTTTATGAAAATTATAAATAAAATCTCCCGCCGAAGTTTTCTAAAAGATGCGCTTGCGACAGGGATTGCGGCGACAGTAGTTCCGCGATATGTCCTTGGTGGAGAGGGTAATATACCTCCAAGCGAAACGTTAGGCGGAGCGCTTATTGGTTGTGGAGGACGCGGTCCGGGCACGTTCTCTGAAATGCAAAAAGGGCTTAATGTCGTTATGTTAGCCCGTTGCGACGTGCGGTGGAAAACCACAGCAGACAATAAAACCACATACACGGATTTCAGAAGAGTCCTTGAAAGAAAAGATATTGATGTTGTCGCAATAGCCACTCCACCACACTGGCACGCACTTATCTCCATCGCTGCTATGGAAGCAGGGAAAGATGTTTTATGTGAAAAACCGATGACGCGGTTCATTGCCGAAGGCAGGGCTGTGGCTGAGGCTTCAAAACGGTATGGACGGATCTTTCAGATTGGTACATTCGGGCGATTCAATGAGGCTAAGGATCCTAAAAAGGTCTTGATACGAAAAATAATGAAAAGTGGCTTATTAAAAAAATGCGATGTCGTTGTTATTCGTCGCGGGGGATTAAAGGTAAAAGAGTGGAGCGGTCTTGTGAATGCAAAGCCGCAACCTATTCCACCAAATCTTGATTGGGATATGTATGTAGGACCATCGCCTATGAAGCCTTATCATCCACATAGAGTAGGGGGAACTCACCGTGGTTACTGGGACTATGAAGGGGGCGGTCTTGCCGATATGGCTCAACATACTCTTGACCCGGTAACATGGACTTATGGACTTGATGATACTGCTCCGGTTGAAGTAGAACCCAACGCGCCTCCTGCTCATCACGAGGTATGCGGTATGTGGGGATGGGTTGAATTAAAATACGCAAATGGGCTTACACTTGTTCTTGATAGCGCAGAATGGGGCGACCCTTATGAAAAGAAAAAGTCGCGTTCCGTGAGTTTAGAGGATTTAAGCCCAGAAGATAGAGAGAAACTTAAATCAATGCCAGATCCCGAACCGCTACTAACATTTGCAGAGGCAGTAAAACAGCGCAAGCCTGCAGGGGGAAACGCTGAGGCAGCTTTTAGAACGATAACTATTGTTCACCTTGCAAATATCGCTATTAGAACTGGCAGAAAAATAAAATATGATCCTGTCAAAGAAGTTATAATTGGAGATGAAGAGGCGAACCGCCTTGCTTATCAACCAATGCGTGCACCGTGGCACCTATAAAATTCAACTCTTAAAATTTATGGCAACCGCAAAAATTAATGTATCGGAACTTGTTGAAAAAATGCCTCCAACGGACAAAGAGCTGGAGGCAATGCAAAAAAAGACAGAACAGCCTGCTGATGAAAAATCAAAACCACAAAAGCCGCTTGAAGGAAGTAAATTCACGGGACCTGACCCTGAACTTGCTGATTCAATATGCGAGTCGCTTTTAAGTGATGCTCCTCAAAGCATAGAGCAACTTGTGGGATTAATTCGCGACCCGGCTTCGCCAGAGTTCAAAAATTACAAGGCAGAATATTTGGCTCACGTTCTTGCTGTTTATACAGGACGACCCGGAAAACAAAACCAGAGAAAAATTGTTGCAAAGACTTTTGCATCATTTTTGGGCAACGATAAGACGCCAGAATATGTTCAAGGATTTTTAGCGCGGCAACTTGAAAGAATAGGGGATAAAGATGTTGCTTCTGCATTGGGTAAATTGTTGCTTAATGAAAAATTGTGCGACTACGCCGCTTCGGCTTTGATTTCTATAAGAGAAGGTTCTGCGGAACAATTTCAACCAGTCGTATTGAAAGCAAACGGACGTTGCAAGCTTGTGGCAATTCAAAGCCTCGCCGCCCTTGAAGATGTAAATTCAATAAAAGTATTTCAAAAGGCTTTATCAGATGATGACCGAGACATAAGACTTGCCGGGGCATTTGGAATTGTTAAGACCGCTGATGCCTCGTCAATATCAATTCTTTTAAAAGCCGCTGATGTAGAGTCGTCGTACGAACGTTCAAAAATGACCTCATTATGTATACAACTTGCCGAAAAACTAAATGCGAAAGGGAAAAAACAAGAGGCTGCAAATATTTTTAAACATTTACGCGATACCCGAACAGACCCAAAAGAAAAATACATTAGAGACCTTGCGGACAAATGGCTTGCATCAACGGTTCTATGAAAATTGCAAATATTGTTTTGCTTTTAGCTGTTGCATTGATTCCGTTGGGAGTTCACAGCGCTGATATTGAAAGAATAAGCGAACGCGAATTGGGTAAATTGCCAGATGGTAGGATAGTTAAAATATTTACGTTGAAAAATAAAAATGGAGTTATAGTAAGGCTTTCAAATTGGGGCGCAACTATTACAGAGATTCACGTCCCGGATAAAAATGGCAGGTTAACCAATGTGGTTGTCGGTTTTGATGATTTTGAACGAATTGTTAAAGGTCCAACATTAGGTTCTACAATCGGACGGTTTGCCAATCGTATTGCCGGCGCCCGTTTTAAGATTGACGGCATAGAATACAAAATTACATCTAATTCGGGGACAAATCATATCCACGGCGGAAGACGCGGCTTTGATAAAGTGCTCTGGAATGCAACACCTATAACGGAAAAGCCTGATAGGGTTTCAGTCCAATTTACATATCTTTCGCCTGATGGCGAAGAGGGATACCCGGGTAACCTAACGGTTAAGGTTACAATGACACTCACCGATGATAATGAACTGCAACTGCTTTATGAGGCTCGCACGGACAAAGCAACAGTTGTGAACCTGACAAATCACAGTTATTTTAATCTTGCTGGCTATGGGAATATTTTGAACCACCAACTTTTAATTGCAGCAAATACTCATACTCCTACAGACGACCAGTTGATTCCAACAGGCGAGATTACTTCTGTAAAAGACACACCGCTTGACTTTACAACGCCACGAAAAATCGGCGAACGAATAGAACAACTTATGCCGCGGCCGGGCGGATACGACCATAATTATGTCCTTAATCGCGAAGGCAAGCCGCCTTATTTTGCGGCAAGATTATTTGAACCGGAAAGTGGAAGAATTATGGAAGTATTCACAACACAGCCCGGTATGCAAATCTATACTGCAAACCATTTCAATGGCAAAATCATAGGTATCGGTGGTGTTGCTTTTCCAAGATATGGCGCAATATGTTTTGAGACACAACATTTTCCGGATTCACCGAATAAACCTAATTTTCCTTCAACGGTTTTAAGACCGGGAGAAAAATTTGAGAACACGACTATTTTTAAATTTTCTAAAAGTTAATAAACAACGATTTCTTATGATTAAATTTAAATGAGGAAAAGCACTAAAAATATATTTGCCAAAGCGGTCGTTGTCCTGATTCTCGTAATTATTGGCAGTGGGGTATGGCAATATTACATTGAGTGGCGTGAGGATAGTTTTGATAACGAAATCCTTTCCGCATCTGCTAAATATAATGTAGAACCTGCGCTTATAAAGGCAGTTATCTGGCGCGAAAGTAAATTCAATCCAAACGCGATTGGCAAAAAAGGTGAAATTGGTTTAATGCAAATTATGCCCACAACGGCGCGTGATTGGGCAGAAGCCCAAAAATTAGGGATGTTTGCGTTTTCCGATTTATTTAACCCAGAAAAGAATGTTGTATGCGGGGCTTGGTATTTGAAAAAGTTGCTTTCAAGGTATCAAAATACAGATAATCCGATACCTTATGCGCTGGCTGATTATAATGCTGGCAGAGGAAATGTTTTAAAATGGATGCAAGGTCCAGCAACAACCAATAGCCAACAATTTATAGAGCAAATTAAATTTAGTTCCACAAAACATTATGTACTATCTGTTGTTGAACGATGTAATCACTACCGCGCTAAATGGCAGCCTCCAAAAAATCAAAGTTTAGCCAAAGATTAGTGTTAGGTTAAGAGTCAAGTATGATATAAAATACTTAATAAAACTTCCAAACTTTTTTCTTTACTTTGAATTGTTATGTATAGTATTTTTTTTATAGATAAAGAACAACTATGAAAAACCAACCTAATTCGGAGGATGTGTTTTCAACAGGAAAACCATATCAAATTAAAATTTTATTTTTAGTGGGATTGATAGCCTTATTTTCAGTTCCATTAATAGCTCGGGATTTTATAGATATTGTAAAAGTACAAATTTTAATTCAGGATAACCCGACAACGACTACCACATACGGATATTCGTTTGAATGTTATAATGAACTTTCGGGAAAAAGCACCACAACAAATGTATCATTAACACCACCGGGTAAGCCGCAGATCACTATTCCATCAGAATATAGTGATGAGTTTGGTTTATGGGGGGAATACACAACAAAAGCCTTAATGGACGCTGATTTTCCGAATGGCAATTATACATTGAACCTTAAAGGGGCTACCTATTTGCCTTTGCAATTAACCTTGTCATTAACCGGCGATATATACCCGACAAATCCGCTGTTCTCAAATTTTATCGCAGCGCAGAGCGTTAATCCAAACGCTGATTTTACATTGAGCTGGAACTCACTTGGCCTTACTGCAAACGATTTTGTTCAATTTACTATTTATGATTGTAATGAGGATAATGAGATTTTTGAAACACCATACCCACTAGAATCAGGCGCTTTAAATGGGACTGCCACTTCTTATAAAATTCCTGCAAACACACTCTATCCAGGTCAGCAATACACAGTAGAACTCCTGGCAATAAAGTTGATTAATGTTACTACAAACAATACAACTGATGGCAACCAGATTATTGCCGTTAGTTGTTATATAAAAGTTCTTCGTATGCCTCTTAAAACAACTGGCACGGCTGGTGATTGTATTTCATGGCAGAAACCAAACTATAGCTTCAATTTCCCTGACGGTTCAATAATAGGAACGAATGCTCAATATTCAACACCGAGGACAGTTAATGAATATAGCATTTGTTTTAGAATGAATGATGCAAATCCGACAAATTCGGTAATATTTACTGGTCCTGCAGGTTCAGGTTTGAACAACACACCAAGCAGCTGGTATTCGCAAGAGATGAATGGTTGTATCTACTTTTCTCCCGATATTGCTCTCACAAATGTAAACATTATTACAGGTGGAGTTTATACAATTAGTTATAAAGGAGTGCCCCTTAAGTTCAATTTCCCAAATCCACAGATTTCCCAACGGCAGATATTTCTTGTGCCTGAATTTGTTGTAGATAATTCTGGCATTTTACAGCAAATCCGCTGGTCATATAAAAATCAGAACGGACAAACAGTGCCGCCACAAGAATTTATGAAAAGAATTGTAATTTATGCGAACAATTCAAGTTGGCAACAGTTGTTCCAAAATTGGGATATCCGGCCGGCTTTTACAAATTACACAATCACAAATACAACTGTTCAATGGCAGGATGTCCAAACAGTTCAAATTGGGTTTGTTGATGATGCGGGCGCAACTTATTTGACACAATGGGTAAAGCCGTGGGGACCGCCGTCATTACAAATTGATTCTGATAGTTTTTCCGGTACACGTGGGCAACAATTTTACGGTCAAATTATGGTTTCTGGCGGAAGTTATCCTTATATTAGTAGAATTGAAATAGGTTACTTGCCCAGCGGACTTGTTCTGGATGAATCAAGTGGATTAATTCAAGGAATACCCGGCGAATCAGGGAATTTCAAAATAAATATTTCCGTAACTGATTCGGCTAATACAACAACATCAAAAGACATTTATATTAATATTGCGCTAGGCAGTTTTACTATAAGCAGACCTGCATTTGCAAACTTTACGTTAGTTAACGGGCTTCCGACAATTCGGATTGCTACTATGCAACAACATTTTTATAGGTTGGAGAGTTCAACGAATTTGATTAACTGGAAAAACGAATTTTGGTTTGTATCAGAAGGAAATTTATCTGAACCAATTACAGTGCCACCTAATATGTTAAGGCAATTTAATTCTATGTTTTTCAGGATAATCTATGGTCATCAATTCAACGCAAATTTAGGTGTAAATTTGTTTGCTTCGGCAGGCGCTATCAACGCCAATCCACCATATAACGTCACTGTGAATTATCCGGTTTCAATCTCATCGTATAATTTGAGGTTTACCGCTCAATTTGATCCGAGTTATGCCGCAATGAATGAAGTAATTGTTACGGGACCTTCAGGTTCGGGGATTAATGGCATACAGGCTTCACAAATGGGATTAAGGGCTGATGATGATGACCCGGGGACTGTTGCGTATTGGTGGCATTTCTCTGGCGTCCCTGTGACTGGTTTATATACTGTTAATTACAAGGGTACAAACTCTGTATTTAATGTTGATGCCTCATACCTTGTCTCACACCTTATCGTTCCCGCGCCGTCTCTCACAGTTCAATATGGTATGCTAACTGCAATTTCCTGGACTTATCGCAATCCGAGTAACGGTAATATTTATGCGTCAATGCCATCATTTCTTGAAGATATTGATATCGAGATTGATGATCATAATGGGAATAGAATTTACGAAAATGAAATTGATGACCCATCTATAAGAAGCCATACCTTGTCATCTCCAATTCCTTTTAGTAATATTAGGAGTATTTATTTGACGTATGATGATTATGCGGATAACCATTACGTAATATCATTCCAGAAATAACCTTTTTATCCATTGCTGATTATAATTGGAAAACAAATATGTTTTTAACCGTTTTTTAACTCTCGCAGGGTGTTAACACTTATGAGGCAACAGGTGAGTCAACAGGCTAAAGATTAATCTTGCATTTAATAGAATAATATGATATGAGATTTACAACATAATTACCACGACCAAGTATTTAACGGTGAACAGTTATGTTTAATACATTATAAAAAGGAACAACTATGAAAAACCAATCTAATTCGGAGAATGTGGTTTCAACAGGAAAACCATATCAAATTAAAATTTTAATTTTAGTGGGATTGATAGCCTTATTTTCAGTTCCATTAAGAGCTCGGGATTTTGTAAATATTGTAAAAGGACCAATTTTAATTCAGGTTGGTCCGACAATGACTACCAATTACGGTTATATGTTTGCTTGTGATAATATTACTTCGGGAAAAAGCACCACAACAAATGTATCATTAACACCACCGGGTAAATCACCGATTACATTGATACAGGACAATATTGAATTTGATTTATATCGCGAATATTCTACTAAAGCCATATTGGACGCCAATTTTCCAAATGGCAATTATACATTAAATTTTAAAGGGGCTACCTATTCGTCTTTGCCATTAACCTTGTCATTAACCGGGGACGCATACCCAACAAATCCGCTGTTCTCAAATTTTATCGCAGCGCAGAGCGTTAATCCAAACGCTGATTTTACATTGAGCTGGAATTCACTCGGTCTTACTGCAAATGATTTTGTTCAATTTACTGTTTATGGTTGTAACGAGGATTATGAGATTATTAGAACACCAGACCCACTACAATCAGGTGCGTTAAACGGAACTGCAACCTCTTATAAAATCCCTGCAAACACACTCTATCCAGGGCAGCAATACACAGTAGAACTTTTAGCGGTAAAAGTGATTAATGTTATTACAAACACCACAACCGACGGTAATCAGGTTATTGCCGTTACTGGGTACTTAAAACTTCTTCGTACATATCTTACTACAACTGGTACTTCTGGCAACTGTATCTCGTGGAGAAGACCAAACTATCTCTTCTCCTTTGCTGATGGTTCAATAATAGGAACGAATGCTCAATTTTCAACGCCTAAGACAATTAATAACTATAATCTTTATTTTAAAATGAGTGATTTAGACCCAACAGATTTAGTATTATTTACTGGACCTGCAGGCTCAGGATTGAATAATACACCAAGCAGCTGGTATTCACAAGAACAAGACGGTTATTCTTATTTTTCTCCATACGTTTCTTTGACAGATGTTAATGTTATTACAGGTGGAGTTTATACAATTAGTTATAAAGGAGTGCCCCTTAAGTTCAATTTCCCAAATCCACAGATTTCACAGCGGCAGATATTTCTTGTGCCTGAATTTGTTGTGGATAGTTCGGGTATTTTGCGGCAAATTCGTTGGTCATATAAAAATCAGAACGGACAAACAGTGCCGCCACAAGAATTTATGAAACAGGTCGGAATTATTGTTAATGACAGTTGGGGTCAGTTATTTCAAAATTTCGAATTAAGACCGGGTTTTACAAACTACACATTTACAAATACAGTAGTTCAATGGCAAGATGTACAATCAATTCAAATCTTATATGTTGATGACATAGAAGCAAATTATAAAACAGTATGGATAAAATCTTCACCGCCGTCATTACAAATTGATTCTGATAGTTTTTCCGGTACACGTGGGCAACAATTTAATAACCAAATTATGGTTTCTGGCGGAACCTCTCCATATACATTCAGGCTTGAAATTGGCTTTTTGCCCAGCGGACTTGTTCTGGATGAATCAAGCGGAATTATTCAAGGAATACCCGGCGAATCAGGGAATTTCAAAATAAATATTTCCGTAACTGATTCGGCTAATACAACAACATCAAAAGACATTTATATTAATATTGCGCCGGGCAGTTTTACTATAATCAGACCTGCATTTACAAACTTTACGTTAGTAAATGGACAATTAAAGTTCCAACTTGTTACCACGCCGCCGCACTTTTACAGATTAGAGATATCAACAAATTTAATTAACTGGGAAGGCGAAGATTGGTTTGTTTCAGGACAAACTTTATCCGAACCAATAACAGTGCCATCTTATGTATTTAATCAATTTAATCCTTGCTTTGTTAGATTAAGATATGGGCATCAATTCAAATCGGATTTGGGTATGAGTCTATTTTTTTCATCAGCAGGAACTATTAACTCCAATTCACCATATAACGTTACCGTAAATTATCCGGTTTCAATCTCATCGTATGAGTTGAGGTTTGGCGCTCAATTTGATTCGAGTTATGCCGCAACGAATGAAGTAATTGTTACTGGACCTTCAGGTTCGGGGATTAATGGCATACAGGCTTCACAAATGGGATTAAGGTCTGCTGATGATGGCCCGGGGACTGTTGCGTATTGGTGGCATTTCTCTGGCGTCCCTATGACTGGTTTATATACTGTTAATTACAAAGGCACAAACCTTGCATTTAATATTGATGCCTCACAAATAAATGCGCACCTTGTCGTCCCTGTGCCGTCCATCACAGTATCAAATGGTATG
>JAKPVM010000302.1 GCA_029572555.1 Verrucomicrobiota bacterium | reverse complement strand
TTTATGATTTTATAATTACATTTATATAGTCGCGTGATTCTGTGATTTTGCATTTTGGCAATTATATGTTTATATGATTTTATGAGCTTACACGTGGGCATATTTCGAGCACTGCATCAAATTTCAGACTCGAAAAGGATTGCCCCGTGATTCCGTTTGAATTTGTGATTAAACTTCCGCCACCAATGCAACGAGGAATAGACTACGGATTCATTAAAAAGATTGAAACTGAGTAAACAAAAAACGGCACATGAGATTACTGGCAAATAAGTGGGCCAGGAAATCATGTGCCGTTGGCGTTTACTTAGCTTTTTGCTTGGCAGCTTTTGCCCGCTCAGACTGTCGTATACGATCATAATTGGCAAACACTGATGCGACAAACGGTTTTGCGTCACTAAAGCCTATACCGTTCTTTGTTTTTTTATAGCCTAGCGGAAGCATCTCGCAATCGGGAAGGCGTTCGCCAGTCACGACGACCAAGGATTTTAAGGAACCCAAACTTAGCATCTGCTGAAGCTTCAATAAATCCTCTTTATTCCGGGTAAGACGGTCCAAACTAAAGCAAATAATTGAATTTGCTTCACCAGTTTGAATTCGCCGTAACACTTCTTTAAAAGCGGGTCCAGTATTCGGCTTTACGGCTGGCTTCGTATCGGTTAATACATCCTTGATAACCAGCTCGCGACGCTTTGCAATTTTTTTGCATTTGTCGATTTGCTCTTGGAGAGATCGATTTCGTTGCTCCTTATTGTCTGAGGATGAACGAGCATACACTAAGTAACTGTTTTTTCGATTAATTGAGTTTGTCATATTGTTATAAATAATTATTTTCGGAATACAGTCTCTTCGGCTCTATAATTATCATGGTGACCGGTTCAACTCCCGCCAGCGCTTCTGGGAAGCGTCATTAAGCCGTCCCACATTTTCGCATATAGCATTGACCATGGTTTTATTGCTTTTGCAATTAACATTGAGGGATTACTCGATATTGCACTTGGCGGATTTCTTGGAAGGGCATAAGGGGAATGTATCGCAGGAAGGACTAAATTCTCCTTCAGTTGTTATGATAGGCCTCAAAGAACCTTGCCGAAACAGACGACATAGTTTGATTGAATCGCTGTCATTGCAAAACAGCCGATCAAGTGTATCGCAGATAACAAAATCAAACTCGCCTGATTTAATGCGCTTCAACATAATCTCAAAGTTCGGACGAGAATTGGGCTTCACTGCATGCTTGTTGTCCATAAATATATCTTTTACTTCAAGCTTGCGGTGTTTAGCCATTTTCTTGCAATCATCAATTTGTAATTGAGTGTGCAAGAGAAAATCCTCCTGCCGAGGTGAGGAACACCGGGCGTAAATACAGCACTTCTTGTTCTTGTTCTTGTTCTTGTTGTTGTTCATAAGTTTAAAATTAATTGCGAACTTGATTAAATTCGCGCAATATTATTAATATGCTGAATAAAGAACACCTACTAAATTTTTGCCCATCCTGAAATTTAATTTATGCAATAGGATTTTAAAAATTACTTTAAACATAAATATTCGGGCGCAATTAATTTATTTTCATGGTGGCCAGTTTAATTCCCGCCAACGCTTCTGAGAAGCGTCGTTAAGTCGTTCTACGTTATCGCGTGGGACTAAAATCAACTCCGCAACTGGCATAACAGACTCTCCAGTGGTAAATTGCTTACCGTTGATTGCCGTAGCCCTTGAAAGGCGCATGAAAGGGCATTTATCACTATCGTCGAAACCAATCCTGATAAACAATTGAATATCCAAAGGACAAATATTGTGAGAACAGCGCTCAAATCGTGGACATTTTTTAATTTTTTTGTTTTTGTTCTCCATAATTTCAAATTGCCTATTGATGGCCTTAAATTTTCCCTTATGGTTATATTTTACTAGAGTACCAATTCACAAATTCAGCTCAGCAATCCTGCCATCGTGAAGGCCCATACTCTCAACTCACCATCCAAGTTTTTTAAATAAAAAAGCCAGCCGGTTATGGCTGGCCCTTTAATTTTTTATTAATCCTCTGCAAGCATTTCGGCGTGATAATACGCGGGGCAATCATGGCCGAACACCTTACATGAATATTGTTCGGTTATGAAAGGAATTGCGGCGTCAATGTCTTCCATTTTTGTGGGATCTGGGTCATCTTTTTTGCATTTCACCCATTTTACCGGGGCATTATTGTCCCATTTGACCCACATATTATGCTTGGCG
>JAKPVM010000266.1 GCA_029572555.1 Verrucomicrobiota bacterium | reverse complement strand
TTCGTATATAATAACCATAACTGCTTGCGCTGTTTGTGGGGTCTTGATATTGCTGTGAGCGACAGGAAATCAACAAAGTTCCGGGCGCCACAACATCCGGTTTAAATCTGCCATAAATTCCCTCCAATCCATAACCGATATTTCCCCTGCTTGAAAAAGAGGCAACTTGCGTATCGCTGTCTGTCACACTCACAAATGGCGCGTTTGTTTCATCGCCCGTAACGACTTCATTTGTGATATGTCTTGCGGATTCTGTTGCGCCAACTGTGATTACATTTTTAGCAGTCCCCGGCGCCAAAATTGTGTTCGGATTCCCGCCACTGCCATAAGGGTCGCCAGAACCGCTATTGCCTGCACAAAATACGTAAAGCAACTCCTGCATACCCGGTTCAGTCGCAATTGAATCGCGCACGGCTATATCATAGCTTGCAGCCGCAAGACTGTATCCATAATCCCCAATCAAATACCAGCTGTTATTAGATATTCTTGCCTTTGACCGATATGCGCCGACCTGCAATTCTTCATCTGTTGTTGGTGGTCCGGTAATAGCATTTGCCCCTTGAACATATAACGTTGCCTCCGGCGCCATCCCTCTGAAATTTGAATTTGATGGTGAACCGGGTGCGCCATTAACCGTGCCTGACATAGCGCCGTTCCCCGCAATTGTTCCTGCTATATGAGTACCGTGTCCATCAGAATCTGTTAATAGCGCCGGTGTTTGAGCAGTAACCCTTCCCGCAAGGTCAGGATGCCCAGCATCAACACCGCTATCATTAATGTTCACAAGGACATCTTTGCCTGTTAACCCTAATGGATTTGTGTCGTTCGTTAAACTTAATGAGACTCCCACCATCATCCGTGAACGGTCATTTGCATTTGCCCTTGTATGCGCTTGTTCAACAACCTGAACAAAATCCGATTTCGCAACATCCACAAGGATATTTGCGCCTATTTCAACCGTAAATTGCGGCCCAAACGGATTATTCTGTTCACTAATAAAATTCGCCCCTATCTGTGTTAATTCTTTCTTTAATTCTCCCTTTTGCCCATCATACCCCAATACATTAATAGTCAATGAATCGCGGTTCTGCATATTTTCATTCACAAGGTTAATCAATTCACCAGAAAGCTTGAAATACGGCTCATAGTTCACAACAGCCTGAACCCCCGGTATCTTTGCAAGCAGTGTAGCATCAGAAGACTCCGCCCTTACTAAATAGGCATTATTCGGAATATATGAAACGATTTTTGCCTTTGCCGCCTTGATACCGTTTCTTATTGTATCGTTCAATAGCCCGCGAGATTGAACAATAAAACTATGGCTCTCCTTGGTAGATTGTAAAATTGACGGTATATGCAGCGGTTTGCCGTTTGAGGTGTCAATTATTGCATTTTGCAACAACAAAGCATTTGACGATTTTGCGAGTTCAACAGGTTTCTTATCTGAGTTTGTCAGCCTGATTGGAATTGATGGTTTAGATGCTGGTGAATTGGTAATAACTGCATTTAGTTGCGAGTTTGTTGAAACCCGTTCAACTCCGGATGTTGATACTGTGTTAGTGCCCGGCGACAGCGGTTGTTTTAATTTTTGACGCTCCTGCCAATCAGCAATCTGCCAGCTAACCCCGGCGCCTATAAGTAGCAGCACGCTCACCAGCGCCCACATTCTTGGATTATCGCGCATACCAATAATTCCTTTTCTCTTTAATATTCACGTATATAACGCAAACTTATTCTTTCTTTATTTAATCAGGGGGAAGCAAATTAAACGACTCGGTAATAACACGCGGGATTATAACATCCGAATTAGTCGATATATTTTCAACCCGTATCACCGACCTTATAACGGCTTCTCCAACTACTTGATAATTTGTGCAAAGTAAATGCATCGCACCCGGTCCAAATGTAATTGAACGCGGCGCCGGTCTTAACGATTGACCATACGCATAAATCAAAAACCTCGGTTCCCCGACTTTTAACAACGACATTACTTGCTGCGGAATTCGTTCAAGGACTGCATCGCTAATAGCTTGGCTCGGGTCAGCTGGTGTTGAGTATGGAATAAATGGCGACCGCACTGTTAATTCCGGCACCTCTAATATCTCGCTCAACAATGTGAACCGCTGTCCCGGTTTTTCATATCTATAGTAATTAATTGCATCAATAATTGTGGTAATTTCAGGGGATTCAGGTTCAATAGTGGTATCAATGTAATTCGGTTGAACTCCCGGTTCAATAGTGTCATTACCATTGGTCTTTAACACAAGCACACCGCCAAGAACAGCAGCCCATGCCGCTGTGTTGGTCTGGTTTATAGATAAAATCCCTCTTGTTGCATTGGGATGCGGGGCGGTAATAAAGAAATCAACCATCCGCAAGTCATTGGTCGGATGTGTAAATCGTGAACCCGGATAGCCTGACCACCTTACCCAGGTATAATCATCAATTACTTGACCCGGCACCTCAGATTTCAAACAAATCGTCTGCCACGACGTCCCACGATGCACCCGTCCCAACCATCCGATTGTCGGAAATTTGTTCGTCGGAAAATCCCAGTCGTCAGAACTCCATACCAGCGGGTCTTTTAGTCTCCTGTCATAATCAGTCTGGTCATTCAAATCAGTGTAAATCGGATTACCTCCCCACGGCCTATATGCATAATTTGTCAAACCAAGATTGCTATTTGTCGGAACATTAACACCTATTACCGGAGAAACTGCCTGCCAATAATTGCTTTCGTATAATTGATTCGGTATATAATGAACAAGCGGGTCGTTCACCTGCCAGGTTGTGAACCTATATAACTTCCGCATCGGTGTAAATGGCGCCTGAAAAACTGTTGCATTTGTGCTGAACGAACCACCCGGATTATACACTGGCGGTTCGCCCATCCTCACGCAAAATGTGTCAATCGCCGTCTCTTTATTTTGCCCCCACGGATTTGGACCGTAACTTGTCCAGTTTGCGGGCAACCGTCCCATTGACGCAAGAATTTGATTATACACACCGCGAGTTGGAGAATTAGGGTCTGACGCATTCCCGACCCGATTCGTGTCCCAAAACATTGAATCGTTGACGCCTGTATCGGTAAGACTTACCGCCGCTGGTCTTGTCATCAATTCATACGACAGGTCAATATGACTCACGAACCCGTCCATACAAACAAAGTCCACCACCCGTTGCAAAGTTGTATCAACCAAATAACAAAGTATCCGATTTGAAACCGTCATCCACCATTGAGGGGTATTGAATCCAATTCCGGTATCAAATCCGGGATTAGGAGAAATTTCAAGAAACCTCGGCGGCGGATTAGCAAAATAAATAGCATTAGATAAAATCACCAGACTGTTTGATGGCGTCAATTTAAATGTATAAGGCAGCCAGGAATTAGCAGGCAAAGTATAAGGACCAAAGTTTGTTCCAAATATGTTTGTATATAACACATCTCCAAATTCGTTTGTTAAAACTATCGTTGATGAACAAGCGATAAATAAATCCAAAGGACGCGGGAATGGTCGTGAATATGAATTCCAGTATTCAATCCCAAATGAATTCGAAATTCCAATTATATACATCTGGTTCGTAATAAAAGTCTTCGGGGGAGATGGCTGTTTTATAAACGCAAGTTTTCGTTCAACTTGAATATAAGTTTTTACTGTTAATTCGTTAAAGTTTGGATAACCTTTGCGAGCGCCTACAATCGGCGGGACGCTATAAATAAGAATATCGTCGCGGACAGTATTATTTAACATTGTCTTGAGCCTTGGATCACCTGCAGAGTAAATATTATTGCCAACATAATTTTTTATAAATGAATCATTATTTTCAACAACATATCCGGCAATTGCAGGACAATTAAAATTGTTATCATAGGTAAACACTGGTCTAAATATTGTGGGAGGTGATGGATCATTAGCACCGTCGTTCCACGTTGCGTCAAATATGTTCGCCGCCACCTGCAAGAATCTATGTATTTCGGGCGTATAAAATATAACCGGTATATAACTTACATTCGTTATTACATTAGTGCCTAAACCAAATGAACTGTTTATTTCCGCAAGTTGATTTGATAACAATTTATTGGCTACACTGGTAAAAAACATTACTGATAGCGCAGGGTTGGTAGGCGTATGCCACGAAACAAAGTTCGTGTAGAAAATATTATATTGTGGAAGGTTAACATAGTTAAGATGAATCTTATTCGTATCAGGCAACGGAACTGAATCTGTGGCAAGTTGGGAGATTAATCTGTAAAAAGTTTTCCTGTCGTATTGGTCGTTGCTTGCTAATGCATTTGTCAACCGCTTAACAAAATCCGCTGATGTCTTATTTGCACCGAAAAGTTCGCTAAGGAGATTATAATAAACCTGCGGATTATCTGACCCCGGCCATGGCTGATATATATTATCCGCCGTTATTGAATCAGGATAAAATAAATATTGACCATCCATAAGCGGACCATCGCTATAAGTATCAAATCCATCATTTTGATACGTATAAGCATTGGTGCTTAAAAGAAAACTCAACGCGCTTGGAAGGTTCATCACATTTCCCGCATACCTATTCGTCAAGATACTATATGCATCATCAAACGCCGTCCCCATTGAAGACGGCGCAAACGGCGCATAATTGTAGCTTATCAACCCATAAACATTTGTGTTCAGCGAACGGAAAAATGCCGCCAAATTTATCTCCCAAGAACCAACACCTTGATTTCTCAAAAATCCTGTAGAATCTTCGAGTGGATTCAAAATTGATTTATTATGTATAGCATTTATATCAAGACAGTCGCCTATCGGTATAGCCAGGTATGCATATCGCTGCCTGAACCGGTTTGTTCCGGCGTGTGATATAGACGAATTTTCAAGAATCCCAATCCATTCCGGGTCGCCAAGTTCATTGGTGGCTTGCTCAAAGA
>JAKPVM010000246.1 GCA_029572555.1 Verrucomicrobiota bacterium | reverse complement strand
AGATGTTCCCCCACGCTCCGGGACTTTCAAAAGTTCCATCCGGCAACCGTTTAAACCACTGTGGAAAATTATCCTGCAAAAACGAACCCCATCCAGTATGATTTATGACCACATCAAGGAAGACAAGTCCGCCATATTTATGGGTCTCATAAGTTAATTCTTTAAACTGGTCAACAGCAGTTGTTTTTTTATCAAACTCAACAAGAGCCGGGTCTATTGCGGTCAAATCAAGTGCCGCATACGGACTGCCAAAACGCCCAAAACGGGCATAAGTCGTTGGGACTGGCGTAATGGGAAGAAGCTGGATAATCTTGCAGCCAAGTGTTCCCATTATGTGTGGAAGTTCGCGTTTTAAATCTCGCAATTTCCCTGATTGTGGTATAACCGTGTAACCCTGTTTATCCAGCTGTTGCAAGTATTCTTCGGTTTTGTCATCGCGGGCGCGTTCAAGGGTTTTTGTCTGGTTAAAAAGACGTGTAAATGCGCAATAAATTATATTTCCCGTTCTGCATTGGTCGGGGTGAATATTTATTCCAAAATCCGGTCCCTCAGGCCAGTGTTGCCATCCGCGTGTATCTCTTGCATACGCTTTTGCTTTGAAAAAGCCGACTTCCGTGAGCGGGATTTCAACTACCCATTCATTTCCTTCAATCCTCATCGGGACATCGTGCCATGATGCGCCGAACAACGGGATCTTTTTAAAATAGGCGTTAATAATTTCCTTTCGTGATATCGAGGCTCTACCGAGGTTGGTTCGTAAAAACGCTTGCCATCCGGATTCTATTGAACCGCCGTTTTCAATTTGTAAACGAAATTTTATATAATCCCCAACAAACCCCACTTTTCGTTCCCCTGGTGGAGGATTCATTATAAACCTTTTCATTTCTTCTTAATAACTCGGACAAAATGGAATAATAAATCAGATTTTATTATCCCAATGTATATGTTAAACCGAACATAATTTTGCCAATTCTTTTAGGTAGCGCGGCACGGCTGTATAAGGATCTTCAGCAGCCTCATATTCTAACGCAACGAAACCTTGATAATTTGATCTTTGTAAAATTTCAATTAGTCGTTTAAAATCAGACGGTTCTGAACTCTTTTGTCCTTTTCTTCGGATTTCAACTTTTATCTGGACATTTACCGCATAAGGGGCGCATTTTTCTATGTCATTATACGGGTCGTCGGTTACAAAATTTCCACTATCAAGATTAATTCCGACCCACTGGCTATTAACGGCATTTATAATATCAATTATTTTTTGCGGGTCAGGCACAATTCCACCATGGTTTTCCAATCCAAGAAAGACGCCTTTTTTACCGGCATATTCAGCGCACTCTTCAAGGGCTTGAATGCAATTCTTCTTTGCCTCCTCGTAAGATTGATTTTTGCCCTGACTACCAGCAAAAACACGAATATGCGGTGCTCCCATAATTGCCGCAAAATCAATCCACTTTTTAACATTAGCGATCTCCTTTTCACGAGCCTCTCCGTCAGGATGAGTAAATGTATTACCAACGGACGTTCCGCTAATGACAATCCCTTTTAAAAATGCGTATTGCTTAATCTTCAACATATAATCGGGATTTACATTGGGTGGAAAATAATAACTCGTTAGCTCTGCTCCAATACAACCGTTTTCAGCGCAATAATCTATGAATTGAAACATATCGATTCGCTTCTCCTGAGGCGCTTTTTTTGATCCGCCATAGATAAAATAATCCCTGAATGAATATGCTGCAAGACTTGGCAAAAGGCGGGCTTTGCCAGACCTTTTTATTGGTTCAACAGCAGGAAGACGGTTAGTTGAAATATTCAATATCCCGACGGAAACAACCGTTGCTGAAATTAAGAAATTTCTTCGTGATATGTTTTTCATATTCCTATATAATCATTAAAATAATTAATACAAAACAAAAATTTTGATTAATCTTTCAATCCTTCTATCTTGTATTTTTTCAACCCGCTTAACTGAAGGGAAATCTTTAATAGAAAAATTGGATTATTTTTGAGATAACGCGGCACTAATCGTTTTGGTTCGTAACACATTCTATAAAACCATTCCAGTCCAGCTCGTTGAACCCATCGTGGCGCTTGTTTAATACGCCCGGTTAGAAAATCAAATGCTGCACCCACGCCAATCATAATTGTTGTGTCTAATTTATTTATATATTCTGCCATAAACCGTTCCTGCTTTGGCGTACTGAGACCAACCCAGAACAAATCCGGCTTCAATTCTCTGACAATATTAATTAACCTTTCTTCTTCATCTTTTGATAAAGGACAGAATGGCGGGGAATAACAACCGACAATGTTGATGCCCGGATAATTTACTTCCAATTTTTGCTTTAAATCTTCCGCTACGTCGGGTAATCCGCCGTATAAAAAGTGTGTTACGCCTTTCTTTCTGCTCCAATCACATACAAGTTTCATTAAGTCAGGTCCATAAACCCTATCAATTTCTTTGTATCCAAAATATTTTCCAAGCCAGACAAGTGGCATTCCATCTGGCGTGCATAAAAAACTTTTATTTAGAATTTTTTTGAACTGGATATCCTGCTGGGCTTCGGTAACCCCGTGAACACCGGTTACGCAAATATAACCCCTTGCTTTTTCTTTGATAGCGGTAGACACAAGATTAAGTGCACTCTGTAAATTGAGGACTGAAATACCTACGCCGAGCACGTTAATTCTTGGCGGTGGTATAACATTTTTGACATTTTCAATTCTATCCGCTTTATCGGACATCTTGTCTTACTTTTGAAAATCCTCAACAACCTGATTAGAGGAAGAGTGATTACTTGTTAAGGTGATAAACACAGACTCAAGCGAGCCTTCATTTCTACTCTGCCGCCGCAGGTCATCCGCCGTTCCAACCGCAATTAATTTGCCTTTGTCTATAATTCCAATTCTATCGGCAAGTTCCTCCGCAATTTCAATTTGATGGGTGGATAAAAAGACTGTCATACCATTTTCTGAACGTTCTTTTAAGATGTCTTTTAAAACTCTGGAATGGTGCGGGTCAAGTCCCACAGTTGGTTCGTCTATAACAAAAACCTCTGGTTCATGTAATAGAGCGGAGACTATCACCACTCGTTGTTTTGTACCATGAGAAAGGTTTTCAATCCGACTATTAATAAACTCTCCTAAAGTGAACAGGTCTATGAGATTTTTCGTCTTTTTGACAATTATACTTTCCTCCATTTCATAAATTTGTCCGATGAATTTTAAGAACTCCCAAATGGTCAATTTATCATACAAAAATGGAAAATCCGGGACATAAGCCATTTTTCTCCGTGCTTCTATGGGTTGTTCTTGAATATCAAAGCCAGCGATTTTTGCGGTTCCTTCGGTTGGTTTAATCATCCCGGTTATCATTTTAATGGTTGTGGTTTTACCGGCGGCGTTTGGACCGAGCACCGCAAAAAATTCACCTTTCGGAATGTATACATTGATATCATCCACCGCAACAAAATCGCCAAACTTCTTTTTTAAATGTATCAGTTCTATCATTTTATTATTATAAGTTCACAAATGCCTCGTTCACTAATTCAATATTATTTGGCAACTCAACTTTTAGGATTTCGCCTGCCCTACTAATATCTATTGCGGCTTTAAACCTTTTAAACAAATTAATCTCAACACGATAAACCCACATTGTCGTCTTTCCAACTGTCATATTATCATAATAAGATTGCCAGTCTAAATTAATTCTTGGTGATGCAGAGGCATTTGTCCGAGTAATTGACGAAAGTTCCGGTAATAACAACAATCCTGCTGGTACTCCGACAGATCGTAATATGTTCGCAGGATTTCTTAATTCAGCAAAAGTGAATCTTTTTGAAAACACAGTTTCCGGTGTTTCCATTCTTAAGACCAACGTTTCATTGAAAGCAGATGCGTTTATGTTGATGTTCATCTTTTCAAAACTTACTCTTATATTCAGGTTGCTCCATGAATTTTCATCCAGCAAAACCGCATGAAAATAAAAGCGAATGTTTCCCTTCACCTCCTTAATTGCAAGATTACCATCAAAATCTATTGTATAAGAAGAAGGCTTTACAATTGTGGTTTTAGTTGGTTCGCCTTCTTCAGATTGTAAGAACTTGCGCATCTGTTCCTCTCCTGCGCCCGCAACCCAGCGGCAATTGCCTATTTGTTTGCCATTCTGGAAGATTTCAAGCGACGATTCGTCGGGAGACATTAAAACTTTTTTCCATACTGTTTCAATTGGAACCGATGAATGATATCTATTTTTATCGCCGATTTCATACCGATAAAGCAGCAGGTTCATCACCAGCCAGAAGAAACAAACCACTATCAATACAATTCGGTTTATCATTGTGTCGAACCCTGTTTAGCCGGAATGTTTAACACCTGTCCAATTTTCAATCTCCGGGAGTCAACACCCGGATTCGCCGACATCACGGCGTTCACGCTTACACCATAACGTTTTGCAATAGCGCTCATAGTATCCCCTGCTTTGACGGTGTATTTAATATATTCTTGCGTTGGACTTTTTGCAATTTGCGGGGGTGGCGGAATTGATCCACGCGCATTTTCTACTCTGGATGGCTGTGATTGCGGCGCAAGAACGGCTTGCCCTCTCGCCATCAAATTTGAGTAATAAAACTGCCAT
>JAKPVM010000240.1 GCA_029572555.1 Verrucomicrobiota bacterium | reverse complement strand
ACAATCCGATAGATCGGGTCAGGATAGGGTTGCTAGTATCGGATAAAAAAATAACGGAGGCGATAATGTTATACCGGTTGGAGAAAAAAGAGACTGGGTGGAAAAATAATTTAGCGGAAGCAGGAGTTAAAAACTTAAAGTTGAGGGAGGAAATAGCAAAGCTTAATGGGGAAGATATTGAAGTCCAAAAATTGATAACCAAAGTTGATAGGGCAAATTCTTTTTATCAGGATATAATCGAACAGTTATCAAAAAATGAACCAATAAAGGAGTGTTTATGAGCAAAACTAGAAAAAAGACGAAAAAAGGGCGTCGGCGTTGGCTGGGGATAGTTTTGATTGCTCTGATAACGGCAGGGGTAGGAATAATAATTTTTACCCTATTTAATGTCCCGAGTCCCAAAAAATTATCAAGCGGAGAATATGCCCAATCATCGCAAGTTTTTGATCGAAATGGAGAATTATTGTATGAAATTTATGCCGAGAAAAGAAGGCTGCCGGTAAAACTAGAGGAAGTGCCGGAAAACTTAAAAAAAGCAACACTGGCAATTGAGGATGCTAATTTTTATAAACATGGCGGATTTGATGTGCGGGGATTGGCCAGAGGGTTATATCGGACAATTATAGAAAAAAGGCTACAGGGAGGATCAACCTTGACCCAACAATTGGTTAAAAACGGGCTACTGACACCGGAAAGAACCTTGTCAAGGAAATTTAAAGAAGCGGTACTAACCGTGGCAACAGAAGTAATGTATTCTAAAGATGAAATTTTGGAAATGTATTTTAATCAAACTCCCTACGGAGGAACGCTGTGGGGGGTGCAATCGGCGGCAAATGGAATATTTAACAAAGAGGTTAAGGATTTGACATTGGCAGAATCGGCCCTATTGGCGGGACTGCCGGCATCGCCAACCAAATACTCCCCTTTTTCTTATCCGGAGGCGGCAAAAGCAAGACAAGTGCTGGTGTTGGATCGGATGAAGGAACTGAAAATGATTAACCAAGATGAATATAACAAAGCCAAAGAAGAACATTTGAATTATTACGTCAACAAAGCCCAGATTAAGGCGCCACACTTTGTGTTTTGGGTAAGAAATTTATTGATGCAAAAATACGGAATTAAAAAGGTAACTGAAGGCGGGCTTAAAATTACGACGACTTTAGACACCGGAATACAAAAAATGGCGGAAGCAACAGTATCGGCAGAACTGGCTAAATTGGAAAAATACAAAGTCAGCAACGGAGCGGCGTTGATAACAGAGCCAAAAACCGGACAAATACTGGCGATGGTAGGATCGGTTGATTACTTTTCGGATAAAATTGATGGTAAATACAATGTGACGACGGCTTTAAGACAGCCAGGGTCGTCAATCAAACCTATAAATTATGCGGTGGGAATAGAAACGGGAAAAATAACAGCGGCGTCGGTGATTTATGATAATCCCACCTGTTTTGCTCAACCAGGGCAAAGAAATTATTGTCCGACAAATTACGGCGGAGCTTATCACGGATTACAAAATATAAGAACTTCTTTGGCTAGCTCTTTGAATATTGCAGCAGTGAAAGTATTGAAGATAAATGGGCTGGAAACATTCGTGGCTTCGGCTTCAGCCATGGGATTGAGCACGTTTAAAAATGCTTCGGATTATGGTTTATCTTTGACTCTGGGCGGAGGCGAAGTGACGATGACAGACATGGCGACCGCTTATGGAGTATTAGCAAACATGGGTATCAGACAAGATTTGAATCCAATAATGAAAGTGGTAGATAAGAACGGAAAAACTTTGGAGGAATATGAATATAATCCGGGACCAAGAGTATTGTCGCGGGAAACGAGTTATATAATTCAACAGATTTTGTCGGATGACGGGGCTAGGGCGATGGTGTTTGGCCGGGGGTCGATGTTGAACATTAAAGGACACCCGGAAGTAGCGGTAAAAACAGGAACGACAAATGACATGAGAGACAACTGGACAATCGGCTATACCCAAGATTATACGGTGACGACTTGGGTAGGAAACAACGATAATTCAAAAATGGGTAACCTGGTGTCAGGAACGACGGGGGCGGCACCGATTTGGAATAAAATTATGACCCAATTGCTGACGGGAAAAGAAATTAAACAACCGACAAGACCGGCGGGGATTGTGGGAATGAATGTGTGCAACCTGACGGGAATGGCAATTCCGGAGGGCGGATGCGAGTCACATTATGAATACTTCAAAAAAGAATTTGTGCCTGGGAAACAAGCTCCGGTAAAACAAACGGTGGTGGTCAACAAGGATACGGGAAGAATGGTGGTGGACAATGAGGAAGCCCCAAATGCCGAATGGCAAGAACATCTGGTGATAGAAGACGCTTCGGGAGTTAAAATCTGCCTTGATTGTCAGCCAGTAGAGCAAAATCCAGATGGTTCTCCCATAAA
>JAKPVM010000238.1 GCA_029572555.1 Verrucomicrobiota bacterium | reverse complement strand
AGCCTCAGTAACATTGGAAGCCTCAATAAATGCCGTTAAGGCGCGTGGAATTCGCATTCTGCCACCCGCAATCTCTTTTTGAGAGAAAAATATCCCGTGTAAAAGGGAATTGATATCGTAGTTGACAAGACTTTTGACGAGGAGGTTTATTTCAACCGGTCTCTCCTCAGCGACTTTTAATTCCTCTCTAATTATGTCCATAAAAGTTTTTCCGGTTTTTAGGCATTTTGCGTTAAGTATATATGGAGAATTCAACCTGTGCGCTTCTAACACAGAGTTGGTTAAAGGGTTGTTGTTTTCATCAACAACCATAACGCAGGGTAATCCTTTTAATGGTTTGACCCAGTTGTTTTCATTTTTATCCCAGCAAACTTCTTCTAATCTGTTTGCCATACTTTGCGCAGATTCAACCAGTAGCATTTCAGTGCCGTCGCTTAATTTGTATTGGGCTGCGCCCAAATCCGGAAATCCAGTCGGTTGGAATCGTGTTCCAGCGATTGGTTTCAATTTAGCTGTTATTAACAACCTTGGTTCATTATTTAATTGTATGTTCATAGTATTTTTCCTTTTTGTTTGTTTTTATGCCTGCTCTTCTTCTGCACGTAGGACAGCATCCGCAAGCTGTTCCCAGTAACGTTCAGATATAGGAAAAAGCAACGTCGCGGCTATACGGCGTGTTTTTTCCGGTGCAAGTGAAATTCTATCAATTGCAGGGACAAGGTTTGAGCCAATTAACCTTCTAACTGCAAATTCAGAAGCCTCTTTGCTTTTTCCCGATTTAGCAATGCGGTGAATGATTGGTGTCAATGGTGGAGGTTCTTTTTCACCGGGTTTCTTCATAAAACATAGTTTCATTAATGCGTATAAAGAATTCGGTCTTGATTTTGATATATCATTTAAATTGAGGTTTTCCATAATCCTGTTCCAATCAACAAGAATCAAGCCCCATAACAAATCGGCAATAAGATTGTCATCGGTTTCTCCATCAATAAATGCATTAATATCGTTAAGGGAGGCATAAACTTTCGCCGTGTCTTTTAGATTATGTTCGCCGGATATTTCTGCGTCAATCATACGCCTTGAAAAGATTGAATTTAAGTTATCAACAAGCGAGCCTTCCGACCAAACAGCCCGAACCGAGCTATCCACGAATGTAAAACCAGCCTTGTTATACTCAACTGGTTCAACATTTGATCGCAATGGAATCAAATCCTTGCCGTATTTTCCGCACAATGAAACAAGCGAACAGGCAAGCCTAAATTCAGGGGTTTGAGTGTTTGTTAATTCAATCCATTTAGCAGATAATCCGCTTAAAGGCTTGATGTTGTTATCCTGACACCATCTAAGGCTTTTTGAAAATGCCTTTTCGCATTTTCCAAGACTAATCAAAACTGATTGTAAATTTTCAGCATCATCGTGTTTGCATAGGTCGATTATAGAACGTTGAAGATTATTGCTAACTTTAACAATTGAACCGGGTGCATTCTTGTTTACAGATAATTTTATTATTTTATTCAGCCATATATCTATTTCACTCAATACATCGGCGCGAACATTTCTTTTTACTATTATTTTGTCGAGGGCAAACGCAAAATAAGCCAGACCATTTCTTTCTTGAAAACCATATCTTTGAAACGCATTGATTCCTCTATCAACGCCAAGCGTTACTGCGGCGCGAATGAAATCCAGCCCATTGCGGGCTATACGTCGTCCAACCTGAGCGCGACCTTCGGTAAAAATATACATCAACTCTTTAGCAGAAGACGGTTTCATCCATATAGGCATCCATAATTCTCCCCTTGATTTTGAGACGTCATCTATTGATGCGCTTGCATAACCTGCGGCAGTTGTTTCAACGCAGAAAGGCGATGAAACTGTATCCGATGTTCCCACATTTAACCTCCTCACACAAGCAGAGGCAAAAAATAATGCGCCCTCTAACATTAATATAAAATCCCATGGATTAACCGATGACTCTGAATCAAATCCACGCGTCTGGTTTGCGCCGCCAGCTCTTGCTGGAAAGAACTGTCCAACAGGCGCTTTTTCAATTTTTACAGGTTCATTAATAGCAAAGAGAGAGATTTTAAGAAGTTTTTCCGAAACATTAGTTGGCTTTCCGTCATCGGGATTTATCATCTCTACCACTCTTTGCATATAATTATTCGTGAAATCTAATCTGCCATCATTACCGCCAGTGCCAAGCAATGGCGGATATTTAGTTTTCTCATCAGTTAATACTACCGCTGCGTCGAACCACATTAGCGTTTTTTCAGGCAGCGCATTTCTTAAAATAACTAACAATTTATTTTTTTCTTCTTTTTTAGATTTATTTTTGTACCAATATTTATTTAGAACATCT
>JAKPVM010000228.1 GCA_029572555.1 Verrucomicrobiota bacterium | reverse complement strand
GTACAATTGGAATAAAAAGAGCAAATACAAAAATTGGGCTTATGAATCTCACATACAACATATGCCGATGTCAGCAGCTAAAAATTTCTGTTGCATAAAATCTCTTATTCAAGCAGTTCAAACAAACCAGCTATAGTATTGATATTCAGAATATTTGTGATTATTATAAAAATAATCAATGCAAATATTTTGTTTTTCGTATTGAACCGCTTATATTTGCATCGCATCACTAAGAAAAAATCAAGTTTTTAGAGGTGCCCATAATGCATTGTTTGGAATTATCATTTGTAGCAATGATTATCAGTTTTTCCTATATTTTGACGAGGAGGATTATGTGCAAAATTTCTATTTATTAGAAAACAAAATTGATTTTAAATCACTTCAAAACAATAAGATAATAAGAACAGAAATTTTTACAATTTCTAATAACAATAGAAAATTGTTTAATAAAGAAAGGGATACTCTTTTTATTAAATAACTGAGCATCTTTCCACGCACCTTCCACAATAATTCCATCATAAGCATCCCACCCGTTTGCTCCGCCGAGGCGGACGGGAACTTGAAAAAGCGCCTCAACCGTGTAGCTATTGCATGGTTGGTTTTGAGAGCTTACTGCGCCGCGCCCAGAGCGTCTTTCGCTCCCGACCATTCGGAGTCTCAAAGTGTTCTGAAAGAGCCGGCCCAAGAAGCGTTTGTGTCTTAGCACCACATTGAAGAAAATTGGCTACTTTAGCATTGTCTGAAAATGGGAGTAGCGATAAAATCAAAAGAATATTATGGAGAGCAATATGATAGAATGTCAACAGACAAAAAAGCTGGCGTGTAAACTAAAGAGGCTCATGAATAGTATTGTAATCGCAATTGCAATATTGTGCTGCAACTCAACAACACTTGCCCAAAATTTTAATAATAATATACTTCACGAATTGAAAGTTGTAACGAGTAAGAATGATTCTTGTTTGTCTTTTAAAACATCTTGGCCTACTGCAGTTTTTGATTCAATGAATAGAGTAATTGGATACCAGCAGCATGTTTTAATTAACAATGATTCTTTACAAAAAATTATTTCCAATAACCGAGATTCAATTAATATTGTACTGCTTGAAATGCTGAAAGAGGATAATATTTGTTATTCATGGACGGCAAATCTTTTGCTGTATTATAATACCGGTATTGACGCATATTGTCTTTTTAAATATGCTCCTTCCGATTGTGATATTTGGTGGAAAGAAAGAAGATCTTCCGATATTTTATTCTGGGAAAATTTCCTACAACATTAATAAACCTTTTTTGGCGTATTGTGAGTGAATCATGACCCTGTAGTTCAACTGTAAGATTCCCCAAACACAGACAGTTTATCAACTCTTATCCAAGCATTGCTGATAATCAAAACACACACCTCTCACGACTCAACTTCGCTCTCCGGACAGTTGTACAACAAGTTCATTTCTACCACGCCTTTCTGGTATGGCGGAAAGAGGTTGTCGCCCAGGGCGGCCTACGCTCCCGATTTTCCGGAGGTCAGGTAGTGTCCTTGGAGAGTCGGGGCAAGAATTAATTCAATTATCATTTTTGCTTCGCGTTTTCAACGCGTGACTATTCAATGCAAAGGTGCTTCGCGTGTTCCTTTGTACCTGGGGCTATCGCCCAAGGCTAATATTATTCGATCAGCGTCCGCTGATCGCTTCAAAGGAACCGACTATGGTCATTTTTGGGGTAAACGTTTGTTGCTGCAATATATCCGCCGCGTCGGAGAGAGCGAAGCACGCCCTAACGCCAAGATGCAATATGATTTCAAGTCGCCTTTCAACACTTCGGCAGGCTCAGTGCGGCGCTTTTAACTTGATAACCTGATGACTTGCGCAGCGTTGTGCGATAGGCATCAGGCGTCAGGCATCAGGCGTTGTGCATTGTGCAATTACTTCTCCAGCTCCCCAATAATCCTCATCGCCTCTTCGCGGCTGTTACCGCAGATAAGCGGATCGAACACAAAACCGAAACACACTTTCGGGCGGTCGGGCGAATCAATCAGCTTGCATAATAAATCATCGGTCAGTTGTATGCAACGTACTCCGGCGGGCTTGCCGTGCGGCATTCCGGGTATCGGCGAAGAGATGCTTGGCGCTATGCAGCAGGCGGCGCATCCGGGCCGGCATTTGTGCTTTGTTGTTTGGTTAGTCTCAGACATCAGTT
>JAKPVM010000226.1 GCA_029572555.1 Verrucomicrobiota bacterium | reverse complement strand
GACTGATTACGCAGGCTGTTTAAAGCCCGCATAAGAAGACTGTGTCTTAATCGGGTTGGAAGTATGACGCTAATTGCTGGCATTTTACATAGGATGCAATGGTTCTTTCCCCACTATTCGTTTCGCAAAACGAACAGCCTTGCGAACCGGTTTTATCTGTCGCAGCCAATCTGTATATATATAAAACCGAATACGGAACTCGGCTTTAGAAAATATTGGCTGGTTGTACTGACGGCGAACTTTTAAAAAAAGTTCAAAATGTTCTTTCATGTGGGCGTCCATTATAGACGATTTTCTTCTCTGGTAATAAGCAAGTATATGATTTATAGGAACGCATTTATAATGATGCATAATCCGTACAAATAATTCATAATCCATTGCATACCGAATATTGACGTCCAGAAGTCCTACTTTTTCAAATACTTCCCTGTGTATAAAAGTAGAAGTTTGATTAATCCCTGTTCTTAGTCCCAATAAATCCTTTAGATTATAATCCCACGCAGGATAAATCTGCTCAAGCGTCCCATCATATCGCAATACGGCAAGTTCGCCGCAAAATATCTTAATATCGGGGTGCTTATTTACATATTGGAGAAATACTCGCAAGGCGTCTGGTGCCAAGAAATCATCAGCGTTTGCCCAGATGATCCATTCTCCCTTAGAACGTTGAATGCCTTTATTGACAGCGTCAGAAAGTCCTTTATCCGGTTCAGAAATCCATTTGATATCATTTTGCGCCTTTAACAATTCAACAGTACCATCGGTAGAACCACCGTCAATTACCCAGTGTTCAACCTCATCAGGACCAAAGCCTTGCGTCCTTACTGATTCAATGTTTCGTAAAATAAATTCTTTACAATTCAACGATGGTGTTACTATGGAAAAAATCATACCTCAACTACTTTTATATTCATTAATGGCTTTTTCGTAAATTGATTTTAATTTTAGTGCCACATTTCGCCACCTATAATCTTCTGGCAAAGGAACAACTACGCCGCGTTCCCAATGTCTCTTTATATCCATAGCAAGCGATTGAACATTTTGGGCGGTTGTAGTCGGGATTTGATTAAACGGCGGTTCATTTGTATAAGAGGCTTTTAATAACAAGACTGGTTTTTTTACAGCCATTGCTTGCAATATACTCAAAGGTTGAGTCTCATCTGTGCTCAAAAGAACAAACAATCTGCAAGATGCATAAGCCGAGGCAAGCAACGGATTTTCGTTTGTAAGATTTTTAATCCAACGTCCGCCGTAAGCGGCATTGATTTTTTGTTCGTCCTCAACTTTTTTGGCGTAATCTTCCCAGCCGGGAAGTTCTGCGCCAATTAATACAACAGGCAATTGAAGTTGGTTTGCGGCTTTAAGTAAAAGTAGTTGGTTTTTTCTCGGCTGGATTGCTCCGACGCAAAGAATGAATTGTTCTGTCCCAAAGGTTTTTTGCCATGCATCCGACGTTGCGTTAAAATAGTTCTCATTTACGGCATTTGGCACAATATGTATCTTTGATTTATCAATATGATGAATCATCTGAAGCGCATTGGCATCGGCTTGAGTTATGGTTATTAATGCCGAAGCATTTAATATTGCGTCCTGACGCGAACGAAGCCGCAGGATTTCTGATTTTATCCACCGTCTCATTGTTGCAAGATAAAGTGTCAGTTTGTTTGTCTCACAACCGAATAAGATTGTTATCACATAAGGTCTTTTTGCAAACTTCACCAGTTCCATCACTCTATACATATAAGGCGGGAATCCAATAAAATGATAAATATCAGACGGTTTAGAGGCTTCAGACCAGTTAAAAAGGCTAACCTGTAGTTCGCCGTCTAACTCTTTCAAGGCTTTATATGTTTCCACAGCCTGAACCTGCAAACCGCCAGTCATCAGGCTAATTGGATATTCAGGCACAATGCAAACGTTCATAGGATTTAATTAACTTGTTTTAGCAGTATCTTCAAATTAAATCAGTTACTTCTGCTATTGTTTTATACATTCAACACAAATATGATTGCCAAGTGAAGGCGCAATTATAGAACCGACTTTTAAACACCAGCGAAATAACCTCCGCAAGAATGAAAGTTGATGTTTATCTTGAAATCCCATCAAATACCCCGACTTTTTAATCATAAAATCGCACTTCGTTAACAAATGTTTGAACTCCCTCATCGTGTATTCATGCCAGTGAAATGCAAAACAGGTGTGATGCGTTTCTATTTCATAATTGGCATATTTAAAGAACTCTTCAATATGTTCAATCTGACCTCGTCCGGTTATAAGGTTGTATAGTGAATCGGCAGAGGCGCGGTTTGGAACTGTCAATAATATTGAGGCGCCCGGTTTTGAAATTCTGTATAATTCCCTTATAAAGGGGACGGGATTGAAATTGAAATGCTCAATCGTCTCCCAGCAAATTATAGTGTCAAATTGTTCGTCTTTATACGGTAGTTTTCTCTCGCTATTTAATGGGTTTCCAAACACAAGCCCAAGGTCAATTATATTTACCGGGATATTATATTTTGGATATATTTTTAGTAATGGATAAACGCCGGGTTCGTCTCCTTCAAGAATTTCATAAGACTCAACATTGTTTTTAAGGATGAATGGGGAGTAAGAATATAGTGGACCTATTTCAAGCGTTTTCCCAAATTTTCTGTTAAATGTGTCAAACCACTTATGAGTCTTATACAACCTTGTGGAATGAAGTAAAAAATAATTATGATGAGAACCTAAAACATTCGCTTCAGCTGCAATACTCTTTGCAATTTCATTAAATTGTTCTAAAGTCATAGAATAATATCGGTTTCATATTTATATTTTTTGAAAAACCCGGTTGTGTCCTGCATTGAAGAGTTCAATAAAATTATCCTTTGGAATATCGTTTGCGACCCGTGACGGCCCCGGGTGTCCTGCTGTTGCAAACCGTGGCGGCTTATAATCCGTATAAAGCGCTGAATCATCCAGAACGATTATGCCTCCTTTTTCCACAGATTCAATACACACTTGCCAATCCTTTGTTACGACTTCATATTCATGATTGCCATCAATATAAATCAAATCCCATTTCTTACTTTTTATAAACTCAACCGCCTGTGGTTCTGTGGAAAGACAACGACACACCTCCGGCATTGGCAGGTTAAAATAATTGTGGTTCGTTTTTGTATCTTCAAAATAATCTATCCCGTTTTTATAATTGCTTACCGAATCGCCAGTTGAAGAAAACGGAGATATACACGAAACTGCACATTCAAATTTTAATACGCTGCTAATTAATTTCCAGAGTGTGATTGTTTGTCCTCTATAAACACCAATTTCAAGCGCCTTTTTTGGTTTTAATTCTTGTAAAAGTATAAACCACATTGCATGAAACGCATCTTCTCCAAAACCGCGCTGGTCTTGAATAAAATATTGCCGATGTTTCTTTATCTGTTCGGGAAGAAAATGTCTAAAATAATAATCACAATATATATATTGAGAGGTTCTATCTAATCCACTCTGTCGCAGTTCGCTCAAAGTCAACGGATGCGATTTATCCAATGGCAACTTGAAATAATGCCACCTGCGGCATAATTCATTTAAGATTTTTGTTTTCAATCCTATCATTGTTTTAATTTTAGTATGTTCTTGATAGATTGCGGTGAATGATACCTTATTAAATTTTGTTCATAAGCCTCTATTGTGTTGGGATTATCAAATTGTTCAATAGTTTTCAAAGCCCTACCAAGCCCAGATTCCTCCGTAACGCAAATTTGAAGATTGTTTTCTTTGAAATGACGAGGCAAAGACGCATACGATGGACCATAAACAAGCAGAGGTCTGCCTATTGGCAATGTTTCAGCAAACCTGCTTGGAAAGGAAGTCGCTACCATTACCTGATGTGGATTTTCAAAAGTATATGGTAAAAAGATTGCCGCGCTTTCCATCATTATCTTTCGACATTGGTTAATTTCAGCCTTGTGCAAAATTTCATAATCTACCTGTTCGCCAAGTTCACGAATAACAACCGCAGGTTCGGTATATGTCATAATTAAAAGACGGAATTTGTTCGTGCTATTCTGGGAATTAAAAGAGCTGATTTCTTTCAACAACGTTTTGATTCCTCCACTATATAACGGATTTACCGCGCCAAAATAAGTAATTGTTTTTACACCATCTTTAAATGAGGAAGGCTTATGATATCGCAATTTGTTATCTTCAACTAAAATCGGGATTGGTAGCCATCGGCAATTGATATTGTGTTTTTCTTTAAGATGTTCGGCAAAACCTTTGCTGATGGTGAACACACGATCCGCCTTTGTTAAAACCTGTCTTTCCCATCGGAAGATTTTTTCTGCTAATTCAGGATATCCATTCAAAATTGCCGACGATGCAAAATCGTCTACAAGATACACATCAATTGGAAGGTTTGAATTTTTGCGGAATGAATCAATTACTAATAAAAAATATGGGTCAGCGCCACAACAGGCAAAAATTCTTTTAGCGCCTGATTCGCTAATTTTCTTACATATCCTCTTGCTCCATAAACAAGCTAACGTGGTCTCAACGACTGATTTGATACCTGCAATTATTTTT
>JAKPVM010000221.1 GCA_029572555.1 Verrucomicrobiota bacterium | reverse complement strand
TACTGATTTATTGAATCGTCCTTCTGCTTTTGCAATGCCTGCCAATTTTTGTGAACGCAATGCATAGTTGTCGCAATCTTCTCGTGAAAAACCTTCTAAAGTTGCAATTAAATCTGCACTGATGCCTTGCGGAATGAAATCGGTATGGCTGTTTACGCGCATATCCAATACCCAGGCGCCGCCATCGTAACCCATCGGTACGCGCGACATAGATTCTACGCCACCTGCAATCACTAAGTCTTGCCAGCCTGAACGAACTTTCATCGCAGCTAAGTTTACTGCTTCTAAACCGGATGCGCAGAAACGGTTCAATTGAAATCCTGGTACGGAAGTAGCATAGTCAGCCATCATCACCGCAGTCTTAGCGATGTTGCCACCTTGGTCGCCAATAGGTGTTACACAACCGATCACTACGTCTTCTACTAAAGACGTATCGAGGTTATTTCTTTGTTGAATTGCTTTCAGCATTTGTGCCAGCAATTCGGTAGGTGTTACTTCGTGTAATGCACCGTTTTTTTTGCCTTTGCCGCGTGGTGTTCGCACGCAATCGTAGATATAAGCTTCTGCCATAATTATTGAATTAAAGAATTTTATAATTAAAAAATAGATTCTGAAACAAGTTCAGAATGACGCGCGTTTATACCAAACGTTCGTTTGATAAAAATAGGAAATAAATTCAGAAAAAACAATGCGTGCATTGGAATTTAACTTAGGATAAGATATTGCCTTTTTTTGTCTGAATTTGGATTTGTAAGATTAAAGGATTGTAGGATTAGCTTCCTTTAAAAATCCAATCATCTATAAATCCAGTAAATCCTGATTCAGACAAAATAAAATCCTAGTTAAGACAACTATTTATATGTCAGCCATTTTTTATGTTCACCTTCAAAGTGTGCGTAATCGGAAAAGGAAAGTAATTGAGTTCCACGTGAGGAAGTTCTGAGTTTAGTGATGGAACAGTTGGCGATATTTAACTGCATTTCGAAAGTTTTCTGAACGGATAAATCCAGGATTTGCTGCATAATGACTGAGATGCTGCCGCCGGAACTGAAGACAAAAACAATGTCTTCCTTCTTTGCTTCATCTTCAATTTTTTGCAGGCCGTTCTTTATGCGCTCGCAAAAGGTTGTCCAGCTTTCATTGTAGTCATGATGCTGTCCGCTGGTCCAGCGCGTGACCGCACCAACCAGCACTTCTGTTATTTTTTCTTTCGGACTTTTATCGAGAAAAATATCTTTCTTGAGTTCGTTTAAATCGGCATATCGTGGTTCATATTTGGCAATAATATCGCGATGGTCAAATTCATTCCAGTCATCGTTAGTAGTTTTTTCTACATCAGATAAATTCATCTTCTCTAAACAATACTCCATCGTTTGCTGATGCCGCTTCATTGCACCGGAAATGACTTTAGTTGGGATGATGTTGCGTTGTAAGAAACTTGCTCCTAACAATTTCGCCTGTTCAATTCCGGTTGGTGAAAGCGCGTCGTATTCTTCCATGCCGAATTGTGCCTGTCCGTGTCGTATTAAGTATATCGTTGCCATTATGTAATTTGAGAATTGGGATTTGAGAATTGAGAATTATTTCATTGCTATATTGCTACATTATTTAATTAGTCTTTTGCA
>JAKPVM010000215.1 GCA_029572555.1 Verrucomicrobiota bacterium | reverse complement strand
TAGCCTTGACCAACAAGAAGGACGTGGACAATCAAGGAGGGGTTCTCAGGATGGCTATCGTCGAACCCAGAAAGGTGGTTCCGCTCAAGTACAACAAGTTGCAAGGCGAGCTGCACAACAGGTAGCTCAACAGTATCCCAGGGCTCCAGTCGTCTTCCAAGAGGTCGCATTCCAAGCTGCTCAACAAGCAGTTCAATCGGCCGGTGGTGACCCTCAACAAATGCAACAGGTCGCACAACGTGCAGCACAACAGGCTGTTCAACAAGTTGCCCGTCAGCATGTTCAACAACTAAACCAACAGTATGGACAGACTGTCCAACGTGCCGCACAAAAATCTGTTCAACGTCCCGCACAACAGTTCCCGGATTTGCCTGTCAGGGTTCAACAGGCCGCCCAACTGGCTGCAGTCCAGGCCGCAAGTGTGGCAGCCATTCATGCCGTCCAAAAAATCGAACAACAAACACCACAGATGCCCTCGCGGCAAATGAAACAAGAAATCGAAATGGCGGTACAAGATGCAGCTGATGATGCCACGTTAGGAGTAGTCGGTGATGCAGTGATCCAGCAATCCGCCGGTAGACGCCGCCGCGCCCAATCATCAGCTAATCGGTAAAATATTACAAAATTATTCTGTATTATGATAATCGAGATAAATTGAGTCAAATATAAAATTGCAATTTACCTATTTCTCGATAGAAATCAATTATCAAGAATAAATCATCAATGACAAAGACAAAATTAAAATAACCTTACCTTATTCATTTATTTCTTATGATTAAAAAATAAATGAATATTTTAAATTCTTTGTTAAATCTTCTGATCAAACAAAGAATTTATGGAGACAGAACCAAGAAAGTTATACTAAATTAATTGATTGAATGAATTTTCGAAAACTAATTGGAATATACGATAAAACGTGAATTACAATTATGGATTATGACTTTTTATCCTCCTCTTAAACGTAAAACTAAGTGAAGGGTTGATTCTTTTTGAATATTGTAATCACTGAGAGTGCGTCCATCTTCAAGTTGTTTTCCAGCAAAAATCAATCTTTGTTGATCTGGCGGAATGCCTTCTTTATCTTGAATCTTTTGTTTGATATTTTCAATGGTGTCATTAGCTTCACATTCTAAGGTGATGGTTTTTCCTGTTAATGTCTTAACAAAAATTTGCATTTATAAGAAGTTTATAAATT
>JAKPVM010000254.1 GCA_029572555.1 Verrucomicrobiota bacterium | reverse complement strand
GATACCCACCATATCCTAACACTGCAATTATAATAATAAATATTAATGCTTTTTTCATAAGAATTTATTTTTTAACAACTTCTTCCAGAGGTATTAGAAAAGCGGATTCCAACCCTGCCAAAGCTTTCTCCAAGTTTATATAGGCTTCTATAACTGGTAGTTCTGTGGCTGAGAGTTCTAATCTCGCTTGTTCCAAAGTGAGCGTATCTATCGTGCCATATTTAAGCTGCAATTCTAAATTATTCAAATGTTTCGTCTTTGATTCATATAAAGCAGAAAATCGTTTCAATTGTTCTATCGCTGTTTGCGCTGAAACAATTGCGGCTTCCATTTCGGATATTATATTTATCTGGAGTTCATTGAATTTTGCCGCTGCAAGATTGCGATTTGCCATAGCCTCAGCAATAGGTCCTTCGTTTTTATTAAAGATTGGCAGTTCCACGCTCAATCCGATTGTCCATTTGTTTTCTCCTTGATCCCATTGATAGCCCGGATTGAGATTAACATCGGGATATTGTTTTGCTATTTCCAATTGAAGCGTGGATTGTGCAGCCTCATATTCATATATTGCAGCAAGAATGTCAGGCCTGTTCTTTAATGAAAATTCAATTAAATTCGTTGATAAAAAATGTGTGAATATATTTGTATCTTCTTTTAAAGCAAGTTGTAGATTGATTTTTTTCAGCGCGCTCAATGGAACACCGATTGCTGCGGCAAGTTGTGGATATGCTTCATCCAATTGTCGGCTTACATTTCCAAGTTCAATCTGTGTATTTGCGATAAGAATTGTCATTGGCGTTATATCTGAGGCTTTTATTTCGCCTCCTTTAAGTTGTGTTTCCTGGGTTTTTCTTACTTTTTCTTGAAGTTGAATTTGTTTAAATAAAATATTGCTGCGGTTGTATGCTGATAAAAGTTCTATATATGATGAGCGTATGTTCGACCTAACCTGCCAGGAAGTAAGAATCAAATTCATCTTTTGAACTTCAACCTTGTTACTTGCAATTGCAATTCTATATCCCCGTTTGTTTGCGGTCTCAATTGGAATGCTTAAATTAACTGCAGGTATCCACGGATTTATGTCACTTTGGTCAAGTACGCTACTATTTATCCCACCCTCAGCAGATATTGTGGGATTAGGTCTTGCTTTGGCTGTGATTATGGCGCTATCGACAACCCTGCTTGAAGCCCGAGCCGATTCAATCG
>JAKPVM010000191.1 GCA_029572555.1 Verrucomicrobiota bacterium | reverse complement strand
GCATGGCAAAAACGACAGCCACGGGTGCAACCACGCATAATTTCAACGGCGATGCGATCATGCACAATTTGAGTATTCGGCACGATTTGTTTCTTGATGGGCGCTGGCAAGGCTGGCGAAATGCGTTTCAGGACGGTTTTTGGTATATCTTCCGTGAATGGTTGCACTTTATTTATTCGCCCATCATCAAAATACTTGACCTCGTACAGAGAAGGCACATAAACACCATTGATTTTCGCCAGGTTATTTAATAATACGATTTTGTTTTGGTTTTGGGATTTCCATTCCTGGTAAGTATGGATAATTTCAAAAATGACCTCTTCACCGTCACCGATGGCAAAAGCATCAATGAAATCTGCCATGGGCTCTGGATTGAAACAAGCCTGTCCGCCAGCAATGACGAGGGGATAATGGGCTTCTCTTTGTTCTGACCTTAGTGGAATAACCGATAAATCCAAGAGATTTAGCACATTGGTGTAGATGGATTCGTAAGGAAGGGTAATGCCAAGAATATCAAAGTCTTTTATAGGTGTTTTGGATTCGAGTGAAAAAAAAGGGATGTGATGCTCCCGTAAAGCATCTTCCATATCATGCCAGGGTGAAAAAACCCGTTCTGCCAAAATATTAGGACGGTCATTAATAAGTTCGTATAAGATACTTAGTCCCAGGTTGGCTTGACCCAGGTCGTAGATGTCTGGAAAAGCCAGGGCAACGCGAGTTTCGACAGACTGCCAGTCTTTTAAGACCATGTTGTGTTCACCACCGACATAACGACCAGGCTTTTCAACATGGTACAGAATTTTTTCTAACAACTTTTTATCAATAAGTGTCACAAGTAATCCTTATTAGTTATAGCGTTCAACTTGATAATCATAAAGTTCAATATCGCCACGATGATAATCTATAAATGCTAAAAGTTGGTCTAAATCGCGGTTTAAGGCAGAGTTATTGATGCTCAACTTAGCGATAGTTATTTCAGATTCCTGATGTTGATTTAAGAAATCAGATTCAATAACTGAAATGTTCTCTTTCTTGAGTTTGGCAAGAAATGACGCCATCCGCGACCGTTTTTC
>JAKPVM010000334.1 GCA_029572555.1 Verrucomicrobiota bacterium | reverse complement strand
TTTGCAAATCCATTTTCATTACAGCTTCTTTTGAAAAGCCGCGTATTCCGCAATGAAAATCACTGATATTAGTTTTAAAAAAAAGTTTGCCAAGATTGCTTAAAATCGGGTTGCCAATATAGCGGTTTAGAAACGGCATAGCACCTTCCTTTATGCCGCCTAAAAATCTATTCCCCATCACCAGGTCATAACCCTGGCGAAGTTTTTCCACAAACGGCATCAGATTGGTTAAATCGTAGGAATTATCAGAGTCAGCCATAATAATATATTTTCCTTTTGCCGCCTTAATTGCGCCCATCAAAGCAGCGCCATAGCCGCGAATTGGGACATCGATAACGGACGCGCCAAGTTCTCGGGCTATCTCTTTTGAACCATCAGTACTACCGTTATCACCTATCACAATCTCGCCTTTGATTCCGTGATTTTGTAAAAATCCCTGCGCTTTTTTGATGCAAATTCCGATTGTTTTTGCCTCATTAAGACAAGGCATAATTATACTTAATTCAACAGGCTCGTCGTTTTTCAAGGACAGGTCATTTGCCATATTTAATATATTATTAAAATAAAACTTTGTTTTGAACAATCACCTATTTTACAAAATGGTTGATTTTTAGCATCAAAAAATTTTATAAAATGGTGAGGAACCGCCCTTAACTTATGAAATTATATCGCCAGGAATGATGTTGATGCCACATATTCATCAGGGTCTCTGAAGGCACATTTTGAACCATTATTTTAATTAAGAATTAAATGGCGAAATAAATTAAGCAATTTTTATTTTAATTATTAACGCAAATTGTGGTATAATTTTTATTTAGAAAATGGTTGTTTTAGTATTAAATTTTTGAGAAAGTATAAGGTCTTGTTTACAGTAGATAGATATGGAAAGACGCCGAGTAAAGGTTTATTATACTGGATATGTTCAAGGTGTAGGTTTTAGATACACCGTTAGGAAACTCGCAATGGGATATGAAGTTGTCGGCGTCGTTAGAAATTTGGATGATGGCAGAGTAGAATTAATTGCAGAGGGAGAACGAGTGGAACTTGATCAGTTTTTACAGGTGATACGTGATTCAGAAGTTGGTAGGTTCATCAGGTCAGAAGATATTAGCTGGAGTGAACCGACTGGTAAAATGCAAGGTTTTCATATTACGGGGTAGATAGGTGTAAATGAGATACGCGATAATTGCAGATATACATTCAAATCTTGAAGGTTTGGAAGCAGTTCTTGAGGACATCAAGACCAAGAACTGCGACCAGATTGTTTGTCTTGGAGATGTTGTTGGCTATGGCGCAAATCCAAAAGAATGCTTAATGATTGTTAGAGACTTAAATATTCCCTGTGTCAAAGGCAATCACGATGAATATTGTTCAACTAATGAGCCGACAGAAGGATTTAATCCACACGCAGCAGATGCAATTCAATGGACACGAAAACGGTTGAACGAAGATGAGAAAAAATGGTTGCGCGATTTAAAATATATTCGGTTGGTTGCGAACTTCACCCTTGTTCACGCAACGCTTGATGCACCACAGCGCTGGGGCTATGTTTTTGATAAATTAATGGCAGCCGCAAGTTTTACCTATCAAAACACTAACGTATGCTTCTTCGGACATACTCACGTTCCATTGGCATTTATTCGGGATAGTGTTGTTCGTGGGGGAACCTATTCAAAGTTCAAGGTAGAACCGGGTAAAAAATATTTCGTTAATGTAAGCAGCGTTGGACAGCCTCGCGATAATAATCCCAAAGCCGGTTATGTTATATATGATATGAATGAAATGACTATTGAACTTCACCGTGTGGATTATGACATAAAAAAGGCTGAGGCAAAAATTATCGCTGCTGGGTTGCCTCGCAGACTTGCAGATAGACTTGCAATCGGAAAATAAACTACTTCGCCTCCGGTTTTATACAATGGCGGAGATTAATGAAAATTTTGATTCTCAAACCAAGTTCATTAGGGGACATAGTTCAAGCCATTCCTGTTTTACGGCTATTGCGATTGCATTATGCCGATAGCGAGATTTATTGGTGGGTTGATACCCGATTCAGTCAAATTCTTGAAGGTGATAAAGATTTAAATGGCGTAATTTATTTTGACCGTTATCACTGGGCAAGCCCATTTTACTTGGCAGATGTCTTTTCTATAATTTCAAAGTTAAGAAAAAAAAGGTTTGATGTCGTAATTGATCTTCAAGGACTTATTAGGAGCGGTGCGTTTGGGTGGATAGTTAATGGGGATTTATTTGTTGGCGTTGATGAACCAAGAGAAGGTGCTATTGGTTTTTACGACATCATTGCCCGAAGACCATCTTATTATACACACGCGGTAGATTGGTATCTTGAAACATTACGAATTTTGAATGTTCCTGCGCATTTTAATTTTGATTGGTTGCCCCCACGCAAGGAAGTTATTGAGGAGATTGATAGAAAATGGAATTTAGCAAATTCAAAATATCTCTTAATAGCGCCGGGCGGCAGATGGAAAACAAAACAATGGTTTCCTCAATATTATGTTTCACTTGTAGAAAAACTTTCTACCGAATACAAGGGTATAAATTTTGTTGTTATTGGAACAAATGACAGTTTTGAAACCGGTTCACAAATTAAGGAACTCGTTGGCGAAAGGTGTGTTAACCTTGTTGGAAAGACTACAATTCTGGAAATGATGGAGTTAATTCGTGCAAGCAAACTTGTCGTTTGCAACGATTCCGGTCCTATGCACATTGCGGCTGCTATTAAAAAACCTATCGTTGCAATTTTTGGCCCCACAGAACCGAGACGCACCGGACCTTATGGGTTCTTGCAGGGTGTCATTCAAGCCCCTTTGCCTTGCGTCCCCTGTTTTAAAAGAAAATGTAAAAATACAAAACACCTTGAATGTTTGCGTCTTATAACACCTGAAATGGTGGTTGATAAAATTCACCAGTTGGAAACCTTCGGTTTAGTAACTTTTTAATATAGATTTGATGAATTAAAAGCGGTTAACCTAATTCACTTTCTTTTTTGAAAGATTTACATTTAATAATTACTTTGATACAAAATATTTGTGGCGTTGATAGATACAGAACAATTATGGGAAAAGATAATTAAATCTCGCAGGCTTGTATTAATTGCGGGTCCGTGCGTGATAGAAGATGAGGGTCTTTGTTTAAGTATTGCAGATTATTTATCTCAGAAGTCTAAAGAATTGGGGGTTACTTATATTTTTAAGGCAAGTTTTGATAAGGCAAATCGCACATCATTAAAGAGCTTTCGCGGCCCCGGAATTAAAACAGGCATTGAAATTTTGAAAAAGGTGCGAGATAAATTTCAAATACCCGTTTTGACCGATATCCACGAGACTTATCAGGCTGAAATTGTATCATCAGCCGTTGATGTTATTCAGATACCGGCGTTTTTGTGTCGGCAGACAGACTTGATCGCCGCTGCGGTTAAAACAGGCAGGATTGTAAATATTAAAAAGGGGCAATTCCTATCCCCGGTAGATATGGGGCAAGTTATTCAAAAAGCCGAAGGGTTGGGGGCAAAAAAAATCATCATAACAGAGCGCGGCACTGCTTTTGGATATAACAATCTCGTGGTAGATTTTCGTTCGATTCCGATTATGAAGAAGTTTGGTTATCCCGTTATCTTTGATGCCACGCATTCTGTTCAATTACCCGGCGGCGCGCGGGACCGTTCTGGCGGACAAAACGAGTTTGCGCCAACCCTTGCCAGAGCTGCAATCACAGCAGGATCAGATGGCGTATTTTTTGAAACGCATCCAGAACCTCAAAAAGCCCTTAGCGACGGACCGAATATGATACCGCTTGAAAAATTGCCTCCTTTGTTAAATGAATTAGTAAAACTTTATTCTTTGGTTAACCAAAATGAAATTCAGCCGATTTAAATATTTAATCATACTGCTTTTTTGCCTTGCTGCGGGATTGAACGACCTGTTTCCTCAGGTTCCGCAGGCAGTTGTGCGCGGTGGATTTGTCGTTCCAGAATTTGATTCACAGAACAGGAGACGTTCCGTTTTATACGGCGAAGAAGCGCTTTATATATCGAACCGAATTTACTTAATTAATGGATTAAAAATAGAAACTTATAATGACAAAGAACAAGTCTCGTGGACAGTAGAGGCGCCAAAATGTTATTTTAACTACAATACAAGAAGCGCATACTCAGATGGTTCGTTAACTGCAAGTTCTGTAGATAATCAATTCTTTATTTCTGGTGTCGGATTTGAATGGAAACAAACGGACTCTTTTTTGACAATTTCTAACAATGTAAAAACAAAAATAAGAATTTTTTCTAAATCAACGAATGCCCCGAGGGGGATATTGAGACAGGAGTTTGAAATTACCTCCGGGAAGTTTTCTTTTAAATCGCGTCAATCGGAGGCATTTTATTCAAAGGAAGTAAAAGTTGTTGAACAACCGATTAGAAGCGGGCAAACCGGTTTATTGAAGATGGAATGCGATGAGTTGATTTGTAAGTTGCTTGAAAAAGGCGAAGGTTTGGAGACGATTTTAGCGAATTACAATGTTAATATTGCACAGGGCGAAAATAGAGCAACTTCACACACCGCTACATATTACGCAACAAATGACCAGATGCATCTCTCCGGTTCGCCACGATGGTTCACTAAAGACGTAGAAGGCATAGCAGATTCGGTTATTCTTGATAGAAAAAACCAGCAATTTATAGCCACTGGACACACCTATGCCAAAGCAAAAGGTTCTACGGCGCAGTTGTTCGGATTAGAAGGATTAGGGACTAACCAGACAGTCAGAACAAACATAGAGATATTCAGCGAAAAATTATCTGTTAAACTTCCTGAACAAGACAAACCAATTCAGAACCTCGTCGTTGAAGGGGAAGTTAAGATTACTCAGGGTGAATCATATATTAAGTCAGAAAAGGCAGTTTTCAATTCCTCAAAAGAGAAAACTGTTTTCGAATTTTTTGATAAAGTAGGTTGGCGCTTGAGAGATGTAAACGGCAATGCTAACTTTCTCCAAATTGATAGAACGGCGAACCGTTTTACTGCAAAAGGCAATTCTTATTTAGTCTTACAAAGGCAAGTTGCAGACCAATCTAAAAGGACAAATGTCAGCAATGTTAAGATGGAAGTATATTCAGATGGATTTGTATTCCAGAGCAATCAGGTTGACTTTGCCGGAAATGTTAAATTAAGCGATAATAATTTTAAAATTAATTGTCTGGAACTGACGTTGTTCACTTTTTCAACAAATCGGTTGGGGCGGCTATTGGCGAAAAACAATGTCGTCATAGAACAAGAGGGAAAAGATAAAGACCTGACCAATGGTTTTTGGCGGTTAGAATGCAAGCAATTTGAGACAATGATGGACTACAACGGTGTTAATCCTGAAAAAATTATTACAAAAGATAATGTAAAAGCCTTGCATACCATCGTTTTAACGAATGGTTTGAAATTCAATAATATAATGATTGATTGTGACGAGGCTGTGTTTAATTTCAGGGATAATACCAACGAGATTAAGTCAATCATAGCATCTAATAATGTATGGTTAGTGCACAAAAGAATCTCAACCAACAATATTATATATACGAACCTTTTATTAAGGTGCAACCAGCTGGATGTGGGACTTATGGAGAACGGCAAATATATAAGCGCCGCAGTTGCGCGAAACAATGTCGTAGTTGAACGACCATCCACTACCCAGCGAGCAAAAATGTATGCTCAATTTGTTAAAATTCAGAATTCAGAGACTACTAATGCCATCGATTTTATTTTTGCTTTAAACAATGTTGTAATTGATTATGGCAAGACCTTTGCCATCGCCCGAGAGGCAATGTACACCGCTACAAATGATGTTGTTAGACTACTCGGTGAACCAGTATTAGATATGGAGGCACAAACCACAAATCAGTTATCTCGTAGAATTGAAGTCTCAAGCACAGAATCGCTTTTGTGGTACAGGACAGAAAATAAATTTCAGGCTATTGGACCTTATCAAGTGAGAATCTTGCTTGATGAAGGACATAGCAAAAAATTTGGACTAAATAAACCCGGAAAATGACAGAGCAACAAAATACGGAAATCGCAAACGGAGAAGAGACAAAGGTGGAACACCCGAAAAATGTCCTGCTCTGTACAAACAATCTTGTTAAGACATATAAAAAGAGAAATGTTGTTGACGGCGTTTCAATTCAGGTTTGCGCCGGTGAAATAGTCGGTTTGATGGGACCGAACGGCGCCGGAAAAACCACTACATTTAATATGATTGTTGGGATTGTTAAACCCGACGGTGGAACAGTCCAATTCTGCGGCAAAGAAATAACAAATCTTCCTATGCATTTGCGAGCCCGACTCGGTATCGGATACTTAACACAGGAACCCTCTATTTTTAGAAAACTTACAGTCGAAGAAAATATCCTCGCAATTCTTGAGACTTGCAAAATGTCAAAAGAAGAACAGCAGACCCGTTTAAAATATCTACTTGAAGAACTGGATTTAACACCGCTTGCGAAAAATGTCGCCTATACTTTAAGCGGAGGAGAAAAAAGGAGACTTGAAATTACCCGAGCCTTGGTAACAAGTCCAAAACTATTGCTTCTTGATGAACCATTTGCAGGTATTGACCCGATAGCGGTTTATGAAGTCCAGAAAATTATCAGACGTTTAAAAGAACGCGGGCTTGGTATTCTTATTACAGACCATAGTGTAAGAGAAATGCTAAAACTTATTGACCGCGGCTACCTTATCCATAAAGGAAAAGTCCTTGTAGAGGGAGCATCCGAATTTTTAGCAAACGATTCTTCGGCACGTGAAATCTACCTTGGACCGGAATTTAACTTATGAAACGCGATTTAGTCACGGTTGAAAAATTCTACACAACGCAGGCAGATGCGTTGGGATTGAAACTTGTTGCAGGCGCCTCAGGACTAAAAAATATCATCAGAGAACCCACAGTAAATCGTCCTGGACTTGTTCTTGCCGGACATACAAAATATTTTGCAATGCGCCGAATTCAGGTCTTTGGCAACGCCGAAACAACTTACCTCAAGTCATTGACAGTTGAAGAACGAATAAAAAGATGTAAGACTTTATTTTTATATAAAATACCGTGCGTGGTTTTTTGCAGAAACCTTGAACCGGACAAATATTTTAAGAGTATCGCTGAAGGACATAAAGTCCCTGTATTTACCTGTTCATTAATTACAATGAAATTTATCAACCTTGCCACGATTGCCCTTGAAACACTTTTTGCTCCCCGTGAAACGGTTATGGGCAGTATGGTCGATATTCTCGGGGTAGGGGTTATTATTCGTGGAGAAAGTGGCATAGGAAAAAGTGAGTGCGTTCTTAACTTGATTGAAAGGGGATACAGTCTTGTCGCCGATGATATCGTAAATGTAACCCTTGTAGGTGGAAATTATCTCGTAGGAAAAAGCCCGGCGGTGACCCAGAACTTTATGGAGGTTCGTGGCATTGGCATAATTGATGTAAAGGCTATGTTTGGTGTGCGGAGCGTATGCAATGAAAAAACGGTAGATTTAGTTGTTTCCCTGAAAGAGTGGGAGAAGGTAAAAGATATAGACCGCCTTGGAATAGATGACCAATATTTCAAAATCCTCGGTGTTAAAATACCGCATATAACAATTCCTGTCCGTCCCGGACGAGACCTTGCAAGGTTGGTGGAAG
>JAKPVM010000333.1 GCA_029572555.1 Verrucomicrobiota bacterium | reverse complement strand
TTTAAAATACTGGTGTCGGAATATGCCTTTCAAAGAGGCATCCATGCAGCACCCCACATCTTGTGGCCAAAATATTCTTGACACACAAGTGAACGGTCCCTATACTGCCTCCAACGAAAAGCAAGTTCTTATCAATTCAATTACTGCCTCCAACGAAAAGCAAGTTCTTATCAATAAAATGTTGAATTGGCACAGACACAACGAGGAGGCCTTGGAAAATTGACTCACCCCACCAATCCAGTTCTACATAGTTCGTGATCTTCTGATCTTGAAACCACTTCCCCAGCTTCAAAGGGACGAAATATTTTGGTTTGTTACCCAACTTTTTAACCGTGAATAAATCGAGATGGTCATAGTGATTGTGACTCTGTAAAACAGCATGGATAGGAGGAAGACGATCAAAGGGTATGCCAACCGGACTGCGCCGTTCGGGACCAAGACTGCCAACAGGCGATGCCGTGTGGTTAAAAACGGGATCCGTCAAAATATTGATCCCCTCGACCTGAATTAAGAAAGTCGAATGACCTATCCACGTAACCTGTATTTTATCGGGATCGGGATTGTTAATGCGCTGATAATCAGGGATGGCGATATCGGGTACATATTTTATTTTCTGATCATGAGGAATGGCAGGTGTTTCTTTAGGTCCGAACCCCAGCTTCCAACGGAGAAACTTCGCGAATCCATGTGTTGGATTATCATAAATATTGAAAAACTCATTCCCCGTATGATGCGCCGGTGGCTGCGTCCCCTGCGTCTTTCCCTCATCAACAAAAGCGTTAACCGTCATAAAACCGCCAAAAACGAAAAGTACCATCAACAATATGATAAGAATAAATACTTTTATAATGTTTCCCATAAAGATCCATGTCTGATGAACTCGCAGAAAGTCAATTTTATCTTTTTTTGTCATTCCCGCGAAGCGGAGGGTTTAATACCCGTGATTACTATTATCAAAGATTCCTGAAAACAGTTGCTGGTTTTGTAAATTATTAAAAACGGGAAGTCAATTTAAACATTGCAGACAGAAATTTCTGTTTAGCGTATTATGTTGCAGGTACGCAAATGTCTATACTTTTTCTGCGGCGCCATACCCAACTGTGTTATTTTTTTGAGAACTTGAGTATGTTGAAATTAAATTAGTTTTCAGTTTCATCCATCACAATAAATGACGGCAGCATAGACATTAATGTTTGTCCGCCAAAATATAAAATCCAATTATAGGCATACAATTGAATGCTTGGCACAGCGGGGTCACTGCCATTTTTCATCCAGGAATTGAACAAAACCAAATCTGAATAAGGAATTAAAATAGCCGCTATGAATATTACCAATCCTCTCGTACTCCAACCGGTGCCGTAATAATACCAGGCGGCAAACAAAGGCATGGCGACATAAATTGTCAGATTAAAAATAAAGGAACCGTAATACAGCAAACTCGGATTATTTAAATTAGGTTCTACATGCAGCATCCAGGAAATCAGGTTAATAACAATAAAAGGAACGGCAAGATAATACTTATATTTTAATAACGATGTTTTTGTTTTCGCCAATATGTTAGTGGCGTGTTTCCATAAAATGAAATTGTATATCACGTAACCTGACCCGAATAAAAGCAAAGCCCAAGTTAGTTTATTAGATACCGGCTCTATACAGGAATTTGCACCATTTACATAATCTCCAATGGCGGTAAATCCCATACCCAACGCAAACCATAATGCATATTTTGACGTTAGCTTATTTTTGTCGAGTGATTTGTAAAGCAAAATTTGAGAAACAATCAAAACCAGCATCAAAAATATATGCAAGAAATGATATATTTTTTCTGGAACGGGCGCCAGTCCTGCCAGTAAAGTAATTTCAAACATAACTGATGCCAATAACGTTATCGAGGCAATTTGGATGTAGTTTTTTGTAGTCATTATATTTCTCCTTAATAATTGTTATATTTAAAAACTGACTTTCTTTGGCAACACCTTTGAAGAGGAGTCATGATTACCATGCGGTATTCATTACGCTGAATCGCAAGGTGAAATCATACTGTTCCAGATCCTTCTTCGCCAGTTTGCGAGACGGACACTTATGCAGACAGCGGCCGCAGAAATCACCGCAGATAATCCCGAAGCAGTTTTCCAGCATGGATTTATCGTAATAATGCATCTCTCCGCTCGATTGCGCTGTGGCATAATGAATGAATGATCCGGGGCCATCGGGAATTTTGATATCGCTTCTTCCCCCGGAACCCTTCACCATGCCGTGAATAGCATACGTACAGCGGACATTGTCATGCGCCGCATATTCGAATGTCCGCTCGCCAATCTGCACTGTCTGTTTTTCCCCGGCAGAGATCGCCTGCGTGGGACATATTTTCACGCAAGTACTGCCGCATTTTTGCTTGCGACATAGAAGCGGTCCAGAGTAAAGCGGCGTCGGTTCAAGTTCCGCGGATGTGAGAATAGAATTAAATCTCTGCATTGCGCCGAATTCGGGCGTCAAGGCCAATCCGTTCCACCCGAATTCCGCAATACCGGCGGCAACCGCGGCGTGACGGTGTGAAAACTCGGCGCGCAACTTTCCTTCGATCAGACTTTCATCCATATATTTTGTCATGCTGGTTAACCACGTCGGCAGAAAACAAAGACTCTGATATCCCTGGTACTCCAGTAATTTCGCGACGCGGTTGACAATGCGCGAACTCTCCAGATTTGTTAATCCGTAGCCGTAAAAAAGATAAGGCGTATTTGTTTTATGCCTGTCGTCATAATCTCCCCAGACATCTGCCGCTCCCTGATGAATGTGCAGCCCGATAGATATAACCGACTTGCATTTCGGCATAAAATCTGTTGGCTTGTGCCCTTCCGGCGCGTGCGCGAATCTTTCCACCGGCGCAATGCCTACCAGGTCGGCGCCCAGATCAAGCAGAGTCTTAACCCATCTTTAACAGTTGTCGAGGTCATTGGATCTGGGAACCCGCATAAATCCAGGAAACGCATTTCAAGACCGGTATAATGTAGTGCCACAGATGATGCGTTTATGACTTGCAATAGCAGCTCATTTATGGCAATTAATGAAG
>JAKPVM010000313.1 GCA_029572555.1 Verrucomicrobiota bacterium | reverse complement strand
ATTGTGTCAATTCAACAAATATTTACCCATATATCCAATTGTTATTTGTTTGCTAATGATTGAGGGAAAAAGGGATAAAATTTCCAAAAGTGAAAAATACGAAAAACCCCTGAAAAATCAGGGGGTAAGGTTTGATTTTTATCAGTTATGGGATGATAGTAATTAAATTTAATTATAATTTGTTCTGTTCATCAACGTATCTTAATTTTTGATAAAATTATTGTCATTTTTTAAATTATTGCTTGAAATTCTGGTGTAATAAATTTTATTTATAGAAGAACAATTTAAACATTACATATATGAGCATAAATTTTAGTCCAAAAATAGAGCCTCCATTAGACCCTGATTTTAGACCGGCAGTCATTGCAAATCGTCTTTTTCTCGAATCAACAACAGTCTCTGGCAAATCTCAAAAATTGATAATTGCACTTGAACAAACCGATGGGTCGGTTTCTCGGTTTGAAACACAAATAGCCGCGACTGAATCGCCACTTTATTATGCGAATTTTTATTTTGTTGAGCGGTTAATTAAGTTTCTCTTATGGTCGCGAGGCGGATACAAAATTTATGTAAGCGGTCCGGACGAAATAGCAGCACGTTTGCAAGAACATTATGAAAAATCGTCTACTGGCAAGTTCGATTCAAACCTTATTGGAAATCAAGTTTATGACAATCCAATCGTCGTAGTTCACACAGCCGAGCAGGATATACCACAAGCCAAAATGAAGACTATGCCTTTGGGAAGACACTGGGACGGTTGTAGGGTTGGCTTTGATCTCGGCGCAAGCGATAGAAAAACAGCAGCAGTGATTGATGGCGAGGTGGTTTTTACAAATGAAACCGTGTGGAACCCATCGGTAGAAAAAGACCCTCAATACCATTTCGAAGGAATAATGGATTCAATCAAGCAGGCTGCTGCCCACTTACCTCGCGTTGATGCTATCGGCGGAAGTTCTGCTGGAATCTATGTGAACAACAGGGTCAAAGTGGCTTCATTATTCAGGTCAGTGCCAAAGGATTTATTTGAGAAACGAGTTAAAAATTTATTCTTTGAAATAAAAGACGCTTTTGGGGGAGTGCCAATGGAGGTAGCAAATGATGGTGAAGTAACCGCTCTTGCTGGTTCAATGTCTCTAAATGATAATGCAATTCTTGGAATTGCTATGGGGTCAAGCCAGGCAGCGGGTTATGTAACACCCGAAGGCAATATAACAAACTGGTTAAACGAACTCGCATTTGCACCGATTGATTATAACCCTAAAGCGCCATGTGATGAGTGGTCTGGCGATATGGGTTGTGGTGTGCAATACTTTTCACAGCAAGCCGTAAGAAGACTTGCAAAAACTGCGGGTATCGAAACCCCGCCCGGTATGCCTCTGCCCGAAGTCTTAAGATTTGTTCAAGGTCTGGTCTCCAAAAAAGACCAATGGGCTATCTCAATTTTTGAAACTATAGGTGTTTATCTCGGATATGCGCTTGCGCATTATGCCGATTTTTATGATTTCAAACATATCCTTGTACTTGGTAGGGTAACCACTGGTGAAGGAGGCGAAATCATCGTTAAAAATGCTAAAAAGGTATTAGAAGCCGAATTTCCTGAACTGGTAAATAAAATAAATTTACATCTACCGGGAGAAAAAGAGAAACGGCATGGTCAAGCAGTAGCCGCAGCAAGTCTGCCGGTAACCACAAAGTAATTCTATGAATCCATATAAAACATTAGTTTCGGAATATGTTCGGTTTGCGCGTGAAGGTAAAAACTATCCGCTCGGAGAGTTTGCCTTTCCGGAGACCCATGATATTCCACAAGATGCGCCGAAAGTCCTAATTTTTGCCCCACACCCGGACGATGAGACACTGGTCTCCGCCCTTCCGTTGCGGCTTCTCCGTCAATCAAAATGGAGGGTCATCAATGTCCCCGTTACACTCGGAAGCAATAAAACGCGTCAACAGGAAAGATTAAACGAATTAAAAAATTGCTGCAGATATCTTGGGTTTGAAATTTTTGAGGTTGCGCCAGACGGTTTTGAAAAAGTTAATTGCGTAACTCGAAATCAGTTCCCCGATGTGTGGAGCAAAATGCTCAATAGAATATCGGAAATTTTAACAACTTATAAGCCACAAGTAATATTGTTTCCACACAACAACGACTGGAATTCAACACACGTGGGAACGCATTTTTTAGTCGCAGACGCCTTGAAGTATATGCCATTGGATTTCACCTGTTTTACAGTTGAAACCGAATACTGGGGTGCAATGTATAATCCGGATTTGATGGTTGAGTTAGAGGAAGATATGGTATCGGATATTACAACAGCCCTCACATTTCACATTGGCGAAGTAAGGCGAAATCCTTATCATCTAAGTCTTCCAGCATGGCTCATTGATAATACCCGTCGCGGTAGTGAACTTGTTGGCGGTCAGGGTGCAAAAGCGCCGGACTTCATCTTTTCAACCCTTTACAGAGTAAGGAAATGGCAGAACGGGACTATGGAAAAATATTACGAGGGTGGAAAATTTTTACCAATCAAAGAAAACCCGTCGTCGCTGTTTTCAAGTTAAATCAGGACTAATTATTTTTCATTCAATATTGATTCGGCGGCTTTGATGAGGGAATCAATTTCGTTTTCTGCGCCTATTGTTATCCTCAAATAATGTTTAATACCGGTTTGATTAAACCAGCGGACAAGTATCTTTCTTCTCTTCAATTTTTCTAACCATACTTCTGCTGGATAAATTGGCGGTTCAACAAGGATGAAATTTGTCTGACTTGGAAATACTAAAAATCCAAGTTCCTTAAGCGCCCCTGTGAGTTTTGAGCGCGATATTTTTATTCTCTCAAAGTTGTGTCTGTAATAATCAAGGTTATCCAGAGTGGCTGTAGCCGCAATTTGTCCTAAACCATTTACATTGTAGGAATCGCGAATTTTTTGCATAGCGCCGATAATGACAGGATTGCCGACGAAATAACCCACTCTTAAAAAGCAAAGTGAATAGGCTTTTGAAAAGGTTCGAGAAACAATTACATTCGGGTATTTGAAGGCAAGCGAGAGGGCGTTTTCCTCCGCAAAATCCACATAAGTTTCATCAAGGATAACCACGCCACTATTCAATCCACAAAACTGTTCCAGTTCTTTAACCGAATAACCGTGGCCTGACGGCGCATTAGGCGTTGTGATATATGAAAGGGCAGCGTCAAAAATCCATTTTTTCTTTAATTCATTTATATCAGGAATTCCGAAGTCGCTATTAAGTTTGATAGGATTTTTTGAAGCGCCGTGAATATCTGCAAGAACCGGATAAAGCGAATAACTTGGGTAAAAATATTGCACAATGGTTTTAGATTTTTCCTTACACGCGGCTGATGGTTCAACAAATGCGCGTGTGGCAAGCGCAAGAAGTTCATCCGACCCATTTCCAACAATAATATTATCAGGCTCACAATTATGAAATTGAGCAAGCCTCTCACGTAATTTTTGTGCCGTAGGATTTGGATAAAGCCTCAACCTTGCATCTGTTGCATCTTTTACAGCCTTAAGAACTTGCGGTGCTGGTGGGTATGGATTTTCGTTTGTATTTAATTTTATCAACCCTTCTACTGCCAGTTGTTCTCCCGGTATATATTCATTGAGAGAACGAACTTGTTTGCGAACAAGAGATTCTGGATTTTGAAATTTTTTTTTCATAATAAGGAATTAGTTCTGCGATAACGGATTATTAAAGGATGTCTTTTGGGCTCTTTCCTCCGCTTACAAGGAAAAGGACTGCCATTCTTACAGCAAGTCCGTTGGTTACCTGTTCAAGTATAACCGAGCGTTCACAATCAGCTATCTCACTTGTTATTTCGATGCCGCGGTTTATTGGACCGGGGTGCATTATTATGGTGTCTGGCTTCATCATTGCAAGTCGCGAGTAATTTAAGCCAAAAAGGCTCGAATACTCACCGGTGCCGGGAAACATTGTCTTCCTTTGTCGTTCGTGCTGAATCCGTAACAGATTTACGACATCAGCGTCCTTTATTGCCTTTTCAACGTTATAAACTACCCTGCAACCCATTTTTTCAAATTCTTGCGGGACAAGCGTGCTAGGACCACAAAGGGTAACATTAGCCCCTAATTTAGTAAGAGCCCATACATTTGACCTTGCAACACGGCTATAAAGTATATCGCCAATTATTGTTACATTCAGACCTTGAATTCTGCCTTTTTTTTCAAGCATGGTGAAGACGTCAAGAAGCGCTTGCGTGGGGTGTTCATGCGCACCATCACCGGCATTTACGACACTGCCCTTTAAAAACCTCGCAATAAAATGAGGGGCACCCGCTGCGCTATGACGAATTATGAAAATATCGGCGTTCAATGATTCAAGGTTTCTGACTGTGTCCCTTAGCGATTCGCCTTTTTTAAAAGAAGAAGCCTCAGCATTAAAATTAATAACATCAGCGCTCAATCGGATAGCAGCAAGTTCAAAACTGGTTCGGGTTCGGGTAGATGGTTCAACAAACAGATTGATTACCGTTTTTCCTCTCAATGCCGGAACTTTCTTTATAGGTCTTGTAGAAACTTCCTTAAACGCCTTTGCTGTATCGAGAATAAGATTAATTTCCTCGGCAGTAAGCGATTCTATATCAAGAAGGTGTCTTTTGTCCCAGTTCATTTTGTTTTAAAATAAAAATTTTTATATCAAAAAAGTCAATACAAATAAGAAAAATTAAGGACGTTCAATGATAACTTCATCAACGCCATCAAGTTCTTTAAAAAGGACTTTTACAGTATCATCTTTATCGGTCTCAATATATTTCCCGACGAAATCGGCTTTTATAGGTAATTCTCTATGTCCCCTATCAATCAAGACTGCAAGTTGAACCCGAGCAGGTCTGCCAAAATCATTCAAGGCTTCAAGAGCGGCTCGGGTGGTTCTACCACTGAACAAAACATCATCAACAAGAACAACATCCTTGTCATTAATATCCACTGGAATCATACTCGGTTTCAATTGCGGCGGAAGATGCTGGTTTAAATCGTCTCTGTACATTCCAATGTCAACTGAACCTAATGGAATTTCGCAATTAAGAATTTTCTGCAGATGTGTTCTAATTCTTTCGGCTAAATAAACACCACCGCGTTGAACCCCAACAAGGACAATACCATCAATGTTCTGGTGTTGAGACGCAATTTGTTTGGCAATCTCTTCAATCACCTTGTTAAACTTTTCTGAATCAAGCAACACAACCGTTTTCATTTTTTACTTCTTAATCTCATTCCAAAAACAAATAATAAATCTTTAACAAACAAATACAAATAAAAAGAGGACAAAACATTTAATCTACCTGAATCATTAGCATAGATATCGAATTAATGTACAAGTGTCTGTTGAACAAAT
>JAKPVM010000309.1 GCA_029572555.1 Verrucomicrobiota bacterium | reverse complement strand
GTAAATCTCCTGTCTCCGTTTTGTCTATCAAGGCAAGTATACCAATGGTATCTCTGCATTTATCTGCGTTCTTATATCTCTGCGACATCTGCGAGAATACTTAGTTATTAGTGTGGTAGAAGAAATAGGTCATACATAAATTTATTGTTATCAGATGGAAGTTGGCATTACATAGTGAACGAAACGGGAACAGAACGCTGATTTGCACGGATGAAACAGATTTATAGGATTGGAATGGGAGAGTATTAACAAGGATTTACAGGATATACAAATTGTATCTTGTATCTTTATATCCTTGTATCTTATATCTTCCATTCCCCTCCACAGGCAGGAATGCCTGTGCTACTCTAAGGTAGTGGGAGCATCCCTGCTCCCAATGAATTTAGAACCGTCGGCAGGGATGCTGACGCCACATTAATCCTAACATCACATTATCTAAATGTTCTTGCTGTAGTAATTTCATCAGGTTAATAGCAACTCACTCGAATTCTTGTATCTGGAGAAGTTCTTCCGCGGTCCAGGGTTCGGTGCGAGTGGATTCTTTGTCTCTAATAGTTTTGACGTTTTCAGCAGAGACATCGCCCGATTTATTACCCCATTCGCTTCTAATAAAAGTCAGGATTGCTGCAATTTGCGAATCGCTCAACAGGTCTTTCCACGGCAACATTGTGTTATTATATTTTGCGCCGGCGACCTCTACTTCGCCTTGCATCCCATTAAGCAATACTCGTATCAATCTACCTGATCCATTTGCCTGAACCCATTCTGAACCTACAAGCGGCGGATATTGTCCAGCAATACCACTCCCATCTGTCTGATGACACGGGGCGCAAACTGTTGTATATAAATAGCGACCGTTTTCACGAAATAGATTTGGCGTAGCAGGATTTGCAATCACAAGTTGGTTTGTGTTTGAAAATGGGAAATATAAATCCCGTTCAAAACCGCCAGCGGTTTTTATGATGTGAGAACGGACAAAAACAGCTAACAGCACCGCTATAAATAAAAGGCAAATCAACCAGATTATATCCTTTGCGGGCTGTATTTGTTGTGTCTTTAACTCTTTCATTTTAACGGTTCGCCTGTTGTCTTAAAAATGTTTGTCAAAGCCGACGTGTTCATAATTTTTTTGGACGGTTCAATGGGCTGTGGCGCTTCAAACAATGGATGTTCTGCGCGCAGGCTTAACAGATAATCCGCAAGCCGTTTTGCGTCATCAAACGGGATTACTCGCCTATTTTGAAAAATAAACTCCCCTTCGCCATTTATGGAGTGAACAGAATTTGACGAATTTTCGGTTTTAAAAAATTGTTTATAAGATGGCATAATTGAATCGGGATTTAACAAACGGGCGTCATATAAAATAAGCATATTCCTCGCCGTTCGTTCTATGTCCAAATTATTTGTAGAAGAAAATTTCCACGGGACAGAATAATTTTCCGGGTTTCTCGAACCGATGTTTGCAAGGTCGGGGGCAAGCCGAAGCGAGCCGCAAAGCAACGGCTGGTCTCCAATGTAATCTCTGGCAACGGTGCGACGTTTTCCCCACCCGCGTTCATAATCGCTGCCAAATTGATACGGTTTAACAATTCGGGTATGGCAATAATAGCAACCGGATTCGCGGTAAATATGCATACCAATCAGCGCCGCGCCGGGTCGTGGCGATGGGTAAGATTCTCCGGCGCCAATCACCACAGGCGCCAGGTCATTTAATTGCATTTGCGGTCTCAACACCGCGATATAAAAAGACATGCAGGTTGAAATCATTCCGGCAATCAAGACTATGACCCAGTTATTCATACCTTATACTGCAATTTTCTGTTCTGTTGTTTCATCAAGTATTTTACTAAGTTGTTTTGTTTTAATCAGGCTAATCACAACCGCGCTGCACCTATACAAAAATATTAGAGCGCCAACAAACAAAATTCCGCTGCCCAACAAAGCCGTGAAAATAAATGGTTTAACGGAAATAATAACATCGGAGAACTTTACCCTATAATCGTAATAATTTGTCCCCTGTATAAAACCGCCAGCCAGATAACTTAATGAAAATATCAAAGCGCCGATTAACACGACATAGAATTGGAAAGACGATTTTTTGCTCCTACCAAACTGCGGAAGAATAACCTCTGCGCACCCCATAAATGCAAACAAAGTTGATAATATCAGAAGGTAATCCCTGCCTGCTGAATATAACGTAAATTCTGTAATCTTATTTACTTCGGTATTCACCGACGCTAAACCCGTTAAGATGTGAATTCCCCAGAATATAATAGCTAAATAAAGATACCGTAAACCGATATTTGAACTTTTCCGATTTTTTACAGTAAAAAATAGATTTATAAAAACCGCTGTAAACGGGATTATCATAAATAGATAGAACATATTGTTGACCTCAATCACCCAGCGCGGCAGAGGCATTGACATAGACAACCCGCCAAAACCGCCAAAGATAGCGATGCCGAAAAATGTGCATAATGCTAAACGACGACTATAAAGTTCCGTTTCCAGAATCATCGGCGCAAAATAAAACAATGAACCAACAATGCCGCCGCTAATTATTACATTGAAGGCAAGATTCTTGAACCAGTTGTGAAATAGTATTTGACCAGCACCTTCAATGGGAAATCTCACAAAAAATATCTGTGAAAACACAATCAAAAGCAGCAAACCGAAAACTAAAATAATCCAGAACCAGTTTGAAGGATGAAGCCTTTCAACGGAGCGATTGTTTAAAATTAACGCTAATTGAATTGCGAACAACAACGAAGCCAAAAATAAAATCGTTCCGGAATAATAAGGCAGTTCGAACCATTCATAACCAGTGGTATCGCCAGCCAGAGCGGCAATAACGGCAACAAATACGCCGATGTTCCATAAAGTCAGCGAACCAAACATTAGTCCGCCACCGCTCAACTTGACCTTGTTTGAGACGGCGCAGGAATAAATTGCAATTATCATCAATGATTGAAATGCAAACCCGTAAAGCAAGGCTGTTGACGATGCAGCGATAAGTCGTCCATAATTTGCTGCGGCAAAGTTCGGAGCCAGTTCAGGAAAAATCAATTCGAATAAGGCTAATCCTATCAATCCCGTTGCGATTAACAGCCATAAGGCAGAGTTACAAATTTGAAAAGTCACCCACCATCTTAAAGAATTGAAAATCTCCTCAACCGAGACTTCTTCTTTCATCTGCCACTTTTTTGATGGCATCTCTTTTTTTGATTCTTTCTTTTTTGATGGGTTCATTTTTCCAGATTTAATTTATCCGCTGTTGAACTTTGCGCTGACACAGGCTTACTTTTCCGTTCAATCCGCTGCAATAAATTTGTCCGCGCAGTGTTGCGATTTTTATATATCTCTTCAACGATTCCCATTGAGCGAGATATTGGCAGCCTTACAAATTCTTTCCGTTTGTCTAAAAACTGATATGGGTCCATCAATTGTTTCTGTGAATTTTCAATTTCCATTTTGGCGCGCACCCGTTCTTCATCCGCCCGATAATTAATCTGGTTTTCTTTGACATAAGAGAATCGGATTAAAATCCCGCCCAAAATAAAGATTGCCGTAAATATTAGAACAGTGATTGTCCCCGCCGCATCTGTCGTTTTCTTGTAAATATCTTTATCTTGCTGTTTCATTTTCTTAAGTTTTCGTAAATATCACCGCCTGAAATTGGTGAAATTATCGGTTCTTCCCGCGCTGGTAGTTGCAATGGATACAGTGAAGCCGATTTCATATAAGATTGAATTATCAACCATATTACAGCAGAGAAAAACATAAACACGCCAACCAATGCGCATATTTGTGTAAATATTGAAATTTGCAGTATCATCGAGGGCACGATATTCATATACATTTCAATCAAATGTCCCAGAACTATCGACAGAGATACCGCGAGCATTAGCCTTTGATTTGCTCTGAACTTGCCTCTTAACAATAAAACGAACGGGATAAACAACCTTAACAAAAAGATTAAATACCAGAGAATCTTGGTGTTATCAATTAATCTAATTTCATACCAGGTTGTTTCAGTTGGTAAATCGGCGCTTAAAATCAACATATATTGCGAATAACTTGTGTATGCGTGAATCAACGTGAACGTCAAAATTAATAGCGGTAAATTTCTCCACTGGTTTGAACCGACGACATTTTTCAAATCCCCGCGCATTGTATAAAGCAATGTTAATATATAAATAAACGCAAACGCTGATTGAACCGCCGCGCTGAAATGATATAGACCGAATATCCCGCTAAACCACGGATAATCGAGACCCATTATCCAGTAATACGCCACAAATGTTCCACAAATTGCATAAATAAAAATTCCCACTATTGAAGTCTTCTTCAATTTTGCATCTACGACCGCTCCTTTATCCTGCGCAATTGATAGCCTACGCAACCTTAATGCAATGAAACCAAGCAGGCATAGGCAGACAATAGATACACCGATAAATAAATATTGGTTGAAAAGCGGATTTGACAGTTCCCACGCATAAATTAATGAATTACCTATTAAAATCGGAATGAATAATAGCGCTAAATAAATTGTTGATATAGCAACATTTTCCAATATCCTCCTTAAAGGCGCTATCCATTCTATACCGATGATATGATGGATTAACAGAATGAATAAAGTCCCTGTCGCTATTGTAAAAAAGAAGTAGAACGCCGTTAACCAAATAAGCAAGAAATATGTTATGTTTAATATTGCGCCTATAACCGACAGAACAAGCCCGCAAGCCAGCAACAAAACGACGCGACGATTTGCTTTCGTTCCGCTCAATCCTGTCAATATAGTTTTAATATTATTCAATTTGTTTCCGTGTGTAACAATCTCTCTCGTTCTTGCGCTGGGATGTCATCAACAGTCCCGAGCCGTGATATTTGCAAAGTCCTAACATAACCAATAATTGCCCATCTATCAGATGTCGGAATTATTGCGCTGTGAGAACTCATCAAATTTCTTCCGTGAGTGACCACATTAAATATTTCGCCGTCGGTCATCTTCGCAATTCGTTTCTCGTGAAGATTTGCCACAATCGACATAGTTCCGGTTTTTCTGGCAACTGTATTGCCATCGCCCGATAATCCGTGGCAATGCGAACAAAATACTCCGTATCGTTCCTTTCCGCGCAGAATTAACTTTTTGTCCACTGCCAAAGGAATCAGTTCCACATAGTTTGTTGTCCCTGTGATTAATCCGGTGTTGAATGAATCTTTTTCCTCAACCCTATTAAACGGAATTGTCCCCGACACTGGCGCTAATTTACGACCATCAGGCAAACTTATTAGCGTCTGCGGATGCGACTTATTCTGCCGCACCATATCTGAAAATATTTCAAGCGGTGGCGAACTAAACTTCATACCGCGAATCCCGGCAATACCAATTATGATTGCCAACGCTAATACAAATATGATTATTACGGTTCTGCTATTCACTTCTCAATTAGTTCAATGTTTGAGGCGCCGGTTGAAATAAACATATCGCGCGTTCTATCGAGTAAATATTTTTCATCGGCGCTATCAACAGATATATAATATTTATCGCGACTACAAGAGGCAGAAAAACGTTCACTCTTAAATAACGGATTTGAAAAATTTGGTCTATTTCTCGGCAAAAACATTCCTGCAACAGCGCCAATAGCAGCAAACAATATCGATATTTCAAACGTTACTGGCGCGGCTAAAAATATATTGAACAATGGCTTTGCGCTCACATTTAACGGGTAATCTATTCCGTTCATAAACCAGACTATAAATAAACCAAGCGCTATGCCTATCAACCCTCCAATAAAAGCATACCAGCCTGAATATGGTTTTTTCGATATCACGGTTTTTTCAGCGATGCCAGTAGGGTAAGGGGAATAGATTTCATATAATTTGTAGCCGGTTTTTTTGATTTTATCCAGCGCCGCAACGATGCCGTCCATTGAATCATATTCGCCAACCATCAGATACGGCTTTTGTGGAATCGTTTTAATACTAACAGAGGACGGAATTTTCTTATCGCCCGTTGTGCCACTAACTACTGCTTTTGCGCCCTTGATTTCCGCAACGGCTATTGCCGGTATAAATTTTAAGAACAGAAGATACAATGTCAGAAATAGCCCTACCGATCCTACGAATGTTAGAATATCCACATAAGTCGGTTTAAAATGACCCGATGTTGATGGCAAAAAGCCGTTAGACAAAGTTAAGACAATCAAAACAAATCGTTCACTCCACATTCCTACATTAATAAGCAATGCCACCACAAAGACAGTTTTGATTGATGTTCGCGCCTTTTTAAACCAGAAAAGTTGTGGCGCAAGAATGCTGCCGATAATCGTCAACCAGAAGAAAAAGTTATAACTGCCGCCAATCCTGCTTTTTAGTTCCTTTATCATTACAATATCGTCTGTATAATAAGCACCAAAATATTCAATCACATAACAAAAGCCGATGAAACAAGACCCCGCTAACCCGATTTTGCACAGGGATTCAATATGTTTAACCGTTATAACGCCCTCCAATTTGTAAAATTTTCTTATCGGTATGATTAATACGAGAATCATTCCTATCCCCGATAATATTGCGCCAACGACAAAGTAAGGCGGCAAAAGAGTTGTATGCCATAGCGGTAAAAGAGAGACGGAAAAGTCATAAGAAACAACCGAATGAACCGAAACCACTAACGGCGTTAACAATGCCGCAAGCAGAATATAAGTTTTTTCATAATGCAACCATTGTTTTGATGAACCAGTCCAGCCAAGCGACAAAGTGTGATAAATATATTTTTTCATCTTGCTGTTTGACCTATCCCGCAACAAGGCAAAATCAGGCAGAGTGCCAATGTAGAAAAACAGAAATGAGACGGTGAAATAGGTGATAATTGCAAAGACATCCCAGCTCAAAGGCGAACGAAATTGTGGATAAGTTGCGCTCGGATTTGATACTGGCAAAAGCCACCACGCATACCACGGCCTGCCCGTGTGAATAAGCGGGTATATAAATGCGCAAATAACAGCAAACAATGTCATCGCTTCGGCGATGCGGTTAATTGATGTGCGGAACCGTTGACGCAACAAAAACAGGATTGCGGAAATCAATGTCCCGGCATGTCCAATACCAATCCAGAAGACAAAATTCGTAATATCAAATGCCCATGCCACAGGATAGTTTAAACCCCATAGTCCAAGACCATCATATAACAAATTGGCAATGTAATATACGCCGCATAACAACATTGACACGGAAATTATAAAACCAATCCACCACCAGGTCTGAGCCTTTGATTCAACATTTGACACCGACAAATCACTCAGCGCGCCATCATCGTAGGCAAATAATGCCGCCTTATCAGTTCTATTAACTGTCGCGCTTGACTGATTTGTATTACTGGACATCATAAATACTATTGTCCGTTAATCCTTTCTTCTGGCGAAGCGGCATTAAGTTCGGGATTTTGATTTGTTATCTTTGCAAGATATGTTGTTCGCGGTTTTGTATTTAAATAAATGAGCAAACCGTAGTTGCGATTTTGTTTAACCGTTTTTGAAATTTCGCTGTTCGGGTCTGAAAGATTGCCGAATATAATCGCATTGACCGGACAAGCCTGTTGACACGCCGTCTTAACTACTCCGTCTTCAATCAAAACATTCGGCGAATCGCCTGCCTTGATTTTTTTGTCAGCCTTTGCGTTTTGAATTCGCTGAATGCAATAAGTGCATTTCTCCATAACCCCGCGCATCCTCACTGTTACTTCGGGATTTCTAACCAGAGCCAGTAGTTTTTCAATTGCCCTATCGTCCCTTTTGCCGACTAATTTCTTCAACACAGATGATATTAATTCGTCATCGGTTGCCTCCGAATTATAAATTTCTTTTACAATTCTTTTGTTAAAATCAAAATAATTAAACCGCCTGACTTTATATGGACAATTGTTCAGACAATACCGGGCGCCAATGCATCGGTTATACACCATCAAGTTCAAGCCCTCGCTATCGTGGACGGTAGCATTGACAGGACATACATACTCGCAGGGCGCAGTTTCGCACTGCATACACATCACGGGCTGGAATCTAACTTTCACTCCTTGCTTTGTTTCGTAATAATATCTATCAACCCTCAACCAATCCATTTCGCGTCTACGTAAAGCCTGATCTTTGCCAACAACAGGGATGTTGTTTTCACTCCGACAGGCTAACATACATACACCGCAACCGATGCATTTGTTCAAATCAATTACCATTCCCCATTGATGAGCCCCATTAAGTTCCAGCGGCTTATATAACCGCTGTCCCTTTTTCATTGCAGGCTTTTTCTTATTTGAATTGTCTAAAATCTTTTTAACAAAATTCGGTTCAACTTTGTATTTAGAAAGGTCAACTTCTATGATTACATCTTCATCGGGATTTTTACTATCCGGTTGAACACGCGCAATATGTTCATAAGAACCGCTAACAATTTTTAATTGCGCCCCGGTTTCAAAATAAGGATTATCGCCATCGCGCAGTCTAAAGGCATTGAATCCAATCTCAAAATTCATTTTGCCAAAATCCGAATTTATGCGCCTGCCATAACCGAGAGTTAGAGCAACTACACCATCAGCCATACCCGGCTGAATCACAACTGGACATTTCACTGAACGCCCTTTTACTTGAATTTCAATTACTTCGGCAATGTTTTGAACAACGCCGTTTCTTTCTCTAATCCCCAACTTTTTAGCCGTGTTTGGTGAAATCAGCGCAGGGTTATCCCAAACGACCTTTGTTATAGAATCAGGTGTTTCCTGCAACCAGACATTTGTAAAATACCTGCCATCGTCAACTACGGAACTTCGGTAATAATTAATCTCAATTCCCGAACTTTGTGGAACAGGCTTTTCCGAATCAATAATTTTTCTAAACACATCGTTATCATATTTTCCGCTAAACGCCTTCCACTCGCTGTTCGGGAGAAATCCGTTGCTGACAAATCTATTCCAATCTTCATTTTTAAAATTAGATGTATGACGCGCAACGTCATAATCCGAACTATCTTTAATTCCCAACAACCTTGAAAAAAATTCAATCTCTGACACCCCAATCCATACAGGCTGAATAACAGGCTGAATACTTAATAAGGTCCCGTTTAAACTTCTGGCATCTCCCCAGCATTCAAGAAAATGTTTTAACGGTATATGAAT